>QHYR01000264.1 GCA_003223315.1 Acidobacteriota bacterium | reverse complement strand
TTAAGCTTTTTGCCCGCGATCTGCTGGAAGACCTCGCCTGACCTCCGCTCGAGCTCCTTGCGCGAAGCGATATGATGTCCCAGCGTCGGCCGCGTCAGGAAGATCGAGCCCTTTTGCGAGAGCAGGATCGGATCAAACGGTGGAACAGGCCCGCTGGCCGCCCCAAACAGCGCCAGATAACCGCGCGGCCGCAGCAGATTCAGGTCTTTGTCGAAGGTGGTCTTCCCCACGCCGTCGTAGATGACGTGCACGCCCTTTCCATCCGTCAGCCGCTTGGTCTCCGCCTCGAAGTCCTGCCGTGTGTATACGATCACGTCATCGGCCCCTGTCTCACGCGCCAATTTCGCTTTCTCGTCCGTTCCCACCGTGGCAATCACGCGCGCGCCGATGCGCTTGGCCATCTGCACCAGCAGCAGTCCCACGCCTCCCGCCGCGGCGTGGATCAGCGCAATTTCGCCCTTCTTCAGCGGATACGTGCTGTGCACCAGATAATGCGCGGTCATGCCCTGCAGCAGCGCCGCGGCCGCTTGCTGATCGCTGATTCCCTTCGGAAGGCGCACGCCGCGATCGGCCGGTATGGCCGCATATTCCGCATACGCGCCCAAGATGCCGGTGTAGCCCACGCGATCGCCTCTCTTCCAGCCTTTCACGCCCCTGCCGATTGCGTGCACCACGCCGGCGGCTTCCATGCCGTCGACGAACGGCAGCGTCGCGGGATAGCGTCCTTCCCGGTAGTACACATCTATGAAGTTGATCCCAATGGCCGATATCTTCACCACGATTTCGTTGGCCTTGGGTTGAGGAACGGGGAGATCCACCAGCGTGAGAACTTCAGCGCCGCCGTGCCGGGGCACCTGGATCGCTTTCATGATGGTCAGCACTCTCCTGGGGGGCACATTTACTGTGCCCTTTGAGCTTGATTGCGCCGCCCCATCCGCGTGAGCGGGCGCAAGCAGCAAATATTTTCGGCGCGTTAATATACACTGGGAAGCGCTTCCGGGGTACCACCTTCCCCTGCGAGGAGCTTCGGCGAATAACATGGGCAAACTGAGCATCCGATCAGGATGCTCATCCCGTCTTCCGGCGAAAGTCACCAACAGGATGACCTTTCGCCGGTTAATAAAGTCCAGCGTGAGCGAGGCGCGCCTTATGCGCTCCGGATGCTTTTGCGGAGGATCTCTCTGAGCCTTGGCACCAACGACTAGGAGCTACTGACAACATGCGTAAACTCGACGGCAAATTCGCGCTGATCACCGGAGGCAATAGCGGCATCGGCCTGGCCACTGCCCGCCTCTTTATTGACGAAGGCGCGCAAGTAGCCATCAGCGGCCGCAACGAGCAGACCCTGCGGCGCGCCGCCGATTCGCTCGGCCCCGCCGCGTTCGCCATTCGCGCCGACGTTACCGACGCCGGCGCACGCGAGCGCATGTTTTCCGAAGTGAAGCAGCGCTTCGGCGCGCTCGATATCCTTTTCGCCAATGCCGGCCTCTCCGCGGCGACCCCGCTCGGCCGCACCGAAGTCGCCACATTCGAGAAGCAGGTCCAGCTCAACTTCATTTCCGTCTTCTTTACCGTGCAGGGCGCGCTGCCGCTGCTGCGCGATGGCGCGGCCATCGTGCTGATCAGTTCCCTGACCAGCAGAATCGGGCCTCCCGGCACCTCCGCCTACGCCGGCAGCAAGGCTGCCGTGCGCAGCATGGCAAAGTCTATGGCCGCCGAACTCAGCCCGCGCGGCATTCGTGTCAACGTGGTCACGCCCGGCTACACGCGCACGCCGCTCTGGGAGCGCACCCGCACGCCGCAGCAGATCGCCGCCGTAAACGAACTCCTGCCGAAAATCGTGCCGCTGGAGCGCTGGGGCGAAGCCGAAGAAGTCGCTCGCGCCGTGCTTTTTCTCGCTTCCAGCGATTCTTCCTACGTGCAGGGCGCGGAAATTGTCATTGATGGCGGCACCAGCAACCTCCCCGGCGGCACCCGCGCCTTCCGCGGCTAAATTTGATCTACCTTTCTGTGGGAATCAGGAAAGCACCGGAGATTTTTCTGTCTAGCGTAGCCAGAATGGCGCCGTTAGCTCTTGCGAGTTGCGCGAGATGACCGTCGGTTATCTGTTTGGGAGTGCTCACCCAATCGGGGAGATGCGAAATGTCGTGATTGTCGGCGATAAACGTGAAGTTCAGAGTGCTCGCTGCTTTGAGGCGCCTTAAGAGAGAGCGTGCCTGTGGCACCGTGAATCCATACTGCGGCGCTCGTACTACAATCCTGATCAAGCCCAATTCTGTGATAGAGCAGGTTGCAAGTTCCGTGGTTCCCTCTTCGGCCAAAATACGAACCCAGGTGGCGACGCGCCGATGGAACTGATGCTCAATGAACGACAGCGCCAAAAGCGCGTTCACGTCCAGGAGGTACTTCATGGAAAGTCGGAGAGCAGTTCCTCAACCTCTTCGCTGGTCAGGATCGGAGCGTCCGGACCGGCAGTCAAAGCTGGAAGCCCGGTCAGCGGATCAATCACAATCTTCGATTTTCGAGAGCGCTTTCTGCGAGGAGTTAGCACCACCTTCCCACCCTCGACTTTGGCATCGAGCGGGTCGCCCGGCCGGAGACCAAGTTTGCGGCGAATCCGGCTCGGCAGCACCACCTGCCCCTTGGTGGAAATTCGCGTTTGCACGGTAAGACGATCTTACCAGGGCACGCGACGTAATGCCAGCCGCTGCTCCTTCACAGCAGCTCCGAACTGACAGTTCAGCCAAATGCGATAGAAGCGGCCGCCGCGATACAATGACGAAACAAAGCTTCGGAGGCAGAATGCACGTCGCTGCGGTCCTCATTTTCATCTTGGCAGCGCTGCTGTTCAGCTATCTCTACATTATTCGCCCCTGGCATTTGCACTGGGGCGCCACGCACCTCGACCGCATCGCCGTACTCCGCGGCGACGCTCTTTCGCCCTTCGCCTCGGCGGTAGTCACGCACGCCGTCAATATTGACGCGCCCGCCGAAGCCGTCTGGCGCTGGCTGGTACAACTTGGCCAGGACCGCGCCGGCTTCTATAGCTACACTTTTCTCGAGAACCTGATCGGCCTCGGCATGCGCAATACGTTCCGCATCGTCCCCGAATGGCAGCAGCGCGCCATCGGCGACACGGTCTGGTTCGGCTCGCCCAAGCGCTTCGGCGGGCGCGCGCGCATGGTCGCGGCGCTGGTCGAGCCGATGCGCAGTTTGGTTCTCGTCACGCCTTCCGATTGGGAACTGATCCGCGCCGGGAAAGAGGGCCTGGACACAACCTGGGCTTTCTCCTTGCAGCGCAAAGGCGTGAACACCACGCGCCTCGTCGCACGCCTGCGCTCGGCGGCCAATGTCACGCTCGTGCAGCACGTCATCAACTTCCTTTTTTGGGAGCCCGCGCATTTCGTCATGGAGCGCAAGATGCTCCTCACCATAAAAAAACTTGCCGAAGCCAATCCCCAGGTGACCCTCCCCGCCGCCTAGGGTAGATCGAAATCAAGGGACGGGTGGCTCACCCTCGAGGCGAGAAGGTTTTGCGGGTGCCGCACCCTTCGCTTTCAAGGGTGCGGGTTTTGACCTTTATTTCTTCCCCGCGGCGGAGTCTATGGCAATCAGACCCTCCTTGCCGTTTTCATAGTGCGACCAACTGCTCCACGGCCAGTGTTTCGGATGCTGGACCAATTTCCGCTTCACGGGGTTGGCGTGCATGTATTCTAATTTTTCGCGCACCTTTCCCGAGCTCCATACATTGAAGTCATAAAAGCGCCGCTGCCAAAAATGCGGTCCCTGCGTTCCGGAGCCGGCCAATTCAAAGGAAAGCTGTTCGGAGGAGGATTTCGTTCCTTGCGGGCCCAACTCGCGGGAGACTTTCTGTTTGAGCACCTGCAGAGCTTTGGAGGGATTGGCGGTTTTCGGTTCGCTGATCAGCAGGTGCGCGTGCTCGGGCATGACCACGTAGCCGATGAGCCGAAATCCGAATCGCGAACGCACCTGATCCAGAATTTTGACAAAGCGATCTCGTGCCCGCCGTGTGCCAAGCAATGGCCGTCGGCGATAACAGCTAAAGGTCACGAAGTGAAGGTCCCCGCTGACTTTGTTGACCGGCGAAAGCTCATCCTGTTGGTGACTTTCGCCGGAGGTAGCGCCGCAGAGGATTCCGCATGAAGAAAACCCGCACCCTTAGAACCGCCGGGTGCGGCACCCAACCTCCAAACCCGTCCGTGCCGGGATGCTACGCTTCGCCTCCAATGAAACGCAAGCTTCCTTCTACGCGCCACCCGTCCGCTGGATCGGTGGGTATTTTCCGCAATTGTAAACTGATCTGGAAGCATCACAACTGCCCGTCATGCTCAACGCCAAAGAAGTGAGGCTAGGAACGATGATGGACAAGCGGCTCCAAAAAGTGTTTGAAGGGGTTTGGGCAAGTCTTTTTAAAGCCACGACTGGCTTTGCCATTCTGCTAGCCTTTCTGGTCGTTATACCTTTCACGCTGTGGTTTGCATGGGCGCAACACACGACACTTGTCAACCCGATTCTCGTTACCCTCTTTTGTCTGTCATTTGCGTGGGTGTTTGTGTCCATGGTCCTTTGCTACCGGAGGCTGCGGAAGCTCGGCTTAGATGGTGAGGGTAGGATGCGCCTTTTCTCCGGCCCGCGTCCGAGTGATCCGGATGAGCTGCGCGCATGGCAGTTGGGATGGCATTTCATGTACGCCGTTCTAGCAGCCTTGCTCTGCATGATCTCAATACCACTCGTTTCTTGGCTTAGCGGAAGGTGAACGGCGGACAGTGCACCCGGCCCCTCTGCCCTATACTAGGGACGGGCGGCGCACCCTTGAGGCGAGAAGGTTTTTGCGGGTGCCGCACCCCTCGCTTTCAACGGTGCGGGTTTTGACCTTTAACGGCCCCTCAAAAGCGGGGGGTGTCAATTTGCGCCGGGGTGGGGGTGGCGCTCGGCCACCAGCGTCTTCAGCATCGAGAGCAGACTCGATCCCGCGTCCGTCTTGGTCAGGCAGCCTCGCGCACCGGCCTTGAGCGCCTCGCGCAGCACTTGTTCCGATTGGTCCACGGTAAAAATCAGCACGTCGGTCTGAGGATGCGCCTTCAGAATCGAGCGCGTGGCCTGCAACCCGTCGATCCCCGGCAACCGCAAATCCATGATCACGATATCCGGTACGGAGCGATCGGCTTCGCGAATGGCGTCTTCGCCGCTGGCCGCCTGGCCGCAAATTTCAAAGCCCTCGACGCCTTGCAGCAGGCTGGCCAGACCCTGGCGCACGACTTCGTGGTCGTCGACCAGCAGGAGACGCACCTTGGTCTTGGCGGCGCTCTCGGCAGCCTTTTGGCGCCCGGCGATGGGAACCGTCGCGCGCACCGTGCTGCCTGTCGCGGTGGAGGCAATTTCCAGATTCCCGCCGAGCTCATGCAATCTCTCGCGCATGCCCCTAATCCCAATTCCCTCGGCAAATTCGGGCGTGAATCCTGTCCCCCGATCGATCACCTCGAGTGTCAGCTTCTCGTCCCGGATGTGCATGCGCACCAGGGCCGTTTGGCTGTTCGCGTGCCGATGAATATTGGTCAGGCATTCCTGCACCACGCGGAAAAGCGAAATCTCTTTCTCGTCCGGCAAGCGGCCCAGATCCGCGGGCGCTTCCAAATGCGCCCGAATCCCGGTATGCTGCGAAAATCCGTCCAGGAACCACTGCACCGCGGCCGCCAACCCCACTTCGGCGAGCAGGGGCGGATGCAGCAAATAGGACATGGTGCGAATCTCGCTGCTGCAGCGGCGCGCCAAAGCTTCGGCCTCCCGCAAGGCCAATCGGCTGTCTTCGCTGAGAGCGCCGGAATCGCTTTCCACGATGGCCAGGTTCATCAAGACACTGCTGATCACCGGGCCGGTGATATCGTGCAGTTGGCGCGAAATTTTGCGCCGTTCTTCATCCTGCAGGCGCAGGAGCTTGACGGAAAGCTCGCGCCGCGCCTCCTCGGCGCGCATGCGTTCAGTGGCGTCGCGGGTAATCTTGGCGAAGCCCACCAGCGCCCCGCGAGGGTCGCGCAGCGCCGTGATCACGACGTCGGCCCAGAACCGCGAGCCATCCTTGCGCACGCGCCAGCCTTCCTGCTCGAAACTCCCCTCGCGCGCCGCTATCTCCAGCTCCCGCTGCGGCTTTCCCGAACGCGCGTCCTCCTCGGGATAGAAACACGAAAAGTGCTTGCCGATGATTTCGGCCGCCCGGTAACCCTTCACGCGCTCGGCCCCCTGATTCCAGCTGGTGATCTTTCCCTGCGGATCGAGCATGAAGATGGCGTAATCCTTTACGGCATCCATCCGTAGCCGGAGGTATTGCTCGGCGTGGATGCCGGCCTTGAGATTCTCAAGTGGGGTATCTTCTTTCGAATTTGCTCTCGGCGCTTTCTCGTCTAACGGCATCTCCACCTCCTGAATCCTGCCATCGCGGAGGCTTGGTGGGGTCAAGTTTAACGTCTTTACCGCGAAACCGGGCACAGCCTAGTTGCTTCCGGCATCGTGCTAGCCATCAGGGAAATCCTGTACGTCCTCGCGGCGAAATCACGCCGCCTCGACCCAGGCAGCTCGCCCGCCGCTAACGGATTTGGTCCACTTGATATTTATCTTGACACTAAGGCTTTTGCTGTACTAGTTATGCGGCACTCAGCGCGACAGAAGACGGCCATCGCATCCCCCGCGATACGGATCGCGCCCACTCATTGGCAAAGGAGAACGCCATGGGACCCAGCCCTCGTCTTCATTCTGCAATTCTGTCTCTTGGTTTTCGCCGTGCTCTGCCGGCGCAAATTTGTTTTGGGGCATGCGCACTTCTGCTGCTGGCCGGCGCTTTCGCGTCTGCGCAGGCGCAGGTGATCAATACGGTGGCCGGCGGCTTCAACCCGAGTAACGCCGCAGCGGAAAACTATTGTGAACCGATTCGCGCCGTCGCGAACTTTGGCACAGACGTCTACCTGATGAGTTGCAATCGGATCATCAAGGTGGACTCCGCGGGAACCCAGACGGTGGTAGCCGGGAACGGCATGTGTGCGTTGGGGACGGTGTCCCGGCCTTGAGCGCGTTCGTCTTTTCTCCGCAAACGGTATCGGTGGATGGTTTCGGCCACATCTTTATTGTTGTAAACCAAAATGGAAATCCCGGCTGCAAGGATGTGGTATTTACGACGAACATGGAAAAGAGGGGGCCAAGGGCGTGACTAACCGGAACAGGAATCTGCAATTCGCCTGTACCCTGGCGATCGGGGTCGTCCTTCTGCTGTCTCCGAGTCGCGTTGGCGCGACCGACGATGAGAACCATATTCAGGAGATCATGGCCGGCGCCAATGGCAACTCCAAAATCCAATTCATCGTCATCAAGCAGGAGGGGAGTGGTAACTCATGGGGCCCGCAGTCCGGCGAGACTCAATCGAGGGTAATGCTGCTCTTCTTCGACGCCACGGGACGAGAGACGGGGAAGTTCAAGTTCCCGAAGAGCGTGAACGCCGATATGAACCCGCAGTTGATTGCGACCCAGGACTTTGCGAACCTGCCTGGAGCGCCCCAACCCGACTTCATTATCCCGCCGCTCTTGAACCCCATTAGCGGGAAGGTCTGCTTCACGAGCAATCCGTTGAACAGCAACACGGTTCTACGAAACGACTGCGTTTCCTACGGTAGCTTTACGGGCGACACCGGGACTAACTCCGGCGGCTGCACCCCCAACATTCTCGCGGGTCCACCGGCGCCTGCCCTTCCGATCGTGAATACGCAGAGCCTGAAGCGGACCTCGACTGCTGCCTGTGGTTCCGTCCCTAACTCCGATTTCGTGATCAACGCGGTGCCCACCCCGACCAACGATGCGTTAAAATCGTTCACGATCCCGGTGGCCACCCAGGTCGCCCAGGGCAACGCGCTCTTCACCAGCGAAACGTTTCTCGGCAACGGGCGAAGCTGCGGAAGTTGTCACATAGCGAGCGAGAGCTTAAGGCTGCCGCCGAGCAACATCCAATCACGATTTGCAACGCTTTCAACGACGTTCGATCCGCTGTTCGTCGCCGAAACGAAACCGTCCAGCTTCGATGCCGGTTTCGACTTCAATCTCAACACGCTGGTTCTGACCGCAATCTCCCAACCGCCGCTCTCCCTACCGGGTGGTTCACCCGATGGTACAACGATCGGGGTTGCCAGCAACGCGCCATGCATTGGTGAGCTACAGGGCATCATCACGAGCGCAGGCGGAGCGAAAGCCAAAGTGCTGACGCAGGTCTCGCCGACGACATATCTTGTCTATGGCGGAATGAACCCGCAATTGTCCGGCCCCGTGAGCGACAGCAACTCGTGTTCGGGGACCATCTCGAGCATCACCCTCACGGCGGCGCCTCTCGGCGCCAATTCGATTCCCGGTGTGCTCGGCCTGGAAGATCCAAAACGGATGAGGACGAGCGCAGACACGGTGAACTTTCCTCAGGGCCGGGGCCTGATCCTCGAAAACATAGATGGGCTCCCACCGACCCCGCCCGTGTTCCGCAAGTCACCCCACCTCCTGAACCTGGACCAACGAACTGGCCCGTTTGGACTTAGCGGCTGCTGCGTGGACCTGCAATCGTTCACGACGAGAGCCGTCATGCAGCACTTCCCGCGGACGCTGGCTCGGAACAGTGGTGGATCGGACCCGGATTTCCGGCTGCCCACGCCTGATGAGCTGAACGACATAGCAGCATTCCTGAATGCGCAGGAATTCCCGCCGGGAGCCGGCACGGCTAAGTTCGATTTGAACCAGTTCGTGATCACCGACCCGCAGAAGCGAGGGCAAGCTGCCTTTTTCGGCCCCGCCAAATGCTCGCAATGCCACGGCGGGCCGGTTCTCGCCCAGACGACGGTGTCCATTCTGGGCAAGCTGATCGGCATCACCGCGACCTTCAACACGGGTGTGGTCAACCAATCCATCAACTCGGCGGACAATCTCCCCTGCGAGCGCAGCACAGTGAGCGTCGGCGCCTGCGGGTCGCGCGAGTTCAGCGTCCGCCAGCTTTTCAACGTCGCCAACCTGGGTCCGTTCTTCCACGACGGCTCCGCAGCCACGTTGCGAGATGCGGTCTTGTTCTATGATTCGTCTGCCTTCAACAGCTCGCCGGCCGGTGTGGCGATCGGCGGGATCTTCCAGGTTGGGCCCACCATGTTCGACGACATCCAAGCTTTCCTCGAAGGGCTCAGCTTCAGCCCGTTTACGCCGATCTTCGGTCCGGTTGGAACGGTTGTGACGATTACCGGAACGAACTTCACCGGAGCCACGGCCGTTAGGTTTAATGGACTGGCGGCGAGTTTCACCGTGGTTTCCGATACCTCCATCACGGCGACAGTTCCCGCCGGGGCTACCACTGGCCCCATCACCGTCATCACGCCTAACAGCGGGCCTTTGATAACCACAACCCGCTTTACGGTTACGCCGGCCATCACTTCCTTTACGCCGGCCAGCGGTCCGGTTGGAACGGTTGTGACGATTACCGGCACGAACTTCACCGGAGCCACGGCCGTTAAGTTTAATGGAGTGCCGGCGAGTTTCGCCGTGGTTTCCGATACCTCCATCACGGCGACAGTTCCCACGGGAGCTACCACCGACGTCATCGCCGTGACCACGCCGGATGGGACCGCGACCAGCGCTACCAGCTTTACGGTTGTTTTTTTGGCATCCACAACAACGGTGACTTCTTCGCAAAATCCATCCGTAAGTGGACTATCGGTGACGCTCACCGCGATAGTGACGGCGACGAGTCCAGGAGCCGGAACACCTACCGGAATGGTTTTTTTCGTGGATACTTTCGGGAGCGGCTCGGGGCCGATTGGGAGCGCGACGCTAAACAGCAGCGGCAAGGCGACGTTTACGACCTCCACTTTGGCCGCCGGGTCGCACTCCATAATCGCGGCCTATGGCGGCGACCCGAATTTCCTGGGCAGCAAGTCCGCCGCTGTAACTCAAACGGTGAATCCACCGGCAGGTACGAGGTCGACGACAACCACGGTGGCTTCGTCGCAAAATCCCTCCGTAAGTGGACTGTCGCTGACGTTCACGGCGACGGTGGCGAGTTCGGCAAGCGGAGCACCCAGCGGATTTGTCACCTTCTTCGATAATGGGGCCCAGATCGGCAGCGGAAACGTGAGCGGCGGGCAGGCGACGCTGACCACGTCTTCGCTGACGGCCGGTTCACACCCGATTACCGCGCAGTACTCCGGCGACGCCAGCTTTGCGGCGAGCACGTCCGCTTCGATCAACGAAACCGTGGGTGCGGCTGCATTCGCACCCCCTCCGGCCACTCCTCCAACGGTCACGGCTGGTCAGAGCGTGACGATTGCATTGACCATGTTCCAGGCTGCGGGATCGAATCTCGCGTTCACCATGGCTTGCAGCAACTTGCCCGCGGGTGCCACGTGCACATTTAACCCCAATCCGTTTATGCCCGGGCCGCCGCCCAACGGGTCGCAGGTGCAAATGATCTTCGCAACCCAAGCACCAACGCATACCATCACGGCGGAGCGCCCAGGAATACCTGGACCCGGCTTATTGGAGATTTTCAGCATCGCGGCTGCGCTTGCCGGAATCGCCGGAGTCTTTGCCTGGGGCAAAGGTCCGCGGCGCCGGCTGGCATGTGGAACGGCGGCAGCAGTGCTCATGCTTGCGATCGTGCTTGTGGGATGCACGGGCGGTGGTAATAACGGTGGCACCACAGGTTCGGGCGGAGGATCAGGCGGCACGCCCACGGGCGTCGCCAACATTACCGTAACCGCGACTTCGGGCTCGACGGTAGTGACGAATACGATCCCTGTCAAAGTCCAATAGCAGCGATGCAATTCGCCACATTACTCGAGGGAAGCTCCTTGCGGAGCTTCCCTTTCGAGATCACGCCTTCCCCAGGCTGATGAACTCTACTCGCCAGGGCTTCCGCGTGACATCCACCCGCGCCACCGTGACCGGCAGGTCAAACCGCCGCGGCCCGGCGCTTCCCGGATTGACGTAAATCACTCCCTGCCGCTCTGCGCAAGACGGCTTGTGTGAGTGGCCGCTTACAACCATGGCGATCCCCGCGGCCGGAGCCTTAATGTCCAGCTTGCCTATATCGTGCAGGACATAAATCAATTCAGGTCCCACCTCCGCCACCGCGGTTTCCGGCAGATCCGTGCTCCACGCGCCGGTATCGATATTCCCCCTCACCGCCACAACGGGCGCTAATCGCCGTAATTCCTCCAGAATCTTCGGATCACCCACGTCGCCCGCGTGGATAATCATGTCCGAGCCCTCGAGCGCCCGCAGCGCCTCCTGGCGAAGCAATCCGTGCGTATCGGATATGAGGCCAACCGTGCGAATGGTTCCCATCATCGTCCATCATCCAGACAACGGCAGCGGCGGATGCAGCATATAACCAATTTCGGGGGTGCTTCCATCTAACCGACCCGTGGGGCGAGGGGCATGATTTGCGGGGGTGTTTTCGCGGCCAGGCCGGGCAGACTCGCTTTCCCCGGCCCGATTAGGTACTCTGACGAAGTCTTCCCGTCTTAACTTCTAGGTAAATGCCAGGAAAGGGGGGAAAGCAGTGGCTACCGCGGCTAAATTCCGAATTGACGTCGCCATTCACGATCTCCTGATGAACTCCAATCCCCGTGGACCCGCTCCGGCTCTCGTCAAGGGAATGGAGCTTCCCGAACCCGTCTTCCCGCAATATCCGGAAAAGCTTGGCGATCCCGGGCCGGAAACTCCGCCGGAGCAGCGCCACTGGAACCGCCAGGACATCTATCGCAAGATGCGCGGCTGGCTATTCCCGTACATTCGCTCGCGCGTGCTGCCGGGCAATTTCCATCCCATCACGGCCTATCTTTTCCTCGAATACAAATGCAATGTCGATTGCTGGTATTGCTGGGCCTTCAACAACAAAGTGAACGGCATGACCGAAGACGTGGCCCGGCGCTCCATCGACTGGCTCTACGACCACGGCTGCCGCGTGCTCGCGCTCATGGGCGGCGAACCGCTGCTGCGCCCGCAGTTCGCCCACAAAGTGGTCTCTTACGCCGCAAAGAAAGGATTCTGGATTTATATCGGCACCAATGGCCGCCTGCTGCGCCCCGAGGTGGCCGATCGATTGGCTGACGCCGGCACCGCCATTTTCAATTTCGCGCTGGACTCTTGGAATTTGCAGCCCAGCCTTCCCAAAGCTGTGGAGCCCGCGCGCAAGAATATCGAATATCTGCTGCGCAAGCAGTACGTCTACGGCTACATGGTTTTCTTCAATCTAAATATCTGCCGCAATAATCTCGAAGACGTGCGCAAGATCACCGAGTTCGCCCACGAAAATCGCATCGCCACCGATTACCACATCAACGAAACGCCCATGCTCGAGCAGGACGCCCACTTCCGCCATCTCGCCGAAAATCCCACCTACATCCGTCCCGAAGATTGGCGCGAAGTCGACGCCCTGATTGACTGGCTCATCGACCGCAATAAGGCCGGCTATCAAATGGTTAATTCCGTGCGCCGCCTTCAGGAGATGAAGGCGTTCATGCGCATGTCCTCCGGCCTGGACCTGAGAAAATACGGCTGGAATGGCGATGGCACCGGCACCAACGGCGAAACCTCCCGGATGCTCGCCTCCATGCCCGGTATCGTCCAGGATGCCGATGGCGACGTGCACTTCAGCGAATGGAGCTGCCGCGCCGGCCAGAATAACGTCATCATCCGCACTGACGGCACCGTCGCGCCCTGTTTCCCCATGTATGCCGCCACCTACGACTGGGGAAATATCGACAGCTTTCATTTTGATCGCCAGCAGCTCGCGCACATGAAAGAAACTTGCCAGCGCCACTGCTTCTCCACCCTGAATCATAATTTGGCGTATTGCTACAACGACGCGCGCGTGATGAAGTTTCTGTGGAACCTGGCGGTGACCCACCGCTTCCGCGGCGGCCACGCCCATAGCTTCGAAGATTAGCGACGGCGCCAGCCGTCGTCAATCCCCGCTTTTGCGATTGTCATTCTGAGCGAAGCGAAGAATGCTGCGGCGGGTACACGCTACCGCCCAAAGATTCGCTGCAGCACCTCTGGCCCTAGCAGCGCATCCACCGATGTGACGCCGAATCGCGCCTGCATTTCCGAAGCTGCGAACTCCTGATATTCCACGGCGCCACCGACCAGCCGGTATACGAAGACGACCCGCTCGCCCCACTGCGGCGAATCCTTAACTTTATCGAGCCGAATGAACCCTATGGGGCTGAACTGTACAACGAAGGCAAGCGATCCCATTTCATCGTTCACAGCGATCGCCGGTTTGCACGCTGACGGAAGACAAACCGAGGCCAGGTCGTTATCAAACTGCTCGGGATCGAGTTCGCAGTTGTCGCCCTCGCAGCGGTCTCCCGGTACGATCTCCGTGCGTAGGCGTTCGATGTACCGGGCTCGCAGTGCATCCTTATCGACCGGATAGATGCTCTTGATAGAGCCGTCGCTGGGATTGAATAGCGAGAGACGCAGCGGATGAGTCGGGGCGAAGTGTCTGTTACTGCCTTCCAAAATTACGGCGCCGTTAGCGAATTTCGCACCAATCCCGCCGGAAAGCACCGTCTGAAGTCTGAGATCTGTGGAGAGAACTGCAACACATCCCGCCGAAGGCGATAGCGAAATACCCACATAGAAAAGCGAACCCGCTTTCTGAAGATCGCCGACCGCGCCAAGACATTGCCCCTTCGAACCAGGCAGGATTTCCGTTTCGATGTCCGCGAATTCGGCAGCCGTCCACGTCTGTTTCAGCTTGTCGAGGCGCACAACGCGTAGCGGCTGTTCGATGGCATCCGAAGCGCCGACCGCGTTGTATGCGAGCACAAACTCATCAGCAGCGTCATAACCCGCATACTGAACAGCTTCGTCGAGATTTAACGGCGATTCGGGAGAGGGCGGGATGCAAAAGGCTTGCAGAACTGTTCGTAATTGGTTGGGAGCGCGCCCTAAGATCTCTCCGGTACACGGCACGGCCTGCGCAGAAACCTGGCTGGCTAACGTCAGAGCAAAGATCGAAGCCAACGTTGCAACACGCATCCGCGCGTGCATCAGAAATCTCCCCGAAATCCTACTCGCCTTTGGTGACTGGCAGGCCGGCATGCAGCCAATTCGTGCCGAAATCGGTGGCGATGTGCACCACCTTCACGTTGGTAAACCCCATGGCATGCAGCGCGTCATAGGCAGGCTTGGCGTTGGGGCACTTGTCCCACGGACAGCAACCGCAATACAGCACGATGAGCTGTTGGTGCTGCAGAGACGCGACGCGTTTGCGCAACAACTCCAGCCCCTCCGGCTTCGATCCTGGCCCCGCGTAGTCGGAACCAGGAATGCGCGCCTGGTCGTAAAAATTCTTGAAGCCCACGTGCAGCACCACAGGCTTCTCGCCCTTGGACGCCTGCAGCAGTCTTGCCAGCGCCCCCGGTTCGATCTGCACCGCAGCGGCAAGTTCCGCCGCCTTTCCGGCGCCCGGAACCTGCCCAGCCGTCGCCCCGGACTGCGCCGCCTTCCCGGCCGCGCTTTGCGTCCGTAGGCCAAACGCCATGCACGCCAGAAGCGCGCCCATCGCCAGCGTTGCCGAAACTGCGAAACCCAATCGCCTCATCTTTTTTCTCCTTTGCTCGCGTCGCTCGCGGCCTCCTGGTATGCCTTCCCTTGTCATTCTGAGCGAAGCGAAGAATCTCTCTGTCAAAAGGCCAAAATCAAAGAGGGATTCTTCGTCGCCTCGCTCCTCAGAATGACAGGCCGACAGAATTTTTCCCCAAACTGTTCAGCCGCGACACTCTGATTCACATCCCCTGCCGCCCGATCTGCGGCCGTCCCGGAATAACGCCCGGCTGCGTCTGCGGTTGAATCTCGCGCCTCGGCGGTGCACTGGAATTCGTGGGCGGCTTGGGGAAATTCCCCTGCGCCGGCGCCGCGGGATATTTCTCCCAGGTATCAATGAACGTCGTGAGGTAGGCATTGAACTCGTCGGGG
Source organism: Acidobacteriota bacterium (assembly GCA_003223315.1). GTDB lineage: Bacteria > Acidobacteriota > Terriglobia > Acidiferrales > UBA7541 > Palsa-189. The sequence goes on along the minus strand of QHYR01000264.1, from coordinate 12,532 downwards.
TGCTCGCGATACATGAAGTGCCCGCCATTGGTAATGACGATCATCTGCACCTTGGTATTTTTGGCGGCGATGATTTCAAAGAGTCCCATCTCTCCGCGCAGCTTGGCCTTCTCGTCGTTCAGGCCCCAATCGAGCACGTCGTTCTTGCCCGCCACCAGCAGCACCGGCATCTGCAACGCGCCCTCCTCCCGCACCTTTTCCAGCATCTTCTGCTTGAACGCGGGAAAATCAAACGAGCGTCCCGCGCCCGCATTCAGTTTCGCGCGCGCTTCTTTCGACTTTGGCAGGGTGGCCATGAACTTGTCCGCGTTCCAATATTCTTCGTCGAACGTGGTCGGCAGCCACGCCAGCATGGCCACGCGGCATTGCAGTCCTTCGTACTGCGACTGATCCGGGCACTTGCTCAAATCGAGCCGCGTTTTATTCTCCGGAGCCGGCGACGGATTCTCCGGCCCCATGGCCAGAATGGTCAGCGTCTTGGCGGCTTCCGGATGCTCGATCGCCAGATACAGCGCAATCGCCCCGCCCGCCGAATGTCCCACCAGGTGCACCGGCCCAAGATTCAGGGTCTGGATGAACCCGTAAATGAAATCCACGTCGCCCTGATAGGTGTAGTCGTCATCCTTCAGCGGATTGCCGCTCATGCCGCTCGCCAGCCGGTCCACCGCAAACACGTGGAAGCGCTTCGCCAGTCCCTCAATGTTGCGCGAGAAGACATTCGCCGTGGACGATCCCGCCGTGAACCCGCCGTGGATCATCACCATCGGCTCGCCCGCGCCCGCCTCGTAGTAGCGCGCCTGGACGCCGTTCACATCCACGAATTTGGACTGCAGGCCGCCGATCTCCGACCGCGGATCAGGCTTCTCCTCTCCCGCCGCCGTCATCTCGCCGCCCGCCAACATCAGGAGTGCCGCCACCGCCAGCGCTATCACTCGTAGGCCGCATCTCCGCAGACCCTGCGCCATCGCCCTCCTCCTCGCCCTCATTTCTTCGTCCCAAAGTGTTTATAGCGAATTGCCCACTCTTCTCGCAACCAGAAACGACGATCCGACCAGGGTTGTGGTCCCAAGCGAGTAACACGAGTGAGGGACGTCTCCGAACGGCATCCGCTTTTTGGATAGCTCAGCCATTTCACCGCAGCGGCGAAAACGACGCCGGCAGCGCCAGGCAATTCTGCATCCGCAGCAGCCATTCCGCCGTCACCGGCGGCCACATCTTTCGTTCCACTGCTTCCGCGCGAACGCGCTGCCGCTCGGAGGCATCCTGAAACGGCCAGATGTGCACCCACTGATGCAGCGGCCCAATATCCGTATACCAGCAGCCCACCATGGGCGAAAGCTTCATGCGCGCTTCGATCAGCGGAATCCATGCCTCGATCACTTTCGGAATGGTCCCGGATTGATAGATGTACTGCCGGATTTCATAAACGCTGCCGAATTTTCCGGTCTTGAAGGGCGGCGAAAACGGCGCGGGCTTGAGAATTTTTGCGTCCTGCTCGATGGCGAATTCGCGAATATCCGGAGGCCAGCCGATTTTCGCCGCGCGGGCCTGCACGTCTTCGCGCTGGGCCATGTTTTCGTAGGGCCAAAGCTCGATGATCTGGTTGAGCGTGCCCACATCGGTGTGAAAGAAGCCGCCCAGCGGCGAAAGCTTCTGCCGTTCCGGCAGCGCCTGCGCGAACCGCTCCTCGACTTTTTTCTGCGTCATGGGCTTGACCAGCGTGGTGCGCATCTCTACGATCATCTCTTTTCTCTCCCTGACTTTGTCTGTGCAAGCGTGTCAACGGAAACGCCGGACTGAAGTCGGGCGCTGCACTTGCTGTTCACACGCCGCGCTGACCGTCAGTCCGGCTGAAAAGCCTAATTGCCGCAGCGCATTTCTGTCAAATCATCCCGGCCCCCGTACGGGGCCAGTTACCTAACCCGTTCGCGGATTAGCTTCGGATTCGTTGAAAGCGAGGTTACTAGCGCGGGCTTAGCGACCTGATGTTGCTTTGCTTGTAGCCACTCCACTCGCTGCCCTTGTATCGCATTGCATTGCTTGGGGTTGAGTATTATGCTCTGAATCGCATTCGTGGCGTATATGGGCGATCAAATCGATTCGGAGGCAGGAGCCATGCAAGCAAATAAGGGGCTGTGGGTGCGCATATTTCCCTTGGCTTGTTTCGTGGGGATGCCCAATACCGGAAGACTAGGACCGAGTGTGCCCAGGAACATGATAAAAACTTCTTTCTTTTGGCGAGCGCTGCTATTCGTTTTCCTCGCCGCCGTTCCTGGATTTACGCAATATCAGAATGGCATATTGCGAGGGGTAATTCTCGACCAACAGGGCGGGGCTGTTCCAAACGCTAATGTAACAGCGACGAATGAGAACACGAACGTCTCGGTCACCACGAAGACATCGACGACCGGAGTCTACACGTTTCCGGATCTGCTGGTTGGCTCCTATACATTGAAGGCCGAAGCTTCGGGCTTTCGTGGTTACACGCGCACCGGCATTCAGGTTCTGGCGGCGCAGGTGACCGACGTCACCGCTAACCTCGAGCTCGGTGGGCTCACTACCGACGTCGTGGTCGAATCGGCAGGATCGAATATCGTGCAGACGGAGAGCTCGCAATTGAGCGGGACCTTCCAGGCCAGGGCAGCGTCGGAGATTCCGGTCATCACCGGCGCCAACCTGAGCGTGCAAAATCTGGCCATTTTCTTGCCCAACACAACCACTCAACTGGGTGGGACTTCCGGATATGGCGGCTCCATCGGCGGATTACGCGGGCGGCAGAACGGCTTTAGCATCGATGGCGTGGATAACTTGGACCCAACGGTGACCGTCGCTTCGCAAGAGGTGATTGGGGATGCCGTGCAGGAGTTCACGGTCAATGAAAACGTTTACAGCGCGGAATACGGCCGCGGCGGGGGCGGGCAGTTCAACATCATTATGAAGACAGGCACAAACAATTGGCATGGTGCCGGCTGGTTCTACAACGTCAATCGAGCTTATGACGCTGCCGACAATCAGGAAGTGCAGGACATCATCAAAGGCGTCAGGCCGGGCAAGCGCCCCTACGATTTTAATCGCCTGGGCGGCGACGTCGGCGGCCCCATCATTAAGGATAAGTTTTTCATCTACGGAGCGTATCAATTCCTGGATTTGCATAAGCAAGCCACAGCCCCCACTGAATTGGCCCCCACCTCCGCGGGAATGACGACGCTGAATGCCTTGGCCGTGGACTCCCAGGTGCAAAGTCTTCTGGCCCAGTTTCCAATCGCCCCAGTGCAAACCCAGACTGTGACGGTAAACGGTGTGCCCATACCGGTCGGAACCGTCACTTCTGTCGCCCCGGATTTTACTCACCAGATGGATTACAACATCAACGGGGACTGGAATCTCGCGCGCCAAAGCTTGCACGTCCGGTACTTGAAAGACCGGAAGCGGTCGCCCGAGTTCGGGGCCAGCTTTCCAGAGGCTCAATTTTCGTCCTTCTCGGCTGTCGACAACCGCCGGGTCATCATCAATCATGTCTGGACGGCGACCCCGCGCCTATTGAACGATTTCCGAGCTTCGTATGCGCGCTATGGTCAATTCTTTCCACTGAGCGGCGTGGCGCAAAGCTACCCCACGCTGACAGTGGACGATCTGGCCGGGCTCCAAATCGGGCCAAGTCAAAATCTCCCTCAGCACCGCGTGTACAATGAATATCTCCTCGGCGACACTCTTTCGTGGACCATCGGCCGCCATAGCTTCCGATCCGGCGGCCAGTATTTCTGGTTTATCTCGCCGTCAGTGTTCCTCCAGAACGAACGCGGCCAAGACGGCTATAACTCGCTGCAACAACTTATCAACGACCAGTTTCCAAGCAAACCCAATTTTACCTTGCAGGGCTTGGGCAACGGCTTCTTCGAAGGCAATTCCAAAAACTTCAATCTGTTCTTCCAGGACGACCTTAAAGTCAACGAACGCCTTACGCTCAATCTCGGAATCCGCTACGACTTCTTCGGCAATCCCAATGGCGCGAAGCTGAATGCCCTGAACGCCATCGCCAATCTGCCGGGCACGCCCCTGGTGTTCAACGTCCCCAAGCAAGACTGGAACAATGTCGGTCCTCGGCTAGGATTTGCGTGGAGTCCTACGAGATCCGGGAAATGGGTCGTCCGAGGCGGTGCGGGCGTCTCGTTTGACGTGGTTCCGTGGAATTTCTATACCAACTCTCTTCCGGTCCAGCTCCAGGTCATTCTGAACAATGTCGGCACCCCCCCACCGGCTTGCAAAGGCACTTTTGGACCGCCACCGGCCTGGTGCGCGAGTCTACCCGCTGGCAACGGCTTCCTGGCAAATGGCGCAATGAAATTGAATTTTGTCCCCCCGAGCACAGTGACGCCAGCGCGTGCGCAAACGGCTCAAATCATGCCTGATGCCAAGGCGCCAAAGGTGTTCAGTTGGTCCTTGAACGTGCAGCGGCAACTCTCGCCGAACAGCATGATCGAGCTGCGCTACCTGGGAACGCGGGCGCTGGAGCTTCCTGTACAGCTCCAACTTAACTCCATCACGCCCTTTGAATTGGGCGCACTACCCTTGCCCACCTATGTTCTGGCGTCAAACGTTCCGGCAATAGTTCCTGCCAGCGCACCTACGCTCGCGCTATTCAACTCCCTGGCAACGCGCCGGTATGCCGCCCAGGAATTTACCGGAGGCGCCATCACAGAGGAAGCCCCGCTGGGAGCGAGTATCTATAACGGAATGGCCGTCAATTACCAGCATCGGGTCGCGCACGGATTGCTGGTGCAGACGAACTATACGTTCTCGAAGGCGGAGGACAATTCAACGAACGATTTGAACACCAGCGCAGTAAATCCGCGGCGTCCGGAGAACTCCTACAACCTGCGCAACGAGTGGTCCAGATCGACGCTCGATGTGCGCCACAAAGTGGCCCTGGCCTTCTTGTACGACACGCCGAAGGTGAACTCCGATAACCGGTTCATCCGCGGCGCTCTGAATGGCTGGGAGTGGAGCGGCTCGTATCTGTTCCAGGGCGGCCAGCCGGTCACCATTCAGTCCGGGGTGGATTCCAACGGCAACGGGGATGCTGCGGGCGACCGCGCCATTCTGAATCCCAGTGGAACGGAGGGCGTGGGCAGCGTCGTGAACAAAGTGTGCCGCGGCGCGGGCGGTGCTACGTCGATCACCGCGAATACCACCGCCGCCTGCGCAACGGCAAATACGGTTGGCTATGTTGCCGCCAATCCGAATGCCAAGTACATTCAGGCGGGCGCAGGCACGCTCTCCAATGTGGGCCGCAACACGTTCAACTCTCCCCACTTCAACGTCTGGAACATGGCCATAATAAACAATCATAAACTCACTGAGCGCTTCGGCCTGCAACTTCGCCTCGAAGCCTTTAACGTGTTCAACCATCCGAATTTCACCTTCGGCAGTCTGACCGTGGTCGGTTCGGGTGCAAACAACACGAATGCTTTGAATCAAGGCTATGCCAACCTGAACGCCGGCGTCGCCGGGGGGACGTTTCTCAACGCACCAGGCTTGTTCACTGCGGCAACCCGCCAGGTCGAGCTAGGAATGAAGATCACGTACTAAAGCCCTCGCATAGGGCACTCTAGGCGTACACTTGGATGAGGACACCCATTCCTTTTTCGCGCTGGTCCGCCTCCCCGCTCCGAAGATTCTTGCTTCATCTCCACGCCGGCGTCGATGCTCTGGGCGACTCCGATGCGCAGCGCATCAATGGCTTAAAGCGGCGCGGCGGCTCACAGCTTCAGGATAGCGCCTCGAACGGCTTTGTAACTTTGCAGCAGCGATTTCGGTAGTATCCAAGTCAACTGCTCAACCTACGATCCCATCCGATGACTGTTGCCAAGTCCCGAGAAGTTCTCTTCTCGGAAACTGAGCCAGTATCTGGCGGGGGACGTTTGTGCGGGGTGGAATTTACAGTGTGCGTTCGCTCGCTTTCGACGCCGCCGAAGGCAGCCGCGTGAAACCCAAATCTTTCGCGCGTTTTAGCTTCGTTGCGTAAATGATCTGCCCGGTGTGATAAGCCATGTGCTCGATCACCTGCGCCGCGGCTTCGTAGCCCGTGACGTCAAACTGCTGAATGCGATAACGCCGCGTCAAATCGCTCGGCTTCAGGCGCGCCAGCGCGCCGCAGGATTGTCTTATCGTCTGCTGCAACTCTTCACGCAACTCGCCCCTGGCAATCGGCCCGCGCTCGGAAAATTCTTTGTCGCGCTCGCGGATGTCCGCCGCGCCGCCCAGTCCGGAGATGATCCACTGCCGCATGTTGCCGCAAACATGCAGCACGAGATTCCCGATGCTATTGGAGGCCTCATTCGGACGCCACCAGATCTCCTCGTCCGAAAGCTGCCCCAGGCAATCGACAATTCGAGGCAAGAAGCGTTCCTCGAGGCGCGAGCGCCACTGACTCAGGCAAGCCTCGGCAAGGCGCGCCTCGGATGCGTTTGCTTTCCTCGTCCGGCCGCGCTTCCGCTTCGCTTTAACTGCCATCGCACTCCTGGTCCGCGGCAAAAGCATAGCTGTAGACCATTCCGAGCGCAATCGCACCCCTAAGGCACTAAAGTGACCATCCACCAGGATGGTCATCCCGAGCGAGTATCACGAGCGAGGGATCTCTCCGCCTAAGGCACACTAAAGTGTTTACTGCAGAAGACTGCATCTGCCGGCACCAAATCAGTCGTGCGTGCATCGGATTTTACGGGCTCCGGTTTTCCCTGACGGGGCCGCGGTTGCAAAGCTCAGCCGAAGCTGGGGTGTACACGATTATGCCAAGCTGGTTCATCGCATGCGACGCAGGCTTGTGCTGCGTTCCCGAACAACCGATAATGGATTCGCGTGATGGTCACGAGTCGCTGCGTATATGAATAACCGCAGAACTTTGCTTATCCTGGCGATTGCTTTGGTCGTCGCCGCTGTCCTCGCGCTGGGAAGCTCGATCTACGCCCTGCGACGCGCCCGCGCGGAGTCGGCGGCGGATGCTTCTGCCGCCAACACCAAGGTCATCCGCTTTGCCAAAGATCCGGAAATGGCCCCGCCATTTTTGCTGCGCGACATCAACGGCAAGATCGTTTCCACGGCGGACTGGAAGGGCAAAGTCGTCATCCTGAATTTCTGGGCCACCTGGTGCCCTCCCTGCCGCGAAGAGATTCCCGAGCTCGTGCAGCTGCAGGCCAAGTACAAGGATAAATTGCTGGTGATCGGCGCCTCGGAAGATGAGGACGGGCCGCAGAAGGTGCAGCAGTTCGTGCAGCGGTTCGGGATGAATTACCCCGTGGTGATGGCCACCAAAGAGCTCATCGATAATTACGGCGGCGTGCCCGCCCTGCCCACTTCGTTCCTCATCGATCCGCAGGGCCGCGTGGTCCAAAGGCATACCGGGCTCTATGAATACGAGGTCTATGAACGCGAAGTCCGCGCCCTCGCGGGCCTTCCCTTCGATGGCCGCATCGAGACCTTCGCCGACACCGGCCAGATCTTCCTCAAGAATGCCGCCAATGCTTCCGAGCTTCCCGACGTCGATCTCTCCGGACTCACTGCGGATCAGAAAAAAGAAGCCCTGCACCGACTGAACGCCGAAAGCTGCACTTGCGGCTGCAAGTTGACGCTCGCGGAGTGCCGCATCAACGATTCCTCATGCCCCGTGAGCAAAGGCGCCGCGAATGACGTCGTCATGCGCGTCCGCGCCGGCCAACCCGAACCTGACCAGCCGCCCGCGACTCCGCCGCAACCCCCATCCCCGAAGACGTGAAGAAGGCTGCGCTCCTGCTCGTGCTGTTTGTACTTGCCGTGTCTCAGCTTTGGCTCCTCGAGGCATTAGTGCCGTACAAATGGCCCCATCCGATGCGTCACTTCCTTATAGCTCGCCCCTTGCTTGTAGCTCCGCCTCAGCCGCCTCCAGGATGGAGGTTGCTGGATCTATATAGAGAATCCGTTGGCATATGCGCTGGTCGTCCTACTGAACCTCGTGAACCTCTGCCTGATCTTCGTTGTGGGGCGAATCTTTCGTCGCCTGAGATGGTCCACATCAAGGCCGTCGGAATTTCGCCCTTAACCATGCGAGCAGCTTGTAGCTCACCACGCACTCACTGCGCAATCCTAAGTCCCGTCAGGGACGAAACAACGTAGCCCAGCACGGCAGTGCTGGGTAACTGTTAAGAAATCCATAGAAGCCCCTTAAGGGGCGACACAACCTGAGCGAGCCTGGTGTCCCAAGAGTCTTCAGCTTCAAGAGCCATTCTTCTGTTAAGCAATCTGCGAGAGGGCGGGGTCCGAAGGCCGGCGGGCATCTCCGGCCTGCCGCCGCCCCTGTCATTCCGAGGAGCCCGCGCATTCGCACTCTCAGAGTGCGGGCGACGAGGAATCTGCTTTTCGTAACCGCCGCCAGATGTCTGAATCCGTCTTGTTGCGGGCGGGTTCCGAAGGCCGGCGGGCATCTCCGGCCTTCGGAATGAGGGGTGAGTTAGGGTAGAGATGGGTAGGGTCTGGAATCCTTTCGCGTACTCCTAAACGGTCCTGCCACGCGAGGCATGGCCGATCAGGGTCACGATAAAGAGCACCAGGAAAACGAAGAACAAAATCTTCGCGATTCCCGCGGCGGCCGAAGCGATCACGCCAAATCCCAGCAATCCGGCGATCACCGCGATAATGAAGAAAACGAGCGCATAATAAAGCATCTTCCCTCCTCCACGCCGGCTCGGCGCACTTCTCAAAACGATGAGCAAAACCCATTTCCACGCTCACCATAGCTCCGGCCCCAAATCTGGGCCATACGCCGAACGTAGTAAATGGATGAGGAACGACCCCCATGGCTTTGTTGTTGAATCGCCTAAGCTTGGAGGCAGTTGGAGGACGCGCGCCGCCGCAAATGGGGTTCCCCTGCGCGCGTGAAGCAGGGTTCAACGCTGGGCGCCGCACGCTTAAAGCCGCGCTTTACGCCCGATGCGCGTCTTGCGCCACCAGACGCCGTTGGGCGAATCTATTTTGATCCGTCCTTATTTACTGCGGCGGAAAATCCGCCGCAAAACCCACGCACATCGCAACACACCGATTGCTTCTGCCTTGCCTGCGCGACTAAGATCATCGGCAGACATTACTCTGTGAGGTGGCTATGCCCTACTACGAATACCTCTGCCAGGCCTGCCACAAGAAGTTTTCGCAGGCTCTCACCGTTGCCGAACACGACAAAGGAAAAATCAAGTGCCCCAAATGCGGCAGCTCCAAAATCGAACAGCAGTGGGCCGCGTTCTACGCGACCACCTCAAAGAAGAGTTAGCTAAGATCCGCGAGTCGTGTGGTCAATCAGGGGGGAAGATCCTTCGCTCGGCTAGCTTGCGACAGGCTGGGAGTGCGCTGCGGCCTTCATGCGCTTGTTGCCATAAAGCGCGGCATCGGCGCGATCCAACAGTTCCTTGGCCCTTTCGTCGGAGAGGAGTTCGGCCCAGCCCGCGGAGACAGCGACGGGCAACTTGTGTCCATCGATGTCCACGCTGATTCCTTCCAGGCGCTTGAGCACGGCCTGCACATTTTCCGGTTTGCACTCCGGCAGCACCACTAGGAATTCGTCTCCGCCATAGCGCGCCGAAGCATCCGAGCCGCGCGTCGCCCTGCTCAGCCTTTCTGCAAAGGCCTTCAGCAAAGCGTCTCCGGCGCCGTGGCCGTAGGTGTCGTTCACCTGCTTGAATTCATCCAGGTCAAACAGAATTACCGAAAGTGCTCGCCCGTGCCGCTGCGAGCGCGAAATCTCGTCTTCCAGGCGCTGCTCGATGTAGCGGCGATTGAAAAGGCCCGTGAGCGGGTCCAGAAGCGCCATCTTGTAGACCTCCTGCGCCAGCACCTCCACTTTGTCCACGGCAAACACTTGATCGGTCAGCTGCCGGCGAATGCGGGTGATCTGCAATTGCTGATAGATCACATAGACATTGAAGATCAGCACCAAACCCACCAGCCCGCGCACCGCCTGGTTCAGAAAGAAGGAGTAGTAGCTGTCCGTTCCCGTTCCCGACAGCAAGGCGGGAAACGCAAACGAGGCGATGCCCATCATCAGCAGCAGCGTGATGGTGATGGCGTACGACCAAAGCCACCATTCGCGCCGGTCCATCCGGCGCATGGTGTTCTGGATATCTTTCGCGGGAGCGGCGCTGAACTCCACAACCGAACTCTGCTCGTCCATTGCCTCAGGTGAAGCGTTCAGATAAAAAGGCGACCGCGCGCTAGATCCGCGCGCGCCCTTGCGGCTTACTCTGGCTCGGGGAGCTCTGGCCTCCCCACGCGGTTACCATTCTGGCATGGGCTGGCTGTTGGGTATAGTACTCGGCGTCGCCGCATGCCCGATCAGTTATTGCTGCCACGAGGGTGCACGCCGCGGCCCAATCCCGAAGTCTGGCTCATTGCCGGGAGGTGTCTTTTAGCCGGTGTAAGAGGGTTACGCTGCACGCCGCGGTAAACAAGGCTTTCGGATTCAACAGGTTCGCTGTGATCAGTCCAGTACTAAAAGGTCGCCAGGATGCTTGGGAAGGGGACAACCTGCGAAACCTCGGCTGTGCGCCCAACCTCTGAGAACTTTGGCGGCCTTGCGCTGCGCCCGATTTCCCTTTGCGGGCAACCCAAAGCGACACGCTATGCGGCCTTGACTCGCTTCCGGCGCGCCAAGCGCGGGTTAGTCCGCGCTAAACGCGAACTCGTCGGCATCTGCCTGTTGGCGTTAAAAGCAGCGCGACGCAGAAGCTCCTCGAATTCGCGGTCCTTCGCGGACATTCTCGGGCTCTTGATCTTTCGCTGGGCAGACATCTTTTCCTCACTCGATCTTTTTCTGGACATCGTGAATATAAGGTGAACACCTTATGCCTCGGCGGCCACACCCAGGGGATAGGGACGCAAGGTACAGATTTTCCTTTTTATTGTCAATATCTTTCATACCAGCTTGGCCTTGCCGTCCAAGACTGCGGCGCCCCGGGCCGAAAAACTACAACCTCAGGAGAATACTGTACGCCCATGTTTTCCTACATTTTCCACAGGATTGACGTTTTTCCACCGCGGTGGCTCCAATGAAACCTCATTAATCCTTGATTTTGGGTGGTGGACTACCAATGATTGCTGCCGTCATAATGCGGAGCGCCGCATGAGCGTACGACTCTCCCAGCAATTGGAGCAGGTGCAGAACGAACTCGCTCATAAACTCAGCGAGGCCGAGCGCATTGGAAGTGGTCTCGTGGAACTCGGCATTCGCCTTCAGCAAGAACCGTGGAAGTGGTCGATTGGCTGGGTGGAAGACACTTTCCCCGTTCCCGCTTCCATTTGCCCCGTGGAGACCGAAATTATTGAGTCTCTCGACCGCAACCGCTTGGAATGGCTGCTGGAGGATATCCGCATGCTGAAGCGGCGCGAGGCCGAATTGAAGCGCCTCGCCGTCGCCTAGTGCCGTTCCAACTATTCTGACCAAATGGCGATCGGGACCAGGGGGCGCGACCCGGTTCGGCGCCGGCTGAAATTCGTAGCAACAAGTTGGAACGGCACTAGTCGTTAGTCGTCTGTCGCGCCGAGAAGGCTGTCGCAAAAGACCCCGTGGCGCTGGCAGCGCAAACTGGTCCCGCCTTCACCTGGATTGATGCGACCGGCACGTTGCAATCGCGCCAGGAAATCCTCGACACCTTTGCTGCCGGTAATGCGCCGCGGCTCGTCGTGCTGACCACCGCTGTCGGCGTGCAATTGACTACCCGCGTTTTACGGACAACTAGCATTTGTGCAGGTGCACGCCGGCCGCAGTTACTCGCTGCGCATTTTCGCCAAACGCAACGACGCGTGGCGCGCCGTGCACGTTAATCGAGCTCACCCAGCCGCCGCAGGCCGCCGCCCCGGTTTCGCCCACCGGCGCCGCCGTGCCCAGCGCGGAAGGCGTGGTCACCGAGTGCGTCAACCCATGCAAAGTCGTTCCCTTCAAGCCCGGCACTCCAGCGGCCAAGGCGGCGTTCGCCGACTGGCGCGAGATGGAGCTGGGCTCGCTTGCGCGAAACATGGATTTGTGGGGCCGTCACGTGCTCGACGACGTCCTCATCGTCGATTCCGGCGGCAACGGCACGATCAGCAAGGCGCAGCGCATCGCCAATACACTGAAACAAAAGCAGGCCGGCGTGCACACCAACGAGGTTCCGCCGGTGCTCTGGGCGCGCACGCTGGATTTCGGCGACGCCGTACTGTTGCTCATGCTGCAGCAGCCCTACAAAGGCCAGCCGTATTACGCGGCGCGCATCTATGTGAATCGCGACGGCCGCTACCAGATGGCCGTCAGCTACCACACCTCCATTGCCAGCGTCCCCGACTTTGCCCTCGCCAAACAGCTCCCCGCCAAGTGACTATCCGATCAGGATAGTCATCCCGAGCGACCAGCGGGAGCGAGGGATCTCTCATGAGCTTTCGCCGGTCAACAAAGTCATCCCGAGCGGGTGCCCCACCTTTCGTAGTCTGAAACGTGGGTTATTTCTCTGGTGCCCGCACTTTCCATACGATCTGTCGC
>QHYR01000315.1 GCA_003223315.1 Acidobacteriota bacterium | reverse complement strand
GTCTCCATGAATCCGCGCTGTTTCCAATCGGCCGCCCGGCGCATGGCATATTGATTGAAGTGAAACGTGAACGCGTTCGATTCCACCTCCTCCTCAATGGCGCGGATATTCAAGTTTCTGGGAATGGGCTCGCGTCCTTCCGCCAAATTGAGGAAATAATCGATGGGCTTCATCGCGCCGGAGCCCAAAACTTTTCCGGGAGCAAACTCCGTCGGTTTGATCTTCGCCGCGAACTCGGGAAACTGAGGCTGGCCGTCGCGCGTAAGCCGGTAAAGAATATCAGGGAAAAATACCGGAACGAGCTGCGCTAAAGCGTCCGTATAGGAGGGCTTCATGTTTTCGATGGCGGGATCATCCGGCCAGAGCGGATCGACAGATTCGACCAGAGCGGCGCCCAGATAATCGCCAAGGATCGT
>QHYR01000314.1 GCA_003223315.1 Acidobacteriota bacterium | reverse complement strand
TTGGCCGCCGCTTGAGCAATCGGTTCATCAGCTTTCACGCCCGGGAACGTCAGCATGGATTCACGGATAATTCCGATGCGAAACCCGCGCAGCGAGCCGCGCGCACCCGGCGAAGCGGCGCTGGCGGCGTAGCCTTTATCCAGAACACTCGATCTCGGAACGGTTGTGAAGATGTCGCGTGGGTCGTAGTATCCGCTGGCTGGATCTTTGAGCGCATCCAATACTTTTGCCGCGTCGCGAACCGTGCGACACATAATGCCTGCCCGATCATTGTAGATATCTGCGCCGAGCGCGCCTCCGAGAAAGGAAATGAGCGATTTGTGAGGCAAGATCAGGGACACGGCATTGTGATTCGAGGGCCCGCGGCAGGACATGCTGGTCTCTTCGCAAAGACTGCACATGGCAAGATTTGCGCTGACGGAGACGCCCGAGCCGGAGCTCGAGCCCAAAGAGGCCGCCCGCGTGGTGTCGTAGACATCGCTCGGATTTCCCGCCCAGCTACTGCGCTGATATCCCTGGGTCGAAACAAAAACTTTTGTGGGCCTGTTTGAGCCTCGCGATTCCGAGGAGTCGTCGCCGCGAATGGCCGGCACGGGACGCCCGTTGTACTCCGTGTTCACCGCTTTGGCATAAATGATGGCGCCTTTTTCCCGAAGCTGTGACACGAGCGTGTGGTCCCGGGCCGGGAAATCAATATCGTAGTTGGCATCCGCGCCCCCGGTGCTACGCATGTCTTTGGTGTCGTACGAATCCTTGAAGGTGAAAACGACGCAGTACATGGGCATCTTCTGCAGGTCGGGATTCCTGCCGTATTGCGCGTCGAGTTCAGCCGCACGCTCGAGGGCATCGGGTTGCTTGCGGAATTCCTCGCACACGGCAGGCGAGCCCTTCGGCAGAGGCCCGTCCGAGGGGCGGCGGTCACGATCGCCTTTGCACGTCACGGAGCGCTCGCCCCGAAGATTGAGTGTGCCGAGCGCGTTAAGCTGGCCGGCGTTGGCCATGCCGATGGTCATGCCGTATTGCTGGTGCACGCTTGGATCAGACGCAGTCGGCTCCATCCTGCCGAGTTCAATCGGCGGCCCGGCGTACTGATCAAAATCGGGTAGCAGAGTTGATATGGCTACGGTGGCGGTTGGAAATTTGAGCGGCGCGCCTACTCGAATTACGCCGGGTGCCGGCGGGACAGGCGCTCCATCTTTTGTCACCAGCTCATCGCTGACGCCGTTATAGGCCTTGGCGCGGGTGATGTACAGCTGCACCAATCCCCGGCAAGTGATCCGGCCTTCCCGGATGGCACGATGAACATCGTCTATAGTCGCCTCCTGGAGATGAAAACGAAACTGCTGCGAATATGCGGCTTGGGCCACCACCGAGATCGCAACAATGACGAGGAGCGCTCTTTTAACGATAGGCATAAAACTCTCCGGAACTCTCGCGGATTTTGATTATCCCCGACGAAGAAAACCACATGACCGTAAAGAGACAGCCGAGAGAAACTCTACGCCGCATCCACGGTTTGCCGCACGGTACGGATCGGGAACCGTTCCAGATTCGGCAGGAATGCGGCCAGCAGGCCGACGGCCGGCAAGAATGAGCAGACCAAATAGACAAATCGAATGCTGGTCAAATCCGCCAGTTCACCGAAAACAGCCGCACCCAATCCCGCCATGCCAAAGGCGAATCCAAAGAAGAGTCCCGAAACCATTCCCACCCTTCCGGGGACCAATTCCTGTCCATAGACCACAATGGCCGGGAAAGCAGAGGCCAGAATCAAACCTATGAGTACGCTGAGAATCTCGGTCCAAAAGAGATTGGCGTACGGCAAGGCCAAAGTGAACGGGAGAACACCGAGAATCGAGCACCAGATGACGCGTTTACGGCCGATGCGATCCCCGATGGGACCGCCGGCAATCGTTCCGAGCGCAACTGCGCCGAGGAATACGAACAGGTGGAGCTGTGCACTGCGCACGGAGATGTGAAATTTGCCGATCAAATAAAACGTGTAATAACTCGTGATGCTCGCAAGATAGAAAAATTTTGAAAAGAGAAGTGCCAACAAAACCGCAATCGACCGCACCACTCTCTTGCCGGAGACCGCCTGCTGCTCTTTATGGCTTTGGAGAGATGCGCGCAGATTCGACATGTGTCTTTTGGTCCATCGGCTCACCCAAGAAAGCAAAACGATAGCGAGCAAAGCCGCAAGGGAGAACCAGGCGACGCTGGATTGGCCCCTTGGCAGCACAATCACGGCCGCGAGCAAAGGGCCCAAAGCGAGTCCGGCATTGCCCCCGAGTTGAAAGAGCGACTGCGCCAGACCGTGCTGCCCTCCTGAAGCCAAGCGGGCCACTCGGGACGATTCGGGATGAAAAACCGACGCGCCTGTGCCGACCAGCGCCGCGGCGAACAGGATCGTGCTAAACGAGCGAGCCACCGCCAATATGATCAGGCCGATGACCGTAAATCCCATGCCGGCAGGCAGCGAATACGGCATCGGGCGGCGATCTGTGTGAAGTCCTACCAGAGGTTGCAGAAGCGACGCCGTACACTGATAGGTGAGTGTAATGACACCCACTTCAAAGAAATTGAGGTGGTAGGACTCCTTAAGTAAGGGGTAAATCGCCGGCAACAAAGAGGAGATCATGTCGTTTAGCAGGTGACAAAAGCTGATCACCACCAGAATTTCCAGGACCGTCTTCGATCCGCTCTCCAGTGAAGTCTCTACCTGCGTCGTGCTCACACTACCCTCTTTGCCCTGCGATCCAGCGGTGATTCGCTCTCCCTAGCATTGTATCGCCTTTCAAGGTGACCGTTTGCGGGGGCCATGGCGTCACGCGAATGTACAGATTCGAGCAAGCGATCCGCATCGACGAATGCAACGCAGCGAGATACAATATGCGGCCCGCAGGAGCCTGACGCCGAAGGTCTCCGTCACGCCGAGCGCAGATGACTTCTCCGCCCCTCCACCCCAGCACGCGCGACTTTTTGCCGCGCGAGTGCTCGCGCTCGAGAGGCGCGTGCCGGGGACCCTTGGAACTGTCCATTGTGGTTCCCGCCTTCAACGAGGAGCAACGCTTACCAAAAACTCTCCAAAGCATTCGCACCTATCTGAACTCCCGCTCTCTGCGAGCGGAAGTGCTCGTGGTTGATGACGGGTCCACCGACGCCACGGCAAAGGTCGTGGAGCTTTCGCGAACCGGCTTCCCAGAACTACGTTTGATCCCTAACGGCCGCAATCATGGCAAAGGTTTCAGCGTTCGCCACGGCATGCTGGAGGCCGGCGGAGAGATCGCGCTCTTTACAGACGCAGATTTGTCGACGCCCATCGAGGAGGCGGATAAATTGCTCGCGGTGCTGCGCGACGGCACGTACGACGGGGCCATTGGCTCTCGCGCGGTGGACCGCAGCCTAATCGAGGTCCATCAACCGGCCCTTCGGGAACGAGCGGGCATCTTCTTCAATCGCCTTGTGCGTTGGATCATAGGTCTTCGTTTCCGGGACACGCAGTGCGGTTTCAAAGCGTTTCGTCGCGAGAGAGCTCGTGTCATATTTGAGCGGCAACGCACGGAGGGATTCGGATTCGATCCGGAGATTTTGTTTCTGGCGCGGCAGCAAGGATTGCGTATCGCCGAGGTTCCGGTTCGTTGGGCGCACCATCCCGCGACAAAGGTGAACATGTTTCGCGATAGCCTTGGCATGTTCCTGGATTTACTCCGCGTCCGCTGGAATGCCTTGATGGGGCGCTACTCCACGCATTAGCCTGGATCGCGTGCCGCATCCAACACCCGTTTTCTTTGGCGTCTTTGCGATTGCTGCCGGGCCAGCCTCAAGGGCATTGGCCATGGCGATCTGCTGTAGCTACAGCGAAAATCGCATCCTATAATCTTTGTTGTTTAACGCCATGCCATGATCGCAAATCCAACCAGCAATGGCCGCGACTGGACCATCGACTCCGTCCGGGAAGCTCTGGCAGCCAAGCGCATCTCGGCGCGCGAATTGACCGCGGAGTTCTGCCGGCGCATCGAGCAGCGTAATCCCGAGCTCAATGCCTACTTGGCGCTCTGTCCCGAACGCGCCTATCAGCAAGCCGACTATCTCGATGGACTTATCGCGCGCGGCGAGCCTCTGCCAGCCCTCGCGGGCCTGCCGCTCGCGGTGAAGGACGTCCTCAGCACAAAAGGCGTTGTAACTACCTGTGGCTCGCGCATCCTCGAAGGCTACCGGCCACCATTCGATGCCACTGTGGTCGAACGGCTGGAGCATGCCGGCGCGATTCTGCTGGGCAAGACTAATTGCGACGAATTTGCCATGGGTGGATCGAACGAAAACTCCGCTTATGGCCCGGTGCGAAATCCCCTGGCCATGGATCGCGTCCCTGGCGGATCGAGCGGAGGATCGGCAGCAGCCGTGGCGGCCGGAATAGCCGTGGCAGCCCTGGGTACCGACACCGGCGGTTCGGTTCGCCAGCCCGGCTCGTTCTGCGGCATTCCCGCGATGATGCCTACGTATGGCCGCGTTTCGCGTTATGGGTTGATCGCGTTCGCCTCTTCCCTCGACCGCGTCGGCCCTTTCGCGCGGAACGTCCGCGATCTCTCGAAGATCATGGCCGTCATTGCCGGCGGCGATCCGATGGATTCGACTGCCGCCGCTGTTTCAGTTCCGGACTATCTGCAGGGTCTTGATGCGCCAGTGAAGGGCCTGAGGATTGGCGTGCCGACCGACTACTTCGCCGAGGGACTTGATTCGGCCGTACGCGAAAAGGTGGAAGCCGGAATTAGTTTACTCGAGCGACTCGGCTGCCGGCGCACAGCGTTGCGCATGCCGCACACCGAATATGCGGTGGCCACTTACTATCTCATCGCTACGGCTGAGGCGAGCTCGAATCTGGCGCGTTACGATGGGGTGCGTTACGGTGTGCGTGTGCCGGGAGGAACTCTGATCGAAATGTATCGGAAGACTCGGGGTGCCGGGTTTGGCGCAGAGGTCAAACGGCGGATCATGCTGGGAACGTATGCGCTGTCAGCCGGGTACTACGATGCCTACTACCTGAAAGCCCAGAAAGTGCGCGCCTTGATCGCCCAAGATTTTGCAGAGGCTTTCGGGCAAGTCGATGCGATCGTCACACCGACTTCGCCCGTTCCCCCCTTTCGCCTGGGCGAACGGACTTCCGACCCACTGGCGATGTATCTAGCTGATATATATACGGTTACGGGATCACTGGCCGGCGTGCCGGGTATCTCTGTGCCGTGTGGAAAGACCATAGAAGACCTGCCCGTGGGCTTGCAGATTTTCGGTCCGGCCTTTGGAGAGGCGCGAGTCTTACAGCTCGCACAGGCCTTTGAAACAGCCGGGGGAGCGCACGTCTAGCCCGCGCTGTGTTGCCGACCGATGCAGTTACTACGGCCTCCTCTGGGATCAAAATTTCCACTTTTACGCACACTTGTTTCAATTGTGATCCTCCATCGGCCGCGGTCCTCAGACTAGGGCTTCGCAAGCGTCCTCCAAGTCTTTTTCTGACGCCAGCTTGCCTCGTTCAGGCATCAAGAACTCAGACGTAATGGAACGGAAGAACTATTGCTAGCAATCAACTTCTGAACGTAGGATAGCAACCGTTTCAAGGATGGGATCTGGCATGGGCACCCTCACAATCCGGTCGAGCCAGAAGATCTTTACAGAGCAGGAAGTCTCCGGGCTTACTGGAATTTGCCTCGAGCATCTCCGCAATCTTACGCGCGACAAGCGTTTGGGCCGAGCCGCCGAAGCGGCTGCGGAAGCGGCCGGGACCGCGGAGAAATGGTTTTATACGCTCTCAGATTTGATGGTCCTCACGCTGGTTTGCCGCCGCTGTGAGCACTAATCGCGCTCGCGAGAATTTTTCGTTAAACCCGCAGCCGGATTCCTGCCAAACTGATTCAAGCCGGGATTTATTCAAATCGGCAGTTCTCTTAAGTTCCGACTCGATTGCAGCAGTACTCCGACGGCGCTATGCTGGGTAAGCATGCGTGGCATGTCCATGAGCGTGGCGGCAAAGCATGGCCCCGGAAAGCATCTTGAGGGATCGAGCCTTTCACTGGCCGCTTGCGTTGTGGCAATGGCATTTCTCGCCGTCATGCTTACCGCGCAGAAGGCGAACGCATCGTGGTTTGGCCGTCAGGAACAAGCGTCGCAGCCAGACGACCAGCGCGGTGCTCAACAGCCCGGGATTGCCGTACCACTTCCCAAAGGCAAGAAGCTGATTCTCAGGGACGGCACCTTCCAGGTTGTGCGCGAATATCGTCGTGAAGGCGAACGAGTACGCTATTACAGCATGGAGCGATCGGCGTGGGAGGAAATTCCCGCGGAGTCGGTGGACTGGACCGCAACACAAAAAGCCGAAGCCGATCAGGCCGCACAGCAGAAGGAATTGGCCAAGCAGATCGCAGAGAGCGAAAGAGCCGCGCGTTTCGCCGATCTGGACGTGGATACGAGCTTCGAAGTGCGTCCCGGGGTCTTTCTTCCCGACGACGCCGGATTTTATGCCCTCGATGGCAGCAAAATCGCCGTCATGCAGCAGGAAAAAGCCGAGATACACACTGAAAAGGGGCGAGCAATCGAAAAGATCGTTACGGGCATGCCATTGATTCCGGGCAAGCAAGATGTGGAGATTCCGGGAAAGCAGGCCAAGTTGCGAATCCACACCGGTGATGCGGAGTTCTATTTCCGGACAGCAGATAAGCGCGAGCCGCACCTCACGCTGCTCCATGCGGGAGTGAAGGGCGAGAAACGCGCGCTCCAAGTCATCAGTACCAATATTGTGGGCCAGCAAAAGTTCAAAGATCGCGAAGTTTCGCTGCTGCAGTGGGATGCAGCCCGAGGTCTTTATCGTTTCACAGTGGACCAGCCTCTCGAATCCGGGGAATACGCCATCATCGAAACGACCCCAGCGGAAGGGCAGAGCATGTACGTCTGGACCTTTGGCGTTGACTTGCAAGGGAATCCAAAAGCCGCTGCGAGCGGGACGCCAACGCGGTGAGTTGGCAGAGACGATGTGTGGAGCTAATTGACGCGGGAAAGTTCCGCAGCGCCAGAAGAGGACTTGCCGAGGGCATCAGTCAGGATGGCGATCAAATCGGAAATGCGAAAAGGCTTCTGGATGGTTCTGGCGCCGGCCTGAGCCAACTGCTCGGTGACCGCCGCGGGCGCCAATTCTCCGCTCATGAATAGGAAAAAGGGCTTGCGCTTGGCGTCGCGTGTGGCATTGGTGACCGCCGCGTAAAGACCGAGACCTGAAGTTTCCGCACCGCCGCCGGCCCGCAAATTCAAATCGCAGAGGATGGCATGGAAGGCGCGCCCTTCCAGCAACGAAAGAGCCTCCTCCACACTGGCCCCAGTTTGCACGTGAAAACCACGGGCGGAAAGGCCTTCCCGGATCATTTCCCGGATGCTCTCTTCATCATCAACGACAAGAACTGAGTAGCCTGCAGCAGCTTCTTTTGAAATTTCCTTTGAACTTGAGGCTGCCGCTGCTTCCCTCGGTTCGGCCAAGAACAAAGCGGTACCCCGCGCGATGGGCAGCCATATCGTGAATAACGAGCCGGCCTGGGGCGGCGCCTGGGCTTCGATCTCGCCGTTGTGCTCGCGAAGAATGGCCAGGCAAATGCTCAGGCCCAAGCCCGTGCCGCGGCCGGGCCGCTTCGTGGTGAAGAACGGATCAAAAATCTTGGGAAGAATGTCACGCCGAATCCCCGGGCCATCATCCTGAAAAGTGGCCACGACGCGGTCGGCGACGCGGCTGACACGGATGCGGAGGGTTCCGTGATCGCGAATCTCTCGAATGGCCTGCTCGGCGTTGGCGATCAAGTTGAGGAAAACTTGAGTGAGTTGGCTGGTGTCGCCGAGGATGAGAGGAAGATCGGGCGGAGCCGAAAAATCTACCGCGATGCGGTTCGAACGCAATGAATGTTCGTGAAGTTGCAGGCTGCGCTGGATCAGCTCACTCAAATTGAGACAAATCTTTCGCGGCTGCGGCGGGCGTGAAAAGGTCAAGAGACTTTGGACGATTTGAGCGGCACGGCGCGCCTGGCGGTGGGCAATTTCGAGCTGACGGCGGGCAGAATCGTCCGGGATAGAATCACGCAGCAGTTCGGTGACCCCGAGGACTGCGGTGAGGGGATTATTCAGCTCATGGGCCACGCCGGCGATCATCTGGCCCATGGCCGCCAGCCTTTCGCTTTGGATCAATTGGTGCTCCATGCGCTTGGAGTCGGTGATGTCGCGCGCCGCAGCAATCACACCGGCGATGCGACCGGAGAGGTCCATGAGCGGACTGGCGGTCGCCCGGAACAGCCGCGGTTCCCCGTCGTTCCGGCGAGCCAGAAACTCGGTGCTACCGTTGGCGCATTGTCCGGAAATAATCGCATCCAACAATGTTTGGACTTCTTTGCGGCTCTGCGGCTCGATGCGCTCGCTGAACAGAGACCCAATCAACTCTTCCGCTGAGAAACCCAACAATTCTCTGGAACGCGGGCTGACGAAGGTGTAGCGACCCTCGCGATCGAGAGCGATGACCAGATCAGGAAAGCTTTCCACCAGCCGCCGCGCGAATTCCTGTTCCCGCTGCAAACGTGTCTCGATTTGACGCCGGTCGCTGATATCCACAAGGGTCCCCTGACGCCGGCGGACGCGCCCCGCGGTATCGCGGATTAAGGCGGAGGCGTGGAGAGCGGCGAGAGCGGAGCCGTCGCGGCGGCGCAACATGGCTTCGTGACCGTGGACAACATCAGATTGAGCCAACTGGCGCCGTTCCGTCTCCCACTCTTCGGGCTGGAGAAAGAATTTCGAGAGGGAGCATCCGAGTAACTCGTCGCGGTTTTCGTAGCCGAGCATGCGGACGAAGGCAGGGTTGACGTCTTCCAGTTG
>QHYR01000313.1 GCA_003223315.1 Acidobacteriota bacterium | reverse complement strand
AATTGCTTCACCAGATACATAGCGATTTGGCGCGGGAAGGCAATCGCTTTGGCATTCGAGCGTATCTTGAGATCCTGATCCCTCAGACCAAACTGTTCGCCGACGCGCTTTTGGATCAATTCAATCGTTACCTTTTTCTCTTGAGTGGCAATGATATTGCGCAGCGCCTGCTGTGCCGTGCCAAGGTTTATAGGGGCGCCGGTGAGCGAAGCGTAAGCGACAAGCCTCGTCAGCGCGCCCTCCAATTCGCGTACGTTGGACTTGATGGAGCGCGCGATGAACTCCGCGACGTCATCGGCAAGCGGGAAATGCTCCAAGTCGGCCTTCTTCTGGAGGATGGCGATCTTGGTTTCGAGATCGGGCGGCTGGATATCCGCGATCAATCCCCATTCAAAGCGTGAACGCAAGCGCTCTTCGATGGCCGCGATTTCTTTGGGCGGGCAATCGGAAGACAGCACGATCTGTTTTTGTAGGTCGTGCAAAGCGTTGAAGGTATGAAAAAATTCCTCCTGGGTGCGCTCTTTGCCGGCGATGAATTCGATATCGTCAACCAGCAGGACGTCCACGGAGCGGAAACGGTCTCGAAAACTGATCATGCGGTCAAAGCGTAGGGAGTTGATCACCTCGTTGGTGAACTTTTCGGCGCTGATATAAGTGAGCCGGAGGCCTGGATTGTGCGCCTTCACCAGATGGCCGATCGCCTGCATCAAGTGCGTTTTTCCCATCCCCACCCCGCCGTAGAGATACAGGGGGTTGTAGGCTTTCGACGGCGCTTCGGCCACCGCCCGCGACGCGGCGTGCGCGAACTGATTGGACCCGCCGACGACAAACGTGTCGAACGTGTATCGCAGATTGAGTTGATGATCGACACCGTCGAAATCGAGACGCGTTTGCTTGACCGGCGTTGCGGCCGGCGAAGGAGGCTCCGGCTCGCTGCAAACGAAATTGAGCTGCACGTCCGGCATGCCCACTTCTACCAGCACCGCCTGCAGCAATTCGCCGTAAGTCTCAGTTAGGCGCTTTCGAAAGGGCCGCGAAGGGACCCGAACAACTACAGTGCCGTTATCGGCCCCCTCCTGCTTCGTAGGAAGGAACCAAGTGGCAAAGCTGTGCGGATTAACCCGCCTTTCCATGTGCTGCAGGATTTTTTCCCAGGAGTTCATGTTTTAAAGGTCGCGAATAGGAAGACACGGTATTTCCACAGCATGTGGAAATACTGTGGAAATACCGCGCCAGCGGCGACCCACCAACTTGAATGTTTTTAACCTAGGACTCCGGCCTAGTTGTTCCCCTGATTTGCCAGTGTCGCGAGGGTGGCCGGGGGTGTCACAGGACCTTCGCGTCATACCACCGACGAGGTCCGATTGTCCACGAAAGCTGATGCGCGCGGCAAGGGAAAAATCGCGGAGCATACAGGGGAAGCCGCACAGGAGATGCACAGGATTTCCACAGACGCAGAGTCCGTGCCTGCGAGGCGAAATCATTCGGAGCGGTGAACAACGCCCGAGGACCGCGGAAATTCATAAATTCCAAGCGGATCGTTGCCCAAGAGCAGGCGATCCTCTTCCACGAGGATGAAATCGGGCACCATGCGGGCAGCACTCGTGGTGTAAGCGCGAGCGCTGCCCGTATTGTTATCGGCGTTATCGAAGTGCATCAGAAGGTTGCCGAGGGCGAGCCAGAGTTCCTGGGTTTCAGGATCGACTCCGAAGCCAGAGATGATTTCATGGGGAACCGGTGCCTTTCCGGAAGCGATCCGGGCGATTTCCTGGCGCGCCGACTGGGCCATGGGTTGGAGATCAAGCGTGGTGAGGGACAACTCATCCAGAAGATTCCCCGAGGTGTAGTCATATTTTCGTACGGTAGGTTCCGGCAAGTAGCGGAAGGCGAAGTATAGATTGCCGGCCTTATCGGAGGCCAGATGTCCAAGGTTTAGCCTGTGATTGAGTTCGGCGTCGTCGCTGAGGTCAGCTAACTCGCCGAATTCACGCAGAAGCGTGCCGTGCATGCCGTCCACAGCGTAAATGCTGACGGCATTCCCGCCGAGGTCGGCGATGTACACGCGGCCCGATGCATCGACATCCAGCGAATGAGGAGAAACAATTTCGCCGCGCCGCGGCTGGGCGGGAATCTGCCGCAGTTTCTTCCCCTGTGGGTCAAAGACAACTACGGCGGGCGCAGGGGACATAGAAGTCTTAGAAGGCTTAGACGACTTTGACGGCGGAGGCGGAATAGGAGCCGCCAAGACATAGTAGGAGCCATCGGGCCCGCGGCGAATGGTTCGGAAGCCGGCTCCGACGTCAAAGAATACGCGCCGCTTGGCGTCTAGAGTCGGCTCCTCCTGTGCTCGCACGGGCGGCTCAAAAATGGCGGCCAGGCCTACGACCGCAAGAGCAAGCGGGAGGATCTCGAGGATGCGTTTCATCTTTCGGTTGAACTATATAATGCGATGGTGCTCGCCTCGGGTTGCTCGGGTGGTCGATCAATGCTCCAAACGGTAGCGGCGCCGTGCGACGGATACCGCTCGGCCGCTGACGGAATCCACCTCGATTAGTACTGCGTTCATTTGGATATCGCCCGTGGCGACCTCAAAGTGAACCGGCATTCCATCGAGAAATCGTTTGATGACCGCGCCTTTCTCCATGCCAATCACCGAATCGTGCGGCCCCGTCATACCCACGTCCGTGATGTAGGCCGTTCCGCCGGGCAGGATTTGCTCGTCCGCAGTGGCCACATGGGTATGCGTTCCGACCACCGCCGAGGCGCGTCCGTCGAGGTACCAGCCCATGGCCAGCTTTTCACTGGTGGCTTCGGCATGCATGTCCACGATGATGACTTTCGTTTCTGGCTGCAGCTTGGCCAGTTCGCGATCGGCGACGCTGAACGGATCGTCGTTGGAGGCCATGAAGATACGGCCCTGCAGAGAGAGAACCGCGTAGGGCGTTCCCTTGTGCGATGTGCCACAGAAAAGACCGCTGCCGGGGCTTGCCACGGGGAAATTGGCGGGACGCAAGAGCCGAGGCTCGCGAGGAATGAAATCCAGGATCTCCTTGCGGTCCCAGATATGATTGCCCCCGGAAAGTACCTCGATTCCGGCGGACAGCAGTTCTTCGGTGAGCCGGGGGGTTATGCCGAACCCCGACGCGGCATTCTCTCCATTGGCGATCACCAGATCCGCTTGCTCGCTAGAGACAATGTCTTCCAGGCGTTCGAGTATGATTCGCCGGCCGGGCGAACCTACAATGTCCCCAATAAACAAAATGCGCATGGATTTAATCGGTGGAAGGAGCGGTCCGCTTCGCCGTGTGGAGCTAGATCCTGAACCTCTGTTATAAGGTGGGTGCCCTGCGCCGGCCCTTAGGCTTTCCCGCCGCCGAGGCATGCCCGGCTGCGGGCCATGCGCACAGGCCGTCTGACCCGGGCACCGCAGAGATCCAGCATTGGTTCAAAAGATCTTCGCGCCGATCACGCGCGTTGCAGGCCTACTCCTCGTACATTCTAGCGGTCTGAGGGCGACCGTCAAACCGAATTCCCCGCAGGGTGTGTCTGGCTTGCTGCGCGGCTCAGGCGGATTGCTGAAGCGCCCGGTCGATGAGCTTGAGGCAACGTTCGGCGCTCGCCCGCAATGCCGCATCGTTCTTTTCCCGGCTTTGCCGCAGGGCGTGCAGTTCGTCGGCGATGGACAAAGCTGCAAGCACGGCCACCTTTACGGAGTCCACGGCCCCGGTGCCACGGGCGATCTGGCGCATGCGGACGTCCACATACTTGGCCAACTGCTCGAGGTAGGCGGGCTCAAGGTCCCCTGCGATGTTGTAAACCTGGTCGTAGATTTCGACTTTCATCCTTGCAGCCCTCCCGGCGAACGGTCGACGCGCGGCTGGGGTGGCGCTATTGTGCGACACCGAGATAGCTTGAGCAAGGCTGATGAGCGATCTGCAATTGGGGGCTGCAGGGATTACTCCGTTCGTCAAACGGAACGGAGCGTGGCGCCCAGCTTCCGCTCGAGTGCGGAGATAATACGCGAGGAAAAATCAGTGAGTTGAGCCTCCGTGAGTGTGGCTTCCTGGCTTTGAAATGTAATGCGGACGAGCAGCGAAAACTTCCCTGGAGGGATATTTGTTCCGCGAAAGAGGTCGACTGCCTCGATAGAGAAGATTTCGGGGATTCCTAAAGCCGCAATTGTCTCCCGTACCGAAGCAAAGCTGGTGCCTTCGCTGAGAATCAGGGAGAAATCGCGCTCGACGGCCGGGAACCGCGAGATGGGCTGGTATTTACGATCATCGCGAGCAAGACCGTATCCTTCATAAAATGGATCGAGCGCCCATTCGGCGAGAAAGACGCCCTGCCGGAGTTTGAATTTATCAGCCACACGTGGCGCCAGTTCTCCAGCACTTCCCACGACTGTGTTGCCGACAGTGACGAACCATTGTCCGCCCTTGCCGTCCTCCATGCGTCGAAGTCCAGCGTTTGCAAGGAGAATTCTCCCGGCGCGGGCAGGATGCTGCCAAGCAAGCGTTTCGGCATTCCAGTCGAACCCACCGGCAAGATTGCCAATTTGGTCGAGATCGCCTTTCAGGTCGGCGAAGCCATACTCGCGAGCAGATTCAGCGACGCCCTGTTCGCTCGCCATGCCGGTTGCGCCGATGGTGGCGATGCGGATTTCGTCGGGCGCACCGCTCTGCAGGCGATAAGCGCGGCCGATTTCAAAAAGTCGCAGGTTATGCTGACCTCGGTTCAAATTCCAGGCCAGTGCGTGGGCCATGCTCACAAGACCGGTCGAGCGCAGCAGGGAAGCATCTTCGGCGAGAGGATTTGCTACTCGCGCGGGCGTGACACCAGCGGGCCGAAAAAGGGCGTCTTCCGCTTCGTTGACTAGTGGAATGGAGACGATTTCGTGATAGCCCAAGCCGATCAGCCGCTCGCGCAGCCGATCCTCGGCTTCGGCGTGCGGCAACCGCGCCGCCGGCTGTTTAGCGGGATGCAGCCGCGGCGGAAATTTTTCCAAGCCATAATGCCGCGCTACTTCTTCGATCAGATCCACTTCGCGCGTGACGTCCTGCCGCCAGGAGGGCTGGCGGCAACGCCATGTCGCGAGCGGCGAATCCGGGGAGCCGCTCGTTTTATCCGCGCGTCTTGGGGCAAAACCCAGCGCGCCGAGAATTGCCTCGATCTCTGCATCCGGCACGCTGGCTCCCATCACGCGCAGCAGTTCTTTGCGTGAGAGATCCAGAGGCAAAGGCTCGCGGCGCGCTGGATAAACATCGACCACTCCGGCGAGGGCCTCGCCCCCGGCCAATTCGCAAATCAGGGCGGCGCAGCGGCGCGACGCCAGCTCTGCCATTTCCGGGTCGGCTCCGCGCTCAAAACGAGTGGAGGCCTCCGTGCGCAGCCCCAGCGCCTTCGAGCTGCGGCGAATGGAAACCGGGTCGAACCAGGCCGATTCCAGCAGGACATTGTGGGTTGAGAAACCGATCTCCGTTTCCGCGCCGCCCATGATCCCGCCGATGCCCACGGCGCGAGCGGCGTCGGCAATGACGCAGATCTCGGGTGAGAGTGTGCGCTCGACGCCGTCGAGCGTGCGGATTTTCTCGCCGGCCCGGGCGCGGCGCACGACGATGCGCCGTTCCGCCAGGCGGTCTAGATCGAAGGCGTGCATCGCGTGGCCGAGCTCGAGCATGACGTAATTTGTGGCGTCCACGACGTTGTTGATGGAGGCTTGCCCGAGCGCCTCCAGGCGCTTACGCAGCCAATCCGGCGAGGGCTGCACTTCCACGCCGCGCAAGACGCGCGCCGTGAACCTGCCGCAAAGGTCTGGTGATGCGATTTCCACGTCCGTGACGCTGGCAGCGCTGTCGCTGGATTCCCGCAGGCCTACGGAAAGCGGCGGCAGCTCGCTTCGCCCGAGCGCCGCCACCTCCCGCGCGACACCGTAATGGCCGAGGCAATCAGGGCGATTGATGGTGAGGTCGAGATCGAGCGAGGGACCGGCGGGCGTCTCTGACACGCCTTCGACGGCGATTCCGGCCAGCGACAACCGCTCGCGCAGTTCCCCCGGCGCAAACGGAACAGCCACAAACTCCTTCAGCCAGTCGTAAAGGATTTTCATCGAGGTCAGGGCATTGCGCGTCAGGGAAATTGCCGCAGGAAGCGCACATCGTTTTCAAAGAAGAGCTGCAAATTATCGATGCCGTACTTGAGTTGCGAAAGGCGGTCGACTCCCAAGCCGAACGCGTAACCGGAGACACGTGTGGCATCGTAATGGACAAAGCCATAGACCGCGGGATCCACCATGCCCGCGCCAAACAGCTCGATCCAGCCTGAAAACTTGCATAGCCGGCAGCCGCGGCCCATGCATGCAAAGCAGCTCGCATCCACCTCGACGGAAGGCTCGGTAAAGGGAAAATAGCTGGGACGCAAGCGCGTCTTGGCGGCGGAACCGAGGAATTCGCGCACGAAATATTCCACCGTGCCCTTGAACTCGCAAAAGGTGATGTCCGTATCGACCGCCAGTCCTTCCACCTGGTGGAACATGTAGGAGTGCGTCGCGTCTGGATTATCCCGGCGGTAGACCTTTCCGGGCACGATGATGCGCACGGGAGGCCGCTGCTTTTCCATGGTGTGCACTTGCATGGGCGAAGTATGCGTGCGCAGCAGATGCGGCTGCGATCCCGGCGGAACGTCGAGATAGAAGGTATCCATGGTATCTCGCGCCGGATGATGTTCCGGGATATTCAGCGCCTCGAAATTGTAGTAAGGCGTTTCGATCTCAGGCCCTTCTACGACGGTAAAGCCAAGCGAAAGAAAGATGCGCTCGATTTCCTCGAAAGTTTGCTGGACGAGGTGCCGAGAACCGATCGGCCGCGTCACCCCCGGCAGCGAGAGATCGACGCGCTCGCGAGCAAGCGCCGCGCTCCCCGCCGCGGCGACAACTGCCGCATGCAACTGCTCAAGCCGCTCCTCGACATGGCTGCGCAGATCATTGAGGCACCGCCCTACTGTCGGGCGCAGTCGTGGCGCGGCTGTTTTGAGCCAGTTTTCCGTAATGCGTGTGACGACACCCGCCTTTCGGCCAAGCCAAGCGTCTCGTTTCATCCTCCAGCCGATTTCGTCATCAGGCAAATTGATAGTCTGCTTATCAAATTGCTGGCGCACCTCTTGAAAGAGTGCCTCTACCTGCGAATCGTCAGTGACGCCACGCTGATCGAGAGTTTGGGTTGTTGGATCGGTTGTCATTTAGGGGTGCTGCCGCGTCCTATCAAGCCCCTTGCAGATCAAAATAGGTCAAGGCGCTTTTCGGCAAGCTCCGCAGCCAGCTAGAGATATTATATTCAAGCTCGCGGTCCAGCCGTCTGCTTGGCCTGGGCTGCGATTTGAGCGAAGGCTGCGGCGTCTCGCACGGCAAGATCGGCCAGGATTTTGCGGTCGATTTCGACTCCTCCCGCCTTCAGGCCGTGCATGAGTTCGCTATAGGAAAGCCCGTTCAAACGCGCGGCGGCGCCAATGCGCTGAATCCAAAGGCGGCGGAACTGCCGCTTGCGATTGCGGCGATCACGATAAGAGTAGCGGTCGGCGCGATTGGCTGCCTCCTGCGCAGACTGGTAGAGCTTGCTCTTGGTGAGAAAGAAGCCCTTCGTGCGGCGCAGATATTTCTTGCGGCGCGCGCGGCGTTTGGTGCCACGTTTCACTCTAGCCATTGCTGTGTCTCCTGCGCGGAGATCGCGCGAAACGCCATGAGCCTAGTCCCGTCCCGCCGATTTGCCTGCGCCTTATGTAGCACGCATAAATCGGCGAGCCAGACGGCCAACGACGGTGTCGAGCGTCTCCACGGCGTGTTGAGGATTTGCTCCGTTGCGTCCCAAAGCCAAGCGGAGCGATATGGCGGCGATCAACTAAGAACCAGTTTCAATTTGACCCCAGCCACTGGCCGGCAGGCCCGCCGTGGCGGATAACGCGCTGCCTGGCACAAAAACAATTTCAGAGATCATCCGTAGGGCAACATCCGCCGGACATGAGGGGCATCCGCTGGATCAACTTGCGCCAGCTTCTTCAGACGGCGCATGCGTTTTGGCAACTTGGTGCCGAGCAGGTGCCGCTTACCGGAATGCATGCGCAATATTTTGCCGTTGGCGGTGATCTTGAATCTTTTCGCGGCGCCGCGATGCGACTTCAGCTTACGTTTCGTCTTTCGCTTCTTCGCCACCGGATTATCCTTTGAACTTCAGGCTTGCGTCACGCCCGCTGTTGCCGCCGGCCGCACGGGCACTCCGCCCTTCTTGGGTGCTAGCAGAGCCATCAATATATTGGCTTCCATGCGCGGCCCGATCTCCACTAACGCGTGATCGGCTATGTCTTTCAGCAGCCGCTCCATCTTCGCGCGGCCCACTTCCTGGTGGGCCATCTCACGGCCGCGATGGAAAATCATGGCCTTCACTTTGTGGCCCTCGCCCAGAAACTTGATGATCTGGTTTTTGCGGACCTGATAATCGTGCTCGGCGGTGGCCGGCCGGAACTTCACTTCCTTAAGCTGCGTGCCTTTTTGATGCTTGCGCTGTTCGTGCGCCTTTTTGTTCGCTTGATAAAGAAATTTTCCGTAATCGGTGATCTTGCAAACCGGCGGGTCCGCATTCGGCGAAATCTCCACCAGGTCCAAGCCGCGCTCGCGGGCCACCCGCATCGCCTCGAACGGCTGCATCACGCCCAGTTGGCCGCCATCCTCGTCTACTACCCGAACTTCCCGAGCCCGGATGCGTTCGTTTACCCGGGTACGTTCTGTGGCTCGAAAACTTCGTTCAGCGATAAACCCACCTCCGCGGCGGCGCCTTAAGCGGCCAGTCCGGCCCTACTTTGCGGCAGGACAGGGGCGAGAAGTATAGCACGGTTATTCTGGCTGATCATTCCCCAACGGGTTACCGGAGGAACAGCGCAAACCTGACCCTTGGCGCCGGCCTGCTTCCATGCGATGCACGGAGTGTCGCGCAGGGCAACGTGAATTTATTCAGCACGGAAACCGGGCATCGCCGCAATCCGTCTTTAGAATTAACGCGGATTGACACTCAGCAGTAGCAATGGAAGAATCCACGTAATCGTAGGGAGGTCTTCGCGATGTCCAAGTACTCATCCACCCTGCTCTTGCCGTTAGCGCTTTTTGTGCTTGGCGCTCCCGTTTTCGCCCATCATGGTGCTTCTGCCTATGACAATTCGACGCTGACGACCCTGACGCGGACCATAACGGACTTTCAATTCATTCAGCCGCAT
Organism: Acidobacteriota bacterium; assembly: GCA_003223315.1. GTDB lineage: Bacteria > Acidobacteriota > Terriglobia > Acidiferrales > UBA7541 > Palsa-189. The sequence continues at coordinate 5,708 of QHYR01000313.1, read as the reverse complement.
CCGCTCATTTTCCTCGATGTGAAGGATGCTGGCGGGAACGTCACCAAGTGGTACGTGGAGATGACCGCCCCCAATCATTTGGTTCACTACGGATGGAACGGGCACAAACTCCACGCCGGCCAAGTGATCAAAGTTACCGGTCACCTCGCCAAAAACGGCACCAAGGTTTTGAACCTCCGTCAAATCTACGATGCGGACGGGAAGGAGATTCCCCTGGGCCCGCCTCCGCCGCCAGGCCAGAGCTGAGCCGGCGGAGTTCCTCTAGCTTCCGAAGGAACTCGGAGGGGATCGAAGACCTCCAGAAGGAGCTTGATGTATGCCTCGTCGATTGCTGCATTGGACCATCGCACTGATCGCCGTGCTCGGCTGCTCGTATGCGTTGCTGGCTCAAACTGGCGGCAGCTCGGCACAGTCCCAATCAGGCGCGGCCAAGTCCGCCTGGCAGGTGCCCAAGACCGCCTGGGGCGAGCCGGACTTTTCCGGCATGTGGGAACCGAAAATGCCCCCGAGCGCGCGCGAGTACGCCGGATATTCCTTCATTTCGCATAAAGACGCGGTGCCGTTGATGACGCCGTGGGGAAAGCAGCAATACCTGAGCACGAAGCCGTCTTGGGGACCGCTGGCCACGCCGGACTCGACCGACATGGTGAATCCGACTACCGGTAAGGAGATCGGATGTTTCCCGACGGGGGTGCCGCGCATCTGGGTTCACCCGTTTCCGACCAAGATCGTGCAGATTCCGGGGGTGGTGTACTTCCTCTACGAGTTCAATCACTTCGTGCGCGAGATTTATACCCATGAGGGCCGCGAGCATCCCAAGGACGAAGATCCCTGGTGGATGGGGCATTCGGTAGGCTGGTGGGAGGGAAATACGCTGGTCATGGACACGGTCGATTTCAACGACAAGACCTGGATTGACCGCGCCGGTTTGCCGCATTCCGACCAGCTGCACGTGATCGAGCGCGTCACCCGCCCGGAACAAAACAAGCTGCACGTGGACATCACCATTGACGATCCCCAGGCCTATACCAAGACGTGGTCGGGATTCCGCGAGCTCGAGTTCGAGCCCACTTGGCACATCACGGAAATGATTTGCGAGGATAACATCACCTTCAACGACCTTAAGAACCAAGGCAAAGAGCAGTAAGGCTTGCAGGGCTTCGAATCGAAGTCGGCCCCGCAACAGCGGGGCCGTTTTTTTTCTACGCTAAGATTTGGGCACAGCGGAGCGGGCCGTTTCGCCGGCTTTGAACTGCTTGCTCAGCGCCAGTCCTTGTTGCTGATACGACGATCCGATGGCCTGACCGTATAGTTTCTCCGGGGCATTCGCCATTCGGTGATAGATGAGCCTTCCAATAATCTGCCTGTCTTCGAGCAAAAGCGGCACCTCGTGCGCGCGAACCTCTAGCACTGCTTTCGTGCCCTTAATTTCGCCTGCTGCGCCGTACCCAAATCCCGGATCAAAAAACCCGGCATAGTGGACACTAAAATCGCCAATGGATTGATCGAATGGTTCCATTTCAGCGGCGTAGGAAGGCGGCACAGAAAATCTTTCTTTTGAGGCCATCAGATAGAAATCGCCTGGATCGAGAACGACCCTCTTCGACTTTGGGCTGTGAATGGGAACCCAAAAATCTGCGGGATCATAGACGCGCACCTTGCTTAGATCGATGGGAGGACAATATCTCTTCGCTTTGTAGGCCACGATGCTCGAGCCCTCGCTTCCCTCGAGATCGGTAGTCGTGCGCAGCCCGCGATCAATAATGGCTTGCTGATCTCCCCCCTGAGTATTGTTCGAGGATCCCATCCGTGGACAGCGGATTTCCTCGGATGAATCGAAGCTGATTGAGCTTTGTCCCCGCGGTCGCAATGATGGGAAACGTCCGTGGCACGATCTCCACGTACAAGTCGCCGGCATATCCTTTCAGGACTCGCTCAAACTCCAATCCGCCGTCCGTGATGAGGCGCGTGAAAATGTCTAATCGGCCTGTGGTGCTTTTCGGGTTGGCTTTTCCGCCGATATCTCGCGGCAGCGCGAGACTCTCGAGTAAAGGCACAACGTAAACGGCATTCGTCTCGAGCAGCGTCGGCCGGCTCAGGTCATAGTCGGCAATTTTCAGCTCCGCGATTTTGTTCCTGAGAGTCGCGGACCGCCCCGGTAGGAAGCTGGCCTGGACGCGATATGCAACGTTCCCGAGACGCAAATCAATCGAGGCGGGTTGAATCTGGTCATCGGGAATGTCGGCGGACGAGCGAATCTTGCCATTCGCTATCAGTTCGCGGATTTCCTGCGAAGGCAAAATCCCGGTCTTGCGTTCAGAACGCCGCGTTTCTGAGTAAGAGTCCAAGGCGCCTCATTTCCTTATCTTGGGTTTTGGGATTTTAACACGGCGCAAAGAGGAAGGTCGGCGGTGCCAGTTGAGGAAAATTTCTAAGACACACTGCGGGCGTCGACTTCGGCGCGGAGAGCGGAGAGAAACGCCGATAGCGGCTGCGGGCCCAGGTCGCCCTTGCCGTGATGGCGCACGGAGACGGTGTGGGCTTCGGCTTCCTTGCCGCCGACGACGGCCATGTAGGGAATTTTCTGCAGTTCGGAGTCGCGAATCTTGGCTTGCAATTTTTCGTTGCGGTCATCGAGCGTGGCGCGGAACCCGGCGGCGCCGAGTTCGGATGTGACGGTCTTGGCGTAGTCGGTAAACTTATTGCTCACCGGCAAAACCGCCACCTGCACCGGAGCGAGCCATAGCGGAAAAGCGCCGGCATAGTGCTCGATGAGAATGCCGAAGAATCGCTCCACCGAGCCCCACAGAGCGCGGTGAACCATCAGCGGCTGATGCCGGCTGCCATCTTCGCCAACGTACTCGAGACCAAATCGCCCGGGCAGATTGAAGTCAAACTGCACCGTCGTAAGCTGCCAGGGGCGCCCGATGGCGTCGATCAGTTTGACGTCGATTTTGGGGCCATAAAACGCCGCTTCGCCTTCCATGCGCTTGAAGGGAATGTGCATGCGTTCGAGCGTTGAGGAGAGCGCGCGCGTGGCGCGTTCCCAATCCTCGCGGGAACCCGCGTAATTCTCGGGATGCGCCGCATCCCATTCCGAAAGCTCCACCTGGTAGCGTGAGAAGCCAAACGTCTTCATCACGGCAAACGCGAAATCAACGCAGGCCTCGACCTCCGCTTCGATCTGGCTGGGCATGCAGAAGATGTGCGCGTCATCCTGCGTGAAGCCGCGAACGCGCAAGAGGCCGTGCAGTACGCCGGAACGCTCGTAGCGATAGACAGTGCCGAGCTCCGCCAGGCGCACCGGCAAATCGCGATAACTGCGCAGGCGCGATTTGTAAATCAAGATGTGCCCGGGGCAGTTCATGGGCTTGAGCTGGTAATCGGCGTTCTCCACTTCGATCGCGCCAAACATGTTGTCGCGATAAAAATTAGTGTGGCCGCTGGTCTTCCACAGGTCCAGCCGCATGATGTGCGGCGTGAAGACGAGCTGATAGCCGCGGCGCAACAGCTCATCGCGCAGCCAGTCTTCCATCAGCTTGCGCACCAGGCCGCCCTTGGGATGCCAGAAGATCAGCCCCGGCCCGGCTTCTTCCTGAATGCTGAAAAGATCCAGCTCCGGCCCCAGCCGCCGATGATCGCGGCGTTTGGCCTCTTCCAGGCGATGCAGATACTCGTCCAGTTCCTGCTGCGTGAAAAAACAGGCGCCGTAGACGCGTTGCATCTGCGGATTGCCTTCCTGCCCCTTCCAGTAGGCGCCCGCCACGTTCATCAGTTTGAAGGCGCGAATGCGGCCCGTGCTCGGGATGTGCGGCCCGCGGCAGAAATCAATGAATTTGCCGGTGGTGTAAAAAGACACCATCGGCTCGACAGCTTTTTCCTCCACCAGTTCGCATTTGAACCCCTGGTCCCAATTCTTGTAGAGCTCGATTGCCTCCGCCTTGGGCAACAGCTTGCGTTGGTTGGGCAGATCGCGCGCCGCAAGTTCATGCATCTTTTTCTCGATGCGCTCGAGATCTTCCGGCGTAAAGGGTTGCTCGCGCAGAAATTCATAAAAGAAGCCGTAATCGATGGGCGGCCCGATCCCCAGCTTCACGTCGGGAAAGAGTTCGAGCACGGCGGCTGCCAGCAGATGTGCCGCGGAATGCCGAAAGACCTGCAGCGCCTCGGGGTCTTTCGCCGTCAGGATCCTGAGTGCGGTGTTTTCCTGGAGCGGGCGAGAAAGATCGATGAGCTCGCCATCCACGCGTGCCACGAGCGCTTCGCGCGCCAAACCTTGCGAAATCTTTCGTGCGATCTCCGCCGGGGTCGTGCCGCGCGGCACTTCCTGCTTCGAGCCGTCGGGAAGCGTGACCTGAATGGTATCCATGCGCAATTTCTCTGCAGCGAGAAAATCTAACGCTAACAAATCGTTTCCGGCAGGGTCAAGGCGCTGCAGCGCGTGGCCAGCGAAATTATGATAGTGTCGCCATCTATACCCGCGTGCGGAGAATGGATGACGAGCGATTATAAGCAACGCCTGAAAGATCTGCTGCAACGTAAGTCCATCGTGTGGGGCAAGGTAAAGCTCGCTTCGGGGCAGGAGAGCGACTACTACTTCGATTGCAAGCACACCACACTCGATCCTGAGGGCGCTTTTCTCACGGCGCACGCAGTGCTGGATCTTCTCGCGGAGCATGGAATCCAGGCCGACGCCATAGGCGGGCCCCCCATCGGCGCTCATCCCATCGTCGCCGCGGTTGCCGCCGTGAGCCATTTGCGATCGAAAGAAGGAAAGGGGCGGCCACTGCCCGCTTTTTTGATCCGCAAGCAGCCCAAGGCGCATGGTCTCGAAAAACAAATTGAAGGTATCGACCTCAAAAAGATTCGCGACGTCGTGATCATCGATGACGTCTGCACGAAAGGCGAATCTACATTGGAAGCGCTGAAAATTGTGGAGGAGGCCGGCCTGCACGTTGCCGCGGTGCTCAGCATCGTTGATCGCGAAGCGGGCGGCTCAGAAAAGCTGCGCCAGAAATATCCTTACTTCGCCCTGTTCACAGGGAAAGAGCTTCTGGAGAAAGCATCTCGAAGCGCAGCAGAATCCCGCTAGTCTTCAGGCATGTCTAACATCGGAGCCCAGCCGCTCAGGGCCTATCGTGAGACGAGGCGCCCCTCATCGAAGGAGTAATTTTCGCCAGCTCTTTTGCAAATAGCGGATTTTCCGGAAACTCCCTCGTCAGCTCCTGAAGTTCCTGCCGCGCCAGATCCGAATTTCTCTCCCGCAGCGCCGCCAGCGCCAGCATCAATCGTGCGTAGGGCCGCAGGTAATGCGCATGCTCGCTCGAAGCCGCCCGCGCGAGTTGCTGCATGCCCAGCGCCTTGTCGCCGCGGAGGCCGCCAATCCACAGCATGGCTCGTTTATATCTCGGCAGGCACCCGATGATGTAGTTCGCGGCTCCCAATGCGACGTAAGCGTCCCTTGCGTCGGGCGCAACTTCCAGCAAGATGCGCGCATTGCGATCGGCTTCGCGCAAATGCCGCAAGCTTTCGAGCTGGCGTTTTTGGATCAGGAAGAGATCGTCGGCTTGCATGCCTTCAACCAAGGTGAGGGCAAAGAGCGCATCCGGATCTTTGGGCTTATTCTCCAATCGCCGACGCGCCAATTTCTCAGCGCGTTGTGCAGCCGAGGCAAATTGCCGTTCGAGGGGGGCGTCAGGCTTATCCTT
>QHYR01000312.1 GCA_003223315.1 Acidobacteriota bacterium | reverse complement strand
GTCACTTGCCAGACACCGGAAATGTCGGGTACGTGTGTCTGCTGGGCGGCATTTTGACCGCGCGCCGCAGGTGAGAAAGCGAGCATCGCCACCGCCGCCGCAGCTGAAACAATCAAGTAATTCCGCACCGGCGCCCTCCTCAGTTGTGACTTGTCTGGTTCGGCTTGCCTACCCGCTTTGGCTTGCGAAGAATGTACCACGGCTCTCTCGCCGCTCCAACCACGATTGCTTCCGCCGCGCCAGCCAAATCGGTTTCGCGTAATGGGATTGTCGAGCCAGAAAAGACGTGGCCATCAAGCGGCTTTTCTGGCTTAAAATCGTATGAGAGTACCTTTCGCATCATCCGCCGCCCACAAACTCATGGCCTCATCTCTGTTTTATTCGGAAAATCAAAACCGGAGGCAGCATTGTCCTCGTCCCGGTTAATCATTCTTTGCGTGTTTCTGGGAGCGCTTCTCTTGGGCTGGCTCACCTGGCGTGCGCGATCGTCGCCGCGGCCTGGGCAAGCGCCTGCGGCGATCATCAACAGGCAGCCGGTCGCTTTCACAAGCCGCACCTTTGATCCCACCAGCCCGCCGGCTGATATGCCGCCGCTGTCCACCGGCGAAGAGGCGGAATGCGATTCCAATTTCCTCTCCAACGCCAGCGTCGGAGGGCAGACTCGAAAAGTGGATGCCACGCACGCTCGCGTCACCATCACGCAAATCAACATGACGCTGCAACTCCACGTCACCATCTGGGCGCCGGCCGGCGTAGCGCCACACGTGATCGAACACGAAGAAGGCCATCGCCAGATCGCTGAATATTACTACCAGACCGCCGGCGAACTCGCCCAGCGAATCGCCGCGAAGTACATGGGCCAGCAAGTCGAGATCACCGGTGCGGACCTGGATGCCGAGTCCAACAAGACGCTCCAACAAGTGGCCACCGATATCACCGACGAATACAACAAGGAATTGAACCCGGAGCCCACGCAACTGCTCTACGACGGCATCACGGACCACGGCCGCAATGAGGTCGTCGTCAAGGATGCTGTCGCCTCAGCCATTAAGAACGTAGCCTTCGAGACAACCGACCCTGTCACAAGTCCAGGGAATTAACCCTCGGTTCGCGCCCGGACTTTGGTTCGCACGGACGCGCGAAAAGCTAAGACTGGACCTATAATATGCGGGTGGGGACAGCCGTAATCGCTGCCCGCTTGAAGCGCGAAAGGAATAGCCGATGAGCACTGCCACCCAGGCACTGAAGAAAGTGCGAGCCTCTATGATGAATGCCATCCACGATCTGCCCTTACTGGTGGCCCGGGATGAGGGTTTTTTCAAAGATGAGGGGCTGGACGTCGAGATTCTCAAGACCCCTGGCACGGCACAGCGGCGCGCCGATCACCAGGCTCTCCGAGACAATGTTTTTCACCGTACCATGGAGTCCCTCTACGATAAGGGCGCCTGCGATCAGTTTCGCATGTGCGAGTGGGGAGTGATGAAACGCGCCGTCGAATCCAACGTGACGCCCGGGCACCGTCCGGCCAAGATCGTGGCCTTGGGCTCCGCAATGTCCACTTTCGCCATCGTCTCCAATCCGAAATTCGGCATCTACGAACCGGAACAATTGAAGAATAAACCCATCGCCGTTAGCCCTTTCAACGGTTCCCATTTCACCATGCTGAAGATGCTGGAAGGCTTTCTAAAGCGCGAACAGATCAAGTGGGTGAACGCCGGAACTCACGAGGAGCGGCTGGAGGCCTTAAGCAAAGGCGAGGTCGAGGCCGTCAGTTTGATGGAGCCCTGGATCAGCGTCGCGGAGAAGCGCGGACACACCGTACTCATCGAGTCTCATTCGACACGGAGTGAAGCGGCGGGGGACGAACTGGATGGCCCCACGCTGCGAAAGATGTTCAATGCCGAGGCTCAAGCCGCGGAGGCGATCCGAAAGAACCCCGCGAAGTATGCGCATTACCTGCTCGACGAGGCTGGTGGCGAGCTCAAGCCCGGAGATCTCAAGCTTTCTCGCATACTGAATGCGCCTCCCCAGCCTTACACCCGCGAACGGTTCGATCATACCTACCAATGGACGCTCGGATGGGGTTTGACTGCTCCGGGCGCCACCTACGAGAACACGGTCGACAATCGCGCCTGGGCCTAGTGCCAATTGCACTTTAGCCGACTCCCAAGGGTCTCCGCGTATGCCAATCGGTTGCCTGTTCGTAAGCATGGGCGAGCTGCAGCACGATGGCGTCTTGTCCCAGCGCTCCGCTGATTTGCAGTCCGATGGGAAGACCTGAAGCGCTGAATCCGCAGGGCACGGAAATCGTCGGCCAGCCATAGACATCAAACGGCGATGTATTGCGGATATTACGGATCACGAAATCGCTCGACCCGTTTCGATCGCCGGTGAATTCTGCGATGGCAGGCGGCAGGATAGGACTTGTCGGCGTCACTAACGCATCGACGGTTTGGAAGATTTGCCCGATGGTACGGCGCGTGTGAGCCAGCTCTCGCCGCGCCTGAATATAGGTTACTGTGTCGACGTTTGCCCCAGGCCGCAATCTCGCCAGCGTCTCCGGCTGATATTGCTCGGGGCTCGTTGTCATCATCTTCGCATGATAGGCGTACGCCTCCGCCAATCGCACGGTCGAGCGTAGCTGCTCCTGGGTGCTGGCCGATATCGCCACGTCCTTGATACCGGCAGTCAATTTCTCCAGGACGGCCAACGCTTGGTTCATCGCGCCTTCAATCTCCGGATCCAGGCTCTCGAAGAAGAACTCGCGCGCTACTCCCAATCGCAACCTCGCCGCCGGCGTCCGCAAAGCCGCGGTGTAGTCCGGAACCTTCATCGGTGTACTGGCGATGTCCTCCGGATCGTAGCCCGCAATCACCTGGAGCATGAGTGCGGTGTCGCCGACGGTCCGCGCCAGAGGCCCAACATGATCGAGCGACCAGGACAGCGGAATCACGCCCCGCGTGCTGACCAGGCCGTAGGTAGGTTTCAGACCAACGATACCGCAGTACGCGGCCGGCTGTCGGATCGAGCCGGCCGTATCCGACCCGAGCGCGGCATAACAAAGACGCCCGGCGACCGCCGCAGCCGAGCCGCCCGACGAACCGCCGGCGATATGCGCGCGCTCCCAGGGATTGTGTACGCCGCCGAAGTACGTGACGAGGGAGGTACCGCCGAACGCGAACTCGTGCATGTTGGTCTTGCCCAGCAACACGGCTCCCGCCGCTTTGAGCCGGCGCACAACCTCAGCATCCTCGGTCGGTATACGATCCTTGAAGACAGCGCTTCCCGCGGTCGTCCGCACGCCGGCTGTGTCGAACAGATCCTTTAGCGCGATGGGAACGCCGTGCAAAGGGCCGCGCCATCTTCCACGCTGCATCTCGGCCTCGGCCGCGCGGGCCTCGGCGAGCGCCGATTCCCGCGTGACCGTGATAAACGCGTTGAGTGTGGGATTGAGTTTTTCAATTTGAGCGAGGCACGCGTTGGTCAGCTCGACCGGTGAGACTCTTCTCCGACGCACCAACTCGCTCACATCGCGGATGCTCAGATCGAGCAGCTCGCCACCCCGGGTTTGGTTCATGGGCCTGCCGCCTCCCCTGTTGAATTGCTGACTCTCTCCGGCGCCCCTCGATTGCAGCGCCAGCAAACTGGCCGTGCCGGCGATAGCCTCTTTGAGAAACGCCCTCCGAGAGAGATCGGCGCGACAAAATGGAACCCTGGTCGCGAACTCACGGGCGAGGGTCTTATCTTTATGCACTTTAATTCCCGCGTCAGAAGCCATCGCATTGCTCCTCGGTGTTCGTCAGGCTGCCAGCCATTTTATTTTATTGTCTTTCGAAATACAGTATGCCAGAGGCGGCAGGTTGTAGCCCAGGGCGCGGCGCGCCCGGGTCCACGGAGCGCGCCTCTCGAGCGCGAGCACTCGCGCGTTCAAAAAAAGTCGCGTGTGCTGGGGTGGCGTGCCGGCCCTGGGGAATTTGTTTCCGTCTTTATTGTCGTCTGAAATGCAGCGCCGTCGTTCATCGCCTGCAGGTCACTCGGGGACATCTCACCGCATGTGGTGGAATCGCCGGTCCTTGGTCGTTGCTATTTCGCCTTTGAGTCCGCGACTGGTGCCAGTCCTTCGCGCACCTTGTGGAGCAGCGCCTCCCGTGTAAACGGCTTCGCGAGTAGAATGACGTTAGAATCGACGAGCCCGGGATGCGTGAAGCCAGTGTAGCCGGACATGTACACCACACGGATCTCCGGCCTTATGGCAGCCATCTTCTCGGCCAACGCCCGCCCATTCATTCCCGGCATGATTACATCGGTCAGCAGCAAGTGGATAGGACCCTGATGCTGGCTGGCGATCTCCACGGCTTTATCAGGGCGTTCCGCTGCCAGCACCGTGTAACCGCTCTGCGTCAGCACAGTAGTCGTGAAATCTCTGAGCGCCTCTTCATCCTCAACGAGTAATACCGTTTCGTTGCCGCGCAGTGATTCGCTGGAACTGACCGCTCTATCCGCTCCCATCGCTTCCGTCGTACGAGGCAGGTAAATCTTGAAGGTTGTGCCGTGCCCCAGTTCGCTGTACACCCAGATGAAGCCCCCGCTCTGTTTGACCACGCCATACACGGTCGCCAGTCCTAATCCTGTACCCCTGCCGATCTCCTTGGTGGTGAAGAATGGCTCGAATATGCGAGCCTGCGTCTCCGCATCCATGCCCACACCCGTGTCCGAGACAGTAAGGAGTACATACGGGCCCGGCGGGTGGAACGGGTGCTTATGGACGTAGCTCTGATCCAAATCTTCATCGGCCGTTTCGATTGTCAGCTTTCCGCCGTTCGGCATCGCGTCCCGAGCATTGACGGCCAGATTTATGATCACCTGCTCGATTTGTCCTTGATCGGCCTTCACCCGGCCCAAATTTCCGCTTAATGCGGTTGTCAATTCGATATGCTCACCAATGAGACGGCGAAGCATCTTCTCTACGTGGAGCACCACGGCATTCAGGTCCAGGACTCTCGGTTCCAGCACCTGCTGGCGGCTGAAAGCCAAAAGCTGGCGAGTCAGCGAGGCAGCGCTTCGCCCTGCCTTCGTGATTTGCTCACAGTTTTTGTGCCGGGGGTCACCCTCGGGCAGGCTTTCTTGTAGGACCTCACCGTAGCCAATGATCACGCTCAACAAATTATTGAAATCGTGGGCGATTCCACCGGAGAGCTGACCAATGGCTTCCATCTTCTGCGCCTGACGGAGTTGTTTCTCGAGAGTTCTCTGCTCCGAAATGTCCTTAAAAATGGCGAGAATACACTTCTGTCCGGCAATGTCGACGCGCTCAGCGGAATCCAACGCCGTCCGCTTTTCACCAGACTTCGTAAGAAAAGTGATTTCCAAGTCACGAACCGAACCGTCTTTGTCGAGTTTTTGCAGGAGCGTGGCGCGATCCTCGGGCCGTTCCCAAAATTTTAGCTCTATCGATGTGCGACCGATCACCTCTTCGCGCTGGTATCCGGTAACGCCCAGGAAGCTCTCGTTCACGTCAATGTACCGGCCGTCCGAGGCGGTGGCGATCGTAATGGGTTGCGGGCTCGCATGGAACGCTTTGTAGAATCGTTCCTCTGCCTTTTTACGCTCTGTAACATCGAGAACGACCCCCGAAATTCGCAACGGCACACCCGTCTCATCGCGCTCAACGGCGCCTCCCAGCACCTGCACCACCCGTTCTTCGCCGTCAGGCCGGATGATGCGGTACTCGTAGGGTTCTACGACTTTCCCGGCAAGCAGATCGCGTACCGACTTTTCGCGAAGCCACACATCGTCGGGATGGATCAATTTCCCCACCGAGGCAGGTTTCCCGTCGAATTCCTGCGGAGAGACGCCATAGATTCGGAACATCTCAGCGGACCAGGTGAGCTCATCATTAAGGATGTCCCAACTCCAATCCCCCAGGTGAGCGATCGCCTGAGCGGCTGCCAGACGCGCTTCGCTTCGCCGCAGCTCTTCTTCGGCCTTCTTTCGCTTCGAAACGTCACGAAACATCACTTGAGTCGCAGCGTCCCCCTGATAAATGATCGAGCGCGCCGCCACTTCCGCGTAGATTTCCGTTCCGTCCAGGCGAAGGAATCTGGTCTCATTCCGCCGTACAGACAGAAGATCGTAGGAGAACTCTTGAATCCTTTGTTTCACAACTTCTCGGTTATCGGGGTGTACGAAGTCGAGATGCTGCTTTCCTAGCAGTTCATCAACGCCCGACGCACCAAACAATGCGGCCGCGCCGCTGTTGGCAAAGATAATCCTCCCACGGCGATGAACCAGGATCGCGTCCGGAGACTGCTCCACAAGTAGGCGGTGGGATTCTTCGCTTTGGCGAAGCTTTTTTTCTGCTCGCTTCCGCTCGGTGATATCCTCGATTGCCACGAGCCTCGCGGGATGCCCAGCCCAGTCCAAATCGTGCGAGGTGATCTCCACGTCGATAAGGGTTCCATCCTTCTTTCGGTGCCTCCAGGTGCCCCCTTTCTCCAGCCCTTCGACGGTCTTACGGACGCTTTCCAGCAGTGCTGGGAGGTCCTCAGCGGGACGAATATCCCTGACGGTCATGCGCAGAAACTCCTCGCGGGAATAAGCGTAGTGCTCAACGGCCGCTTGGTTGACGGCTAGGAAAGCCAGGGATTGCACGTCGTACACCCACATCGGCTGCGGGTTTTTCTCGAAGAGGAGTCGGTACGACGCCCCTGAGGTTCTCAGAGATTTTTCGGCCTTCTTGCCCCGGTGGTTTCTGACCGCCAGGTTCCGATTCGCCACTTTTGCTCTTAGGTACCTCAGAGATTAACTACTCTAAAGGAAACCGTAGATGGATCGGATTCTCCTGTCAATCCACCTATAGTAACGAACATCAAATCAGTAACTCGAGGCCAGCCAATAGGGTGCGCGTGCCTACTCCAGGAAATCTGTGCAAGAGCGAAGACAAGCGACTTCAGTTAACGATAGGGATCAGGAAGAGAAAGTATGTTCGCGGAGTATACCTGCGCTAGGCTGCGCTTACTGTCTCTTGAAATACAGCGCCGCTAATGGTGGCAGCCGCAACGGCAGCGAGTACTCCATGCCCATCCACGGCACCGGCTCGGCCATCACTCCGCCGCCGTTGCCGTAATTGCTGCCGGCGTAAAAGTGGGCATCGCTGTTGAAGAGTTCGCGGTAATAACCCGGCTCGGGCACGCCGACACGATAATTTTCGCGGGCCACGGGCGTGAAGTTCGCCACAACCACCACAAAATCTTGCGGATTTCTGGCCCGCCGCAGGAACGAAAGCACGCTCGCGTCCGCATCGTTGCAGTCGATCCACTGGAAGCCCTGCCACTCGAAATCCACCTCATGCAGTGCCGCTTCCCGTCGGTAAATCGAGTTCAGATCGGCCACGAGCTGCTGCAATCCCCCATGTTCGGGATAGGCAAGCAGGTTCCATTCCAGGCTGGCGCCGTGGTACCACTCCGAACGCTGCCCGAACTCTCCTCCCATGAACAGCAGCTTCTTCCCGGGATGCGCGCACATATAGGCATAGAGCAGCCGCAGATTCGCAAATTGCTGCCAGAGGTCGCCGGGCATTTTATCGATCAGAGACCGTTTGCCGTGCACGACTTCATCGTGCGAGAGCGGCAGCACAAAATTCTCCGTAAAGGCGTACAGCATCGAAAAAGTCATGCGGTTGTGGTGGTACTTGCGGTGGATCGCGTGGTGCGCGAAGTAGCTCAGCGTATCGTTCATCCAGCCCATATTCCATTTCAACGTAAATCCCAGCCCGCCGAGATACGTCGGCCGGGAGACCGCGGGCCAGGCCGTGGATTCCTCAGCCACCATCAACACGCCCGCATGGCGTTCGTTGGCGACTTCATTCAGGCGTTTCAAAAACGAGATTGCCGCCAGGTTTTCGCGGCCTCCGAATTCGTTGGGAATCCACTCGCCTGCGCGTCTCGAATAGTCGAGATAAAGCATGGAAGCGACGGCATCCACGCGCAGGCCATCGATATGATACTTGTCCAGCCAAAAGAGCGCGCTGGACAGCAGAAAACCGCGCACCTCGGATCGCCCGTAGTTGAAGACCAGCGTTCCCCAATCGGGATGCCGGCCCTGCCGCGGATCCGCGTGCTCATAAAGATGCGTGCCATCGAAGTCGGCCAGGCCGTGCGCGTCGGCGGGAAAATGCGCCGGAGTCCAATCCAGCAGCACGCCGATATTTTCCTGATGGCAGCGGTCCACCAGATACATGAAATCTTTCGGTTTGCCGTAACGGCTGGTCGCCGCGAAATAGCCAATGGTTTGATATCCCCAGGAACCGTCAAACGGGTGTTCCATCACCGGCATGAGCTCGATGTGTGTATAGCCCATCTGCTTCACGTAAGGAATCAGTTGATCGGCGATCTCGCGATAGGTCAGCCAGCGGTTGCCTTCTTCCGGAACGCGCCGCCACGAACCCAGATGCACCTCGTAGATCGAAATCGGCTCGGCCAGCCATTCCCGTTTCCCGCGCGCCTTCATCCAGGCGTCATCGCTCCAGCCGTAGCCCTCGAGCGTCGCCACCACCGAACCCGACTTCGGCCGCAGCTCCGCCTCAAATGCGTAGGGATCGGCTTTCAAAAACGGAAGCTCGCCCAACCGCGAGCGAATCTCATACTTGTAGACCATTCCTTCGCGCAACTCAGGAATGAAGATCTCCCACACGCCCGAATTTCCCCGCGAGCGCATGGGGCTTAGGCGTCCGTCCCAGCGGTTGAAATCGCCCACCACGCTCACGCGCAGGGCATTCGGGGCCCATACGGCAAAATGCACGCCCTGTACGCCCTCCATCTCGCGTACGTGCGCGCCCAATTTGTCGTAGCTTTGCCAATGCGAACCTTCTCCCAGAAGATGCAGGTCGAAATCGGT
>QHYR01000311.1 GCA_003223315.1 Acidobacteriota bacterium | reverse complement strand
CCATCACGCAGACCCGCGAATACGTCCAGATCGTGGCCCGCAATGCCGAACTTTACCGCCAAATCTATCGGCGAGGTCCCGCCACTCTGGCCAAAGATTCGAGCACCACGCCGTCGTCCGATTCACCCGCGTCCGCTTCGCCCGCCTTGCCGGCTGGTGTTCTTCCATAAATTCTTCCACCCTCTCGAAGACCAATAATGACCAGTTCCGCTGAAGCCAAACCGACTGCCGATAAGATCGCCAAAACGGCGCGATCGGTGCTTTCCGAGAAGGCCGAATACTTTACCGAATCGGTCATTCGGGAAATGACGCGCTTGGCCTTGCAGTATGACGCTGTCAATCTGGCACAAGGATTTCCCGATTTCCCCGCCCCTGAGGAGGTTAAGGAAGCCGCCCGCGCAGCCATTGCCGCCGATGATAATCAGTACGCCATCACCTGGGGAGCTAAGCCGCTGCGGGATGCCATCGTCGAGAAGTTCGCGCGCACGCAGGGCGTCACCGTAGACCCGGAGCGCGAGATCACGGTCTGCTGCGGTTCCACCGAAGCCATGATTTCCTCACTAATGGCCATCATGAATCCGGGCGATGAGGTGGTCATCTTCGAGCCCTTCTACGAAAACTACGGCCCGGATGCCATCCTTTCCGGCGCCAGCCCGCGCTTCGTGCGCCTCCATCCGCCGGAATGGGAATTTGACCGCGAGGAACTCGCGCGCGCCTTCGGCCCCCGGACCAAAGCCATCATTGTGAATACTCCCAATAATCCGACCGGCAAGGTCTTCACTCGCGAGGAATTGGAATTTATTCGCGAACTCTGCCTGCGCTGGAACGCCTTCGCCATCACCGACGAGATTTACGAGCACATCATCTATGACGGCGCCCGCCATATCTCCATGGCCTCGCTTGAGGGCATGCGCGAGCATTCCATCACCATCAACGGAATGTCCAAAACTTACGGCGTTACCGGATGGCGAGTGGGATGGGCCATTGCTCCGCCGGGTCCTACGGAAGCCATTCGCAAGGTGCACGATTTTCTTACCGTCGGAGCTGCCGCCCCGTTACAAGCTGCCGGAGCCTTCGCGCTCAAACTGCCGGATTCCTATTACCAGCGCCTGGCCGAAACTTATCGCGTCAAGCGCGACCGCATGCTGCGCATCCTCGAAGGTGCCGGTTTCGAGTGCTTCCGTCCGCGCGGCGCTTATTACATCATGACGGATATCTCCCGCTTCGGCTTTCCCGACGATGTGTCCTTCGCGCGCGATCTGGTGCAGAAGATCGGCATCGCTGTCGTCCCGGGCTCGAGTTTTTATAATGATGCTGCCGATGGCTCCCGTCAGGTGCGCTTCACGTTCTGCAAGAAAGAAGAGACGCTCTCTGCCGCCGCCGAGCGCCTCTCGCGTTTGCGCCCCTCCTGAGCAGCCATCCGAGCGTTAGTTGTCATCCCGAGCGAGTCCGCCTCTCCGCGCAGAAGTCGACGGCGAGTCGAGCTTTGCGCGTCAAGAAAGGCGGACGAGCCGAGGGATCTGCTGTTCCTTCGGCTTTTGCAGGCGCAGCCTTCGCCACATAGTGACTCCTCCCCTGCGCGGGGCATGCTCGTATGTGCTAGAATCCGCCCCCGCGAACAGAAACAAGATCAAGGAGAAGACCCTATGGCCATGGAGTTCAACCTGATTCCCTTCGATACCAGGGTCGAAGAGAACGGAGGAGGAGAAAAAGTTGACGTCAGCGCGAGCTCCACGCGCACTTTCTTTTGCATCATGGTCATCACGGACCAGATCGAGCAGGAATCCATCGATGTTTCCATCTGGGGCTCGGCGGACGGCGAGAATTGGGGAACTCACCCCATTCTCAAGCTGCCCCAGAGCTTCTACCGTGGCGAGACGCGCGCCGTGCTCGAATTGGTTTTACGTCCGGAGGTAAAATTCATCCGCGCCCGCTGGGAGCTGGTTCGCTGGGGCCGCGTCGCGCCGCTGCCGATGTTCCGAGTCGGGCTTCACCTGCAGGAAGTTCCCGCCATGCCGCAGCAGGTCAGTCCCGCGAGCGTTTCCGCGGGAAGCTAAGCCGCATTCCGCGCCCGCGAGCGGCTTCACATAGCGTGCCGCGTCAGCAGCTTCAAGAAGAAAGATCGAAACTCTGTAGATAATTTGCTACGGTCACGGGCCAGTGCAATTCGGACTGCACGGCCGACTGCAGCGCCTGGGCTGCCATGGGCTCGCCGTGCACCAGGAAAAGTTGCCGCGGCGGCGCGGGAACTCCCGCCAGCCAGCGCATCAGTTCGCTGCGTCCCGCATGGGCCGAAAATTGCCGCAGGTTTACGACTTCGGCTCGCACCGGCACGATTTCCCCGTGAATTTCGATTGATCTAGCGCCTTCCTCGAGCGCCCGGCCGCGCGTGCCCTCGGCCTGAAAGCCGGCCAGCAGCACACAATTGCGTGCTTCAGGCAGCCGTTGTTCCAGATGATGCAGCACCCGCCCGCCCGTCGCCATACCGCTGGCGGAGATGATGATGGCCGGAGTGTGCACGTCATTGATCTGCTTCGATTGTTCCGGGCTGCGCATCACGTGCATGCTTTGGACGGCGAAAGGATCGGCCCGAAGCTCCTCCGCGCCCAGCTTCAAGTCCTCACGATGACGGCGATAGAGGTCGGTAACATCGATGGCCATGGGGCTATCCATATAGATCGGCAGCGCCGGGATGCGCTTCGAGCTTTCCAGCCGCCGGATGTCGTAGATCAGCAGTTGCGTTCGATCTACCGCGAATGCCGGTACGACAATTACCCCGCCCCTATGCGCGACGCGATTGATGACCTCCGCCAGCGCCGCATCAGGCGGCGGCTCGGCGGGATGATCGCGGTCGCCGTACGTCGATTCGCAAAGCACGTAATCCGCCCGAGGCGGCTTCTCCGGGTCCTTCAACAGCGCCTGGTCGTAACGGCCAATGTCCCCCGAAAAAAGTATGGCCGTATTCTTGCCGCCCTCGGTGATCACCAGCTCTAGACTCGACGACCCCAGAATGTGCCCGGCATCGTGCGAGCGAATGAGAAACTCGGGACTGAGGGGACACTCGCCAAGCCGCGGCATTGATGCGAATTGCTTGAGTGTCGTCACCACCTGTTCTTGCGTATAGAGCGGAAGCGGCGGCGTATGCGAACTGTAGCCATGGCGCGTGGCGTGGTCGGCATCTTCTTCCATCAGGTGCGCCGAATCCGGCAGCAGCAGACCGCAGAGTTCTTGTGTCGTGGCGTTGGCGAAGATTGGCCCTCGAAAACCGCTGCTGACCAGCCGTGGCAAATAGCCGGTGTGATCCAAATGCGCGTGTGTGAGCACGACAAAATCAATCGTGGCGGGCTCTTGGGAAAGCTTTTGCCAATTACGCTGGGTTAGTTCGTCGCCGCCTTGAAATAAGCCGCAATCGATAAGCAGACGTTTGCCATTGGCCTCGACCAAATACTTTGAGCCGGTAACCGTTCCTGCCGCGCCTAGAAATGTGATTCGTGGCATGAGCCGCCTATTGTAATCGCCCTTCGCCCCGCTGCAATGCATGATGTGATCGCCCAATGCAACGAAGTACCTGCGCGCCGGTTCACTCGGAAAGTTCCGGAAGAGTTTGGTGGAGCCGATGGGATTCGAACCCACGACCTCCTCGATGCCATCGAGGCGCGCTTCCAACTGCGCCACGGCCCCACCGGAAGGACGAATTTTTATAACACCCAGTCCCGATTAGGTCAAACATGAAGCCCTCAAAAAACGTTGGCATTTCGGATTGACTCGAACGAACCACCGGGCGTATGTTTTGCCTCAAAGCAGATCCACTGCCTGGAGACGAAGCATGAGTAAACACGATTCTTCTCGCCGCTCATTTCTGGTTCGCGCTGCCGTGGGTGCCGGAGCGGTCGCGGGCTCCGGCCTCGTACCCGACGCTTACACCCAGACGGTCGCGCAGCATAAGGACAGCGCTGCCGCGCCCGGCCAGTCGCATCCCAGTTCGATTCAGCATGACGCATTCTTCAATTATGAGCAGGCCACCACGATTGCGGCATTCACCGAACGCCTCATGCCCGGCGCGCCCGGCAAACCCGGAGCGCGCGACACGGGCGTGCCCAACTACATTGATCTGGCGCTTGCCGGCGCCTATGCGGATCTGCAGGATTTCTACCGCCGTGGCCTCGCTCAGCTCGACGCCTACTGCCGCACCAACCACAAAGCGCCTTTCTCGCTGCTCGAGCCTGCCCGGCAAGACGAAGTCATTGCCGCGCTCGAGCAGGGCAAGGCGGCCGGCTTCAGTTGGCCGACTGCGCAGGAGTTCTTTAGCGTTGTTCGCACGCACACCATGGAAGGCATGTTTGCCGACCCCCTTTACGGCGGTAACCGCGAATTTGCCGGCTGGCGCTTGGTGGGTTTCCCCGGCGCTCAGGGCAATTTCACGCCGGCGGATTTGCAAAACAAACAAATGTTCGCGCGCGCACCCATGACCGGCTTGCAGGCGCAGGCCACCCAAGCCAAAGGATCAGGACGGAGCTAGCCATGACCACCGAAACGGCAGATGTCGTCATCGTGGGCGTAGGGGCAGTGGGCGGGATCATCGCCGCCGAACTCGGCAAAGCCGGAATGAAAGTCATCGGCCTGGAACGAGGTCCGCGCCTCACCACTCAGGACTTCAGCTCGCTCGATGAATTGCGCTACTTCCAGCGCCAGGAGTTGCGTCCCAATTCCAAGCGGCAGCCGGTCACCTGGCGACCCAACGCGCAGACCGATGCCAAACCGCTGCCGATTCTAAATTACGGCAATCAGGCCGGAGGCGGCACGGTCCACTACGGCACGCTTTCCTGGCGCTTTCACGAAGACGACTTCCGCGCGCGCTCCCACACGGTGGAGCGCTACGGGGCCTCGGTAATCCCGGCAGACTCCTCGCTCACCGACTGGCCCTTGACTTATGCCGACCTCGAACCCTTTTACGACCGCGCCGAGTACGAACTCGGCGTCTCCGGCAAGGCCGGCAATCTGCAGGGACGCAAGACCGATGCCGGCAATCCCTTTGAAGCGCCGCGGCGTCGCGAATATCCTCTTCCGGCCTTGCTGCCCGATCAATCGGGCGTCATCTTCGCCGGCGCAGCGCAGAAGCTCGGCTATCACCCGTTCTCCTCGCCGCGCGCCATCCTCTCGCAGCCCTATCATGGCCGCGCCAGCTGCACCTACTGCGGCTTCTGCCAGTCCTTCGGCTGCCACATGGGCGCAAAATCCAGCATTCTTGTGACCAAGCTTCCCGAAGCCGACGCCACCGGCAATTTCAAGCTCCTCACGGGCACGATGTGTTATCGCGTGAATAGCGACAATAGCGGCCGCGTGACCGGCGTCTCCTATTACGGCGCCGACGGCTCAGACAATACGATTGAGGCCGATCTCGTTATCCTTGCTACCTTCATCTATGACAATACGCGCCTGCTTTTGCTTTCCAAGACCGCCAAATTCCCCAATGGCCTCGCCAATTCGAACGGCCAACTGGGCAAGCATCTGATGGCCCACATTGGCGCCCGCGTCTTTGTCGCCTTTGACGATCGCTACGTCAATATCTACATGGGACCGAGTGCCCAGAAGCATAGCCTCGATGATTTCAATGCCGACAACTTCGACCACGGCGGCTTGAAATTCATTCGCGGCGCGCAGATCTCGGTCTCTCCCGCCGACCTTGAAGCCGGTCCTATCGGCGCCGCCATCAGCATGAATCCGCCGCCCGGAATCCCGCGATGGGGTGCGGCCTATCGGGATTTCCTCGCCAAATACTTCGCGCGTTACGCTGCCTTCATCGCGCAGACCGAAAACCTGCCGTATGCGGATCAGACCGTCGACCTCGACCCGCACGTGCGCGATCAGTACGGCTTACCGGCCCCGCGCCTCACCTATGATTGGCGCCGGCCAAATGAGGTTGCGCGCATCGACTTCCTGGTGAACAAACTGCAGGAACTCGGCCGCGCCTCGGGCGCGCAGCACGTCTGGCGTTCGCCGACCGGCTCCGGAATGCCCGGCGCCCACCACGAAGGCGGCACGCGCATGGGCGGCGATCCAAAGACTTCGGTCGTGAACCGCTACGGCCAGAGTTGGGATATCCCCAATCTCTTCATCATCGGCAGCTCGACCTTTCCAACGATGAGCGGCTTCAATCCCACGCTCACCATCCAGGCGCTCGCTTACATGAGCGCCGATGCCATCGTCAATCGCTATAAGAAAAATCCCGGCGCGCTTGTTTAGCGCGACGATTTCGCCACCAGCGGCGCGGACACCGGCATTGTGTTCGTCCCAGGCCACAAGGTTTTATGCGAGTTCAATGAATTTGAGTTCAGGTCCGCGCGCCGCAACCAACTCCACGAGATCGTCCTCGGAGTGATTCGGCCCTGAAGAGAATCACGTTCACGCATCCGTTCCGAGTAGAAAGCTTTTGTAGTTCCAGGAGAGATCTGCGGCCAGTTTTTGCCAGCTATCTTCGAGACCAACGCTTGCCGGCGCGCCTTCCGGCAAGAGCGCCCGCAGTTCGCCCCAATTTGAGCCTAGGCGAAATGGCGTGCCACCCATTTCTGCGGAATCAGATAAACGGGAGAGAAGTCCCGCCGCCACGCGATACATCGCATACCTTGGTGGGCCATGACGGCTCAGGCCCACCCAGCGGGGCCAGCTCCTCCAGCTCTTAGACCAGCCGCGCCGGCGCGCCAGGGATAACCACCCTCGAGCGGTCTGCGGTGCGGTTAGCCGGCTCACCCACCGGGTCCACAGCGCATCCTCCGAAAGATTTGCGGGCGCGCCCGTAAGCTGGACCAATTCCCAACGCCAGAGCGCGCACGCATGGCGAACAGCCTCTTTCCATACCGCGGGCCGAAGATCGCAACTTTTCTCGCTGCCGGAAATTTTCCATGCCGTGCAGGCGGAGACCTGATCCGCGAATTGCTTCAATGAAAATGGAGCGGCCGAAAGAGCCGCAGATTCGCGGGCCAGCTGGCATAGGCGAACGGCTCGGCGGCGGAAGCTTGGTTCGTAGGCACCCGCGAAAACGAGGTAAGACGTGGCCGTGTCTAATATTAATTTTATCGCTGCATAGCGAAACGAAGAGCTGCTTTCGGCTTCGCCTGGGGGAGTCTCCGCAGCATGCCCCAGAAACTCGATGGCACGATTGCAGAGCATGCGCCATGCGTCTTCGCGGGAAATCTCTCCTGCACTGAAACTGGGGATCAGGGAAAGAATGCCCGCATCTCCCCACAGCACTCGCCCGCAAGTGCGCAACTCATAGGTCGCAATGCGCGGCTTCAAACGCCGCAAATAGGTTGGGTGGACGGCCCCGAGCCCGATTTGCCCGCAGATCCCGCGGGCGAATAAGCTGTCCTCGATTGCTGAAATCAGTGGGACGAGATCACCATCAGAGGGCAGCCGGCTAGTCTGCTCATATACTAAAAAGAAGTCCGCGTCACCGAGAAGCTGCCAGCCGCTGTCTTCTTCGACGAATGTGGCCTCGTCTCGGGCCAGGCTGCCCGTCAGGACGATTGCGCGGAGTCCCCGGCCGCACGTGTCCAGGCACAGACGAACGGCTTCCTCTCCGATGATGGCGCGCAATTCTGTCCGTTTTAGCCGTTTCTCGGAAGAAATGCACGGCAAAGTGCTGAGCTTCCTTGCAGGTTTATCACGCAGGTCGAATACGGGTTCATTCATGACTCGTTTTCCTACCGAAGCTGGCGAACGCCGGCCGCAATTTCTCCGGCACCCTGCACTGTGATCGGCGGCTCCGCAGCGAGGTCATCCGACAGACCGTGCCCATTCCTGTCGGCGAGCAGAAACCCGCCCCACCGGTCAAAAAAACGCATCCACTGGCTCCCGTGTGAACGGCTTTTCTGTGCCAGCCGAGTCTGTTTGATATCCAGTTATCTAGCCAGCCACGGCGCCACACCGAACGGTAGTAAATGGAAGCCTCGGGAAAGTTGTCCGAGTAAGCATTCCGGCGGCAGGCGCCTCGAATCAGTTCAACGTTCATCTTTTTATATCTGCTCGTGCTCTTCGGCCAATTTCTCAATGGGCGAGGGAAGCGAAGATGCTGCTGCGTCGGACGCGTGGCATTGCCAGCCATTTGCGAGCAAGGTCCGGAAACTGGTGATCTCAAAGTCGGTCAAGATCCGACGAATTTTTCGCTCGGTGGCCCGCAAATTTACGTAAGACTTGAACCTCCGTTTCAGATTCATGGGGAGGCGAGGGTGTTCCGGATCAATTTCCCGCGGATGAACGTAGAAGATGACCGGCAAGCCATTAGCCAAGACCCTTTTAGCCATGTGCTTCATCATCGCGTAGGGAAAGAACCGCAGGTACCCGCCTCCGAAAAAACACATGGGTGCGCCGAAAACGGGCTCAACCGTCATGGGGAATTCGATAATTTCGCCGGAAGGGCCTACGATCACGTGGGGCCCGCGATGTCCGTTGCGAAGACCTCCGTGTCCCCGCCGTGCGGGGAACACCGAGGAATCGTAGAGGTATCCGGCCTCGATCAGTTTGTCAAAAAACCAGTGCGTCGACTCGGTCACGGAGAAGCCGGCGGCGCGATAACCGTAGACTTGCTGGCTGGCAACATCTTCCAGGATTTCCTTGGACTTCTTGGCATCGCGGAAAAAACCATCCGGGGTCATGTGACTTGTCAACGTATGAGCGTAGCCATGGGAAGCGACTTCGTGCCCGCGCTTGGCTGCCTCCTTGACCAGATGGGGGAATCTCTGGGCCACCCAGCCCAGGAAAAAGCAGGTGACCTTCGCGTTTGCTTCATCCAGG
>QHYR01000310.1 GCA_003223315.1 Acidobacteriota bacterium | reverse complement strand
TTGTGCTGATCCCGAAAGCGGCCACAACTTCGGGTAACGAAGAGCTCCGTTTCAATCTGAAGACGCTCCAGCCCGTGGTCTTGGATTTCCGCGACGGCCGGCTCGTCAGCGCGTCGGTGAACGGCGCGGCGATCAGTTTGAAACTCGAGAATGGGCATTTGGAAGTGCCCAGAGAGAGGCTGCGAGCAGGAGAGAATACCATCCGCTTCCGCTTTACCGTGCCGATTGCGGCGGCGGGAAAGCCGCTCACGCGTTTTGAGGACCATGACGACGGCAGCGAATACATCTACAGCTTATTTGTGCCCATGGACGCGAGCATGGCTTTTCCCTGTTTTGATCAACCGGATTTGAAGGGCCGCTTTACTCTTGAACTGACCGCGCCGGAGAGCTGGACGGTCATCTCAAATACGGCAGTTGCGAGCGTTGCCGCTGTTGACACCGGGCAAAGGCACACTCAATTCGCCGAAACGCTTCCGATAAGTACCTATCTGTTTGCGTTCGCCGCCGGGCCATTTCGAAAGCTGCCCACATCGCCGGGGATGCCGGAACTTTATGTGCGCAAATCGAAGTTCGACCGTGCGCAGACCGAGGCTCCTGAGGTGCGGCAGATCGCTGCTCGCGGCGTGCAATACCTCTCCGATTTTTTCGCGCAGCCATTTCCATTCCCGAAATACGACATAGTGCTGATCCCTGGGCTGGCCTATGGGGGCATGGAACACGCCGGAGCAACTTTCCTTCGGGAAGAGTCGGTTTTGTTTCGCACCGCACCGACGCATAGCGACCTGCTGAACCGCGACATCCTCGTCTTGCATGAGCTCACGCATCAATGGTTCGGGAATCTGGTGACCATGCGTTGGTTCGACGACCTTTGGCTAAAAGAAGGGTTCGCGCAATATATGGCGTATCAGGCCCTGGCGGCGCTCCAGCCCGAAGAGAACGTGTGGAAGCGGTTTTATGAATCCATCAAGCCGGATGCCTACGCCATCGATTCCACAAAGGGCACGACGCCGATTTATCAGGAGATTCCGAACCTGGAAGATGCAAAATCGGCATACGGGGCGATCGTTTACTCAAAGGCGCCTGCCGTGTTGAAGCAGGTCGCTTTCGTCCTGGGAGCCGAGAAGTTTCGTCAGGGGCTCCAGCTTTACCTGAAGGAGCATGCTTACGGCAATGCCGAATGGAACGATCTGGTACACGCATTCGAACGGGTATCGGGCAGGCCGCTCGATCATTGGGCGGAGATGTGGATCCGGCATCGCGGCATGCCACAGGTGGAGGTCTCCTGGTCCTGCGAGGAAAACCACCTGAGCGAGCTCTCGCTTTCGCAGCACGACGTCTTGGGTTCGGCGGATGTTTGGCCAATGGCGATGCAGCTTGGCTTGAATTACGCAAACCGGAACCCTGTGTTGATGCGCGTCGACCTGAACGGCAAAACCGTCGAGGTGCCCAACGTGAAGGGCCCAGACTGCCCAAGCTTCATTTTTGCGAATGAAGAGGATTACGCCTACGGCCGCTTTCTGCTCGATCCGCGGAGCCGCGAAGGCGCCATCCGCCAACTTGGGGAGGTACACGACCTGTTTCGTGGCACGCTGCTTTGGGGTTCGTTGTGGGATTCAGTGCGCACTGCCGAGCTGGCTCCGGGGGACTATCTCGCGCTGGCGCTGAACCTTCTACCCGCCGAGGCTGACGAAACGCTCGCGCGCGGCGTGCTTTCGCATTCCGCGACGGCGCTGCGCCGTTATGTGAGCCCTGCAACGCGAAGCAAATACGTTCCCCAATTTGAAGCTTTGGCGGCAGACCGCATGTTGCAGGCCACCGATCGTGACTTGCGAATTGTGTGGTTCCGGGGGCTGGAAGCAATCGCAGAAACTCCCGAAGGGCTCGCAAGATTAAAAAAAATCCTGGACGGCCGACTTGCCGTACCTGGAGTGGAGCTTCGTCCGCTGGACCGGTGGAATCTCGTTACGGCGCTCGTGGCCCACGGCGATCCCGAGGCCGAGGCGATCTTTGCCTCGGAGAAGAAGCGCGATCCGACTGGCGACGGCCAAAAATATGCGTATGTGGCCGAGGCCGCACGACCCGAAACAGCCGTCAAGCAGCGGTACTTCAACGATTTTTTGCAGAATCCCTCTCGACCCGAAGATTGGATCGAACAGGCTCTCTATGCCTTTAATTATTGGAACCAGGCAGAGCTCACAGCCCCTTACCTTAAGGACGCCCTCGAAGGTCTTCCGCAAATCAAGCGCGAACGCAAAATTTTCTTTCTCGTAGACTGGCTGACGGCATTCATAGACGGGCAACAGTCGCCGGCATCCCGCGCTCAAGTCTATGCCTACCTGGAATCAGGTGGAATTGATGAGGATCTGCGATTGAAAATTCTACAATCCGTGGACGAGCTCGACCGAACGGTTGCCATCCGCCAAAAATTCCCCAATTAGCGCGTTTAACCAGAGTACAAAGAATCCGCTTATACTGGGCCCGTCACATATACCACCGGAATGATTCCGGTATCTTGATAACCACGCAATGGTTACGGATCGGCCGCCGGCTGGCAAATCGCTCAGTCAGTTCCGCGAAAGCGAACGGCTCACGAGCATCGCATTGCCCGCCCATCGAACGCTTTCACAGGTGGCGCAAATCATCGACGCCGTGATGAAGGAAGGCGCGCGCGCCCAGGTGTAGCGGGCCTGCGGCGAATTTCTAAGCGCAGCCGCCGCCTTCTACGGCGTGCGGGTTCCCGAGGTCCGTGCGTTGACGGCTCGACCGCTTCGCGTGCGGGAAACTGGATGGCAAACCGAGCTTTTCGGAGATTATTCGATTCGGGGTGAATCGATTCGCATCTGGACCCGCACCGCCGTGCGCAAGCAGGTTACCTCGTTTGGCACATTCCTGAGCACGCTTTGCCACGAGTTCTCTCATCACCTCGATTGCCAGAAGTTCGGTTTCACTCGATCTCCGCATACGCGAGGCTTTTACGAACGAGCCGCCATGCTTTACCACCACGCGCGTGGCACTCCGGTCAAAAAGTTATTCTGGATAGAGATGCCCGGTGGGCGCTGGCGAATCGATTGGCGCCGAACCAATCGTGTGCAGCAGACTGCGGATCAAATTTTGCGCTTCAGTTCTCGCTCATATTTGGGAAAGCGGCCATCCGATCAGGATGGACGTCCCGAGCGAACGACGTGAGCGAGGGATCTCTCCGGAGTTTTTTACCGAAACTCGCCCTCTTTCAATTTTTCCACTTCAATTCGCACCGCCATTATATCCAGCCTCGGCTATTCCAAACCGTCGCCCAAGACGCCCTTCGAGATTAACTCTTGACGCTCCTCGTCATCGTGACTGGCGATGATGAAAAAGTTCGTCTCCGCGCGGTAGAGTTCGTTCAGCCACGTGAGTTGGGCCAGAAGCGCGGCCTGGTCTTCCTGGATCCAGGGCGCATCTTTGCCTTTGATCAATCGCACGCCGTCCATATGCCAGGCAGTGTCGCCGATGAAGAGGTATTCTCGGCCGGACTCCAGCGCGACATAGACCATCTGCGAGCCGGGAGTATGCCCCGGCGCCTTGATCAGCGTCACACCCGGCCCAAAGGGAAGGAACTTCTCGTACTCGACCACGTTATAGCGGCTGGCCATGTCCGGAGTGATCTTGATTTCGGGCATTTGCGGATCGCTCTCGAGCGCCTGAATTTGCGCGCGCGTGAGAAGCGTTTTCGGTGCGAGCTCGGCTACGAAGGGCGTGCGAATCACGCCGGCAACGTGATCGCCATGCTCATGAGTGATGATGATCGCCCTGGCGCTGCGAAGCGCCCGCCCGACTTGTCTTGCGGCGTCAGGGTAATACGGCTCAATCACTCCGCGCCCGAAGAAGCGATGCACCTGTTCGTCCATGCCGGAATCGATCATCACCGTGCCATCCGCAAAAAAGACCTGAAACACCGTACGGGCCTGGACGCTGGGCTCGTCGGGAGCTCCTTGAACGGAAAACTTCTTTGAGCGGCGGCTTTCCGCAAATTTCAAGACATTGATCCGCAAGGCGCGACGGCCGGGAATCATCGCGGCGACTTGGCGTATTTCGTCGAGCCGAACCGACCAAAGCGAATCGGTAGGTTGTTTTTGCGCCGATTGCGTGAATGATGCCAGTGCAGAGGAGGCAAAAAGCGCGAACAACAAACAAACACTATAGATTTTTTTCATTTTCTTGTGGTCCAGAGTAACAGTTAATGGGCGAGCGCGCTTCAGCATGCGATAATCACGCCACGGGAAGAGCTGTCTGAATCAATTCCTCCTGTGAGGCTGT
Source organism: Acidobacteriota bacterium (assembly GCA_003223315.1). Taxonomy (GTDB): domain Bacteria; phylum Acidobacteriota; class Terriglobia; order Acidiferrales; family UBA7541; genus Palsa-189. Next base: position 6,312 of record QHYR01000310.1, on the reverse strand, counting down.
ATGACGTCGCCGGCGGCCGTGACGAACACCGCACCTGAAGTCTTTCGCTGGCGCGACAGCAGTGAAGCGCAGCGAAACACACTGCTCGCCGCTTTTCTCGGCTGGATGCTCAATGCTTTCGATGTGATGCTGTACTCGCTGATTGTTACGCGCCTGATGAGCGTTTTCGGTATGGATCAGGCCACTGCCGGTTTGCTGAATGCGCTAACTTTGGCCGCCTCCGCGGTCGGAACGGTTCTATTCGGCTTGCTGGCCGATCGCTTCGGGCGGCGCCAGATGCTGAATTACAGCATTATCACCTACTCCGTTTTCACGTTCGCGTGCGGGCTGGCGAGCTCGGTGGTGATGCTCGCTCTGCTGCGATTCCTGGTGGGCGTGGGCATGGGCGGCGAATGGAACTGCGGAGCAGCGCTGGTGGCGGAGACCTGGCCCACGAGGTGGCGCGGCCGAGCTATGGGAATTGTCCTCAGCGGCTGGGCCGCAGGTTACGCGCTTGCAGCGATCGTTTCGGGCCTGATTTTGGCGCTGGCGGATTGGCGCTGGGTGTTTTTCGTCGGACTTTCGCCTGTGCTGCTTACTATCTGGATTCGCCGCAAGATCCCAGAACCGGCGATCTGGAAACATTCACGGGAGAGGCCGGTCTCATCGGCAGAACAGAAAATGCTTTGGCGCGCCGCGCGGCCACGCCTGCTTGCGCTGCTGACCATGAATACCTTCGGGATGTTTGCGTGGTGGGGCCTGTTCAGTTGGATCCCAGCTTACTTAGCTCTCCCGCAGTCGCAAGGCGGGCGAAATTTTCAGATGCTGGGCGTGGCAACTCTGCTGATCGTCCTCAATCTTGCAGGGATGTTGCCCGGATATTTGTCTTTCGGTGTTTTTGCCGATCGCTTCGGACGAAAACGCTCGGTTATTTTCTATCTCGCCGCGGCTTCGCTGCTGGTTCCGTTTTTTGCCGCCGCCCGGGAACCTGCGGCAATTCTCGTGGCCGGCTGCATGACCGCTTTCTTCGGAACCGGCTTTTTTGCAGGTTCGGGCACGCTTGGGAACGAACTTTTTCCCACCCCGATCCGCGCGACAGCCCTGGGATTGTCCTATAACCTAGCGCGAGGGCTCAGCGCGGCTGCGCCATGGGTGATCGGCAGATTGGGCGAGACGCGGGGACTTTCCTGGGCGTTTCTGGCCTGCGGCATAGCCTATGGCGCTGCGGCCATCACTGGACTATGGGTACCCGAGACGCGTGGGTTGGAGTTGAACTGAAGCGCCGGCAAAGAAGTCGCTGGGCTCAGGACCCGGGCGCAGGAGGGCGAAGAGCAATCCCGGCATCTCTTAGGCATTGCGCAACAGCGGCAGCAATCTTCACGGCTCGGGGAGTATCCGCGTGGATGCAAATCGTCTGCGCCTCCACCCGAATTTCCGTTCCGTCGGAGGCTATAGCGCTGCCATTTTCAGCGATGCGCAATGCCTGTGCGGCGGCTTCAGCGGGCTCTAAGATCAAAGCGTCGGGGAATTTACGCGAGCGAAGTGAACCATTCGGATCATATCGCCGATCCGCAAAAGCCTCTGCCGCCACGGCGAAGCCGGCGCGGCGAAAAGCATCGAGCATCGGTGATCCCGCCAAGCCCACAAGAAATACATCGCGTCGCCATCTCGCCACGCCACTTGCGATGGCTTCGGCGACCGCAGCGTCTCGCGCCGCCTGATTGTAAAGCGCGCCGTGAGCTTTAACGTGCCAAATGTGGGCGCCGCATTTCGCGGCTATTTCGGAGAGCCTCGAAACCTGTTCAAACACGCTCTCCGCGATGGCATCCTGCGGCAGATCGAGTTCCCGGCGGCCGAAATTGGCGCGATCGGCATAGCCGGGATGGGCGCCAATCGCTAGATTCCTGCGGAGCGCCTGCTCCACGGTAGTTCGCATCGTGATTTTATCGCCTGCGTGGCCCCCGCAGGCAATGTTTACGGAAGCTATAAAGCCCATGAGCGATTCCTGAGTACCGTCGGCGACGGCTTGAGGCATTTCGCCCATATCACAATTCAAGTCGATGGATCTCATTCCTGAAAGAGCTCCTTTGACGCCATTAGCTCTTCTTGGTGAATCAGCAAAGAACGAGCCTCGCTCATCTCGATTCGCTCGAAACGGATGGCCTCACGCGGGCGGAGCTGGCCGAGAGAGTGCAGGTCGGCCGAAATTACGTTGGCGATTTTAGGATAGCCGCCGGTGGTTTGCTGTTCGACGAAGAGAATGATGGGCTGGCCCGACGGAGGCACCTGAATCGCGCCGAGCGAAACGCCTTCGGTGATCATTTCCCGGGAGAGGTCGAGGGGAATTGCGGGACCTTCGAGACGAATGCCCATGCGATTCGATTGCTCGGCTACGCGAAAAGTACTCTCGCAAAGAGTTTTCCAGGAAGAGTTCGGGGACCAATCACTTTGCGGCCCATCGGTAACGCGGATAAGTTTGCGAGGCTGTAAGGTTTCGAGCGCTTTCGGAGATAGGGACTTTTTACGAAACAGGGAATTGACTGCCCCGAATTCAAGCCGGTCGCCTTTGCGTAACGCTCTGCCCTCAAAGCCGCCGAGGCCGCTAAGCACATGAGTCGAAGCACTACCCAAAAAGGGCTCCACGGCAATTCCCCCTTGGATGCACAGATAAGCGCGTGCTCCGGAGCGTGACGGGCCAAGCGTAACCGTTTGTCCCTTGTGGATCTCGATCGAAGTCCACATCGCCACCGGAATGTCATCCAACGAAGGCCCGAAATCCGCTCCGGTCACGGCAATAACCGCGGCCTGTTCAAACGCAAACGCGCCGCCCACAAGCGTCATTTCCAGTCCTGCCGCCCCTTGCGGATTGCCGACCAGCCGATTGCCGATACGCAGCGAAACGGGATCGGCCGCTCCGGAAGCTGAAACGCCAATCGGGCCAAAGCCCTCGCGGCCGAGGTCTTGTACCGTCGTGAATAGACCTGGTATCTGGACTAGAATCGCGCTCATCTTTTGCTGAACTCCGCGAACTCCTCTTTCGAAATAGGCCGAAAGCGCACATGATCGCCGATCTGCAAAAGGTTCATCGGGTCCTGGTGGCGGCGAAACATCGCCACGGGCGTACGCCCGATCAGTCTCCAGCCGCCGGGCGTGGCGAAGGGATATACAGCCGTCTGGCTCCCGCCGATTCCGACGCTGCCTTGCGGCACCTTTGCCCGCGGCGTCTCCAGACGCGGCGAGGCAAGGGCTTCGGGCAATCCGCCCAAGTAAGCGAAGCCAGGCGCGAATCCAAGGAAACAAACGATGTAAATCGGCGAAGAATGTAACTCGACGGCCTGCGCTGGAGTCATTCCGTGCATCGCCGCCACGTCGCTCAACTCAGGCCCGAATTCTCCCCCGTAGCACACGGGAATCTCGACTGCCCGCGGCCTCGGAAGAGGTGTTTTCCCCAGGCGAGCGAGATAGGGCACGAGCCTCGATTGCACTTCGTCATGATTGAGCCTGAGCGGATCAAATTTGATCAGCAGTGAGCAATAGGCGGGCTGAAGATTGCGAATCCCGTCAATGGGTTCGGCTTGCAGCAGATGAAGCAGCTTCAGCACGCGCTGATGGTTGTCGAGCGTGATCTGCTGGCCAAAGGAAACAAGAAGCGACTGGTCGCTTGCGGCTTGGAACTGGGCGTCACCCGCTGCTGCTTTGCGCATTTTTTCTTGGCACATCCGGCAGCGAGTATACGGCTAACGGCTGGGCCGCGAAGTGCCTCACAAGTCCGGTTGACGGGCTCCTGCGGAGTCCCTTCAGGAATCGAATAGCGGGAGATAACCTTCGCGGGAGATCACTGCGAGACCGCTCCGAATTTAAAGTGTTAAGATTGGCGCCCTGCCAAGCGCCTGCGGAATGCCTCGCGGGTTGCCTGGGACGGCGGTCGCCACATACCCCTAGAGACGATGACAGCAGAACTGCTACCGACTTCGCTGGTAGGTTCATATCCCCAGCCCGACTGGCTGATCGATCGGCAGAAACTCGCCGGGCGCTTCCCGCCGCGTGTGCGCGCAAAAGAATTATGGCGCATTGCTCCGGAATGGTTAGAACAAGCGCAGGACGATGCCACGATTCTGGCGATCCGGGATCAGGAACGAGCGGGCCTCGAGATCATCACTGATGGTGAGGCTCGGCGCGAAAGCTATTCGAATCGTTTCGCCACCGCTAGATTCGCAGGAAGCATGCAGTGGAAGTCCGCGATCTGCAATTCTTGCGCGCCAATACGAACCGTAAGGTCAAAATCACGATTCCCGGCGCGTTCACGATGACGCAGCAAGCGCAGAACGAATACTACAAGTCGGAAGAAGATCTGGCCATGGATTACGCCGCGGCCGTAAATGAGGAGATCAAGGACCTTTTTGCCGCGGGCGCTGATATCGTGCAAATGGACGAACCTTACATGCAGGCCCGTGCGGAGAAGGCCCGCCAGTATGGGATGAAGGTTCTGAAACGCGCGCTCGATGGCGTGAAGGGCACAACGGCCGTGCACATCTGTTTCGGATATGCGGCGATCATTCACGAGCGGCCTTCGGGGTATTCCTTCCTCGCGGAATTGGCCGAAGCTCCCGTGGATCAGGTTTCCATCGAGACGGCTCAATCGTCGCTCGATTGCTCCGTGCTCGAAAAATTGCGCGGCAAAACAATCATCTTGGGCGTGCTCGACCTTTCCACACATCAGGTGGAAACGCCGGAGATTGTTGCCAGCCGCATTCGGCGAGCGCTTCCTTTCGTCAGCGTGGACCGCTTGGTGGTGGCGCCCGATTGCGGGATGAAGTACCTGCCTCGCGACATCGCTTTCAGAAAGCTGCAAGCCATGGTGGAAGGCGCCAAGCTGGTCCGCCCCGATTATCGGGCAAAGAGCACGGCGGGTTAGACTACCGCCCTGAATTTTCAAAATGGCGCGCCCATTTTAACGTGAACAATACGACTTGACGTGGAAAAATACGACGCCATCGTGATCGGCTCCGGACAAGGGGGCAATCCGCTTTGCTATGCCCTCGCCGAACATGACTGGAGGGTAGCTCTCGTCGAGAAATCCCACCTGGGCGGTACCTGCGTCAATACCGGCTGCACACCCACAAAAACAATGATCGCCTCCGCGCAAGTGGCCCATTACGCGCGGAACGGCGCGCGTTGGGGCGTGCGAACCGGCCGCGTGGAAGTGGATCTTTCTTTTGTGGTGGACCGCAAGAATGCGGTGGTTAGGCGGTCTCGCGAGGGGCAGGAACGCAACGTGGCCCGGCATCGCACGCTGCGCCTGTATCGCGGTCAGGCGTGTTTTTTATCCTCACATGAGGTGCAAGTCGACCACGAAGTCCTGCAAAGCGATAGGATCTTCATCGACACAGGCACACGCCCCGATCCGCCAAAGATTACTGGCCTGGATACCATCGACTATTTGACAAACGAATCGCTCATGGAAATACGCGAAGTGCCCGAGCATCTGCTGATTGTTGGCGCCGGGTACGTTGGCCTGGAGTTCGGCCAGATGTTTCGGCGTTTCGGTAGCCGTGTGACGATCGTGCAGCGCGGTCCGCAAATATTGCCGCGAGAAGACGAGGACGTCGCGGGGGAGCTGCACAAGGCCCTCGAAAGCGAAGGCATCGAGTTCCGGCTGAATTCCAATTCAGTCCAAGTCGAGAAGAAAGCGCAACGAATTGCTTTGACGCTCGACACTAAGGGCCACAGCGACACGATTACGGGCTCTCACCTCCTGGCCGCGACCGGTCGCCGGCCGAATACGGATAATCTTGGACTAGACAAGGCGGGTGTGGAATTAGATGCCCATGGCTATATCAAGGTGAATTCGCGGCTGGAGACCAGTGTTGCCGGAATCTGGGCGCTCGGTGACGCTAAGGGCGGACCGGCCTTCACGCACATTTCTTATAATGATTACCAGATTATTTTCGGCAACCTGATCGAGCAAAAAAGTCTGAATATCGCAAATCGCTATGTGCCCTACGCGCTCTTTACAGACCCGCAGCTTGGCCGCGTCGGCATGACGGAGAAGGAAGCTCGCGCGTCGGGTCAGAAGCTGAAAATTGGCGCTTATGCAATGTCCCACGTCGCTCGCGCCATCGAACGAGACGAAACTGCCGGAATGATGAAGCTGATTGTGAATGCGGAAACGGACCGCATTCTCGGCGCTGCCATTCTGAGCAGCGAAGGCGGAGAATTGGTGCAAATTCTGGGCGCCTTGATGCTGGCGGACGCACCGTATACCGTGCTCAAGGGCGCGGTTTACATCCACCCGACACTCGCCGAGGGTTTTTTCGGTCTGATGGATTCGGT
>QHYR01000309.1 GCA_003223315.1 Acidobacteriota bacterium | reverse complement strand
TCCCATCGTCGCGCCGTATTCGGGCGCCATATTGGCTATGGTGGCGCGATCGGGCAGCGTGAGATTCGAGAGGCCTGTTCCGTAGAACTCGACGAATTGTCCAACTACACCCTTCTTGCGCAGCATCTCGGTCACGGTGAGCACCAGATCGGTGGCCGTTGACCCTTCGGGCAGGCGTCCCTGCAGTTTGAAACCGACCACGTCGGGAACCAGCATTGAGAGCGGCTGGCCGAGCATGGCCGCCTCGGCTTCAATGCCTCCCACCCCCCAGCCGAAGACGCCGAGCCCATTTACCATCGTGGTGTGGGAATCGGTTCCCACCAGCGAATCCGGGTAAGCCGCCGGGCGGCCATCCGGCGCGCGGTCGCAGACCACGCGAGCCAGATATTCGAGATTTACCTGATGGCAGATGCCCATATCTGGCGGCACAACCTTAAAATTCCGAAAGGCGTTCTGGCCCCAACGGAGAAATTGGTAACGCTCCACATTGCGCTGAAACTCCATTTGGGCATTAAACGCGAAGGCCATGTCACTGCCGAATTTGTCGACCTGCACGGAGTGATCGATCACGAGTTCAGCGGGAAGCAGGGGATTGATCTTCTTGGGATCGCCGCCCATCTTCGCGATGGCGTCACGCATGGCCGCAAGATCGGCAACAGCCGGAACTCCCGTGAAATCCTGCAGCAGCACCCGCGCCGGCATGAAGGCGATCTCCGCACGGCGGTCGGTCAACGGCTGCCATTCCGCGAGCGCCTCGATATCTTTGGCGTGAACGAATCGGCCGTCCTCCTGGCGGAGCAGGTTCTCGAGTAAAATGCGAATGGAGAAGGGGAGTTGGCCCACGTGGCCGATTCCCCTGCGCTCCAGCGCCTCGAGGCGATGGACCTCATAGCCCTGGTTACCCACCGTGAGCGTGTCGCGGGCGCCCAACGAGTTTTTTGACGCGGCAGGCATGTTGGGAATCCTCTCTGACCACTGGCCCTATGCGGATCGATCTAATAGTGCATCATAACGCAAACAGCGGGGTATGTGTGGACCCCGAGGGGCGGCGTCTCAGGGCGTGCTGCCCTTTTTCAACTGCGCTACTACAGATCGTCTAGAATGATATGAGCGCACTGCTGGCGAACTATCGCACGCAGCCGTATGCTGGGTAGACTTTAGGTGAAGATCGTACTGATCTCGACTTATGAGCTTGGCCACCAGCCCTTTGGACTGGCTTCGCCTGCCGCTTGGCTGCGCCGCACCGGCGCCGAAGTCACCTGCCTTGATTTGTCTCGCCAGCCCTTACAAGAAGACGCCGTCCGTGCCGCCGACGTCGTCTCTTTCTACGTTCCCATGCACACGGCCACGCGGCTCGCGATACGTTTGATCGAGCCAGTCCGACGCTTGAATCCACATGCGCACCTCTGTTTTTACGGCTTGTACGCTCCGGTGAACGAGTCCTATCTGCGCGAGCTGGGCGTCCAGACGATTGTGGGCGGCGAGTTCGAGGCGGCGCTGGCGGACCTAATTACGTCGCTTGCGCACGAACGAAGCTCTACGAACGGGACCGACACCAACAGGGCCGATGGAAACGCATCGCGTACGACGTCCCGCCCTGCGGCTGGGCTTCGCGACACCTCAATTTTCCTCGATCGCCTGAGGTTCATTCCGCCCGATCGCAGCCAGCTTCCGCCTCTCCGGCAATATGCACACCTGTTAATGCCCGATGGAGGCTTCAAAGTCGCCGGGTATACCGAAGCCAGCCGGGGATGCAAACACCTTTGCCGCCACTGCCCCATCGTTCCTGTCTACAACGGAATTTTTCGTATTGTGCAGCGGGACGTCGTGCTCGAAGATATCCGCCAGCAGGTCGATGCAGGCGCCGAGCACATCACATTCGGCGATCCTGACTTTTTTAACGGGCCCGCGCACGCACTCGCAATCGTCGAGGCCATGCACCGGGAATTTCCTCGGCTCAGTTATGACGTCACGATCAAAATCGAGCATTTGCTGTGCCGTGCTGAATCGTTGCGCAAACTGCGTGATACCGGGTGTCTTTTTGTTACCAGCGCCGTCGAGTCCATCGATGACGCCATCCTCGCGCTTTTGGCAAAGGGCCATACGCGCGCGGATTTTCTCGCCGTCGTGGCGCTTTTCCGCGACGTGGGTTTGATCCTGCAGCCCACCTTTGTGCCTTTTACGCCGTGGACCTCGCTTAGTGGATATCGCGAGTTGCTGGCGCTCGTAGCCGACCGGAATCTGATCGAAAATGTGGCGCCCATCCAGCTGGGAATCCGCCTGCTGATCCCCGCGGGCTCGCGCCTGCTGGAGCTCGATGAGGTTCGCGGCGCAATCGGCAATTTCGATTCCTCCGGCCTCGTCTATCCATGGAAACATGCCGACGGCCGCATGGACATGCTGTCGGAGTGCGTTCAGGAATTGGCCCATGCCGGCGACCGGCTGAAGCGTTCGCGCACCGATACGTTCATGCACATTTGGCGCGCTGCGACGCTGGCCGGAGAGAATGCTGTCTCTGCTGATGCCATGCCGAAGGCTTCCATGCGCAAGATTCCCCACTTCTCGGAACCGTGGTATTGCTGTGCGGAGCCAACTCACGATCAATTTGTTTCGATTTCTTCGGATGCCCGGCCGCAGACGCAATCGGATGCGTTCTTCTGAAATTGTGCTCCAGTTCAATGATTTCCAAAGAACCGCCATCGCTGCTTCTGCTCGCAAGCAAGCTGGGTTATCAGACGCGTAGCTTTGCGGAGGCGGCGCGACGGCTGGGCGTCGGCGTCATCATCGGCAGCGATCGCTGCCATCAACTCGAAGATCCTTGGGCCGATGGAGCAGTCCCGCTTCATTTTGAAGAGCCCCGAAGGGCCGCCGCACGCCTTGCCGACGCCGTTCAGGGGCGCCTTCGTGAACATCCTTCTTGTGAACCAAAGATCGGCGCGATTCTGGCGTTGGGCGATCGCCAGACGGAGACCGCCGCGCATGCCGCCCGCCTCCTGCAGCTCACCTATAACTCGCCCGAAGCCATCGAGAATTGCCGCAGCAAGCTGCGCCAGCGTGAGGTTTTGCAAAGAGCTGGTTTGCCGGTTCCGCATTTTTTTTCCTTCACGCTTCCGGAGCCGCTGGATTCTGTGCTGCCCCGCGTCATTTTTCCGTGCGTGCTAAAGCCACTGAGGCTTGCGGCAAGCCAAGGCGTGATTCGAGCCGACAATGCCAGTGAATTTGTCGCCGCGGTCGAGCGCATCGCACGATTACTAGCTTCTGCTGAGCTGCAGGTCACCAGGGAGGCTGATCTCGATCGCTTGCTCGTCGAGCGCTATATTCCGGGAGCCGAATTTGCCCTCGAGGGGCTTCTGGAAGCCGGCCACCTGCGCGTCTTAGCCTTGTTTGACAAACCCGATCCGCTCGACGGACCCTATTTCGAGGAATCGATTTACCTCACGCCTTCGCGGCTGGCTTCCGGAACCCAGGAACAAATCTTTCGATGTGCCGCCGAATCCGTTCAAGCTCTGGGGCTCAGCGAAGGCCCGCTGCATGCGGAGTTTCGCCTGAATGACCAGGGGCCCTGGATACTCGAAGTTGCGCCGCGCCCCATCGGCGGCCTGTGCTCGCGGGTGCTTCGTTTTGGCCCGCAGCGAATCTTCTTGGAGGAATTGCTGATCCGTAAAGCGTTGGGGATGCCCGATGCGGACGTGCAGCGGGAACCAGACGCCGCAGGAGTGATGATGATCCCCGTGCCCCGCAGCGGCGTTCTCGAAAACATAGAAGGATTGCAGCGGGCGCTCACGATCCCGGGTATTTGCGAGATCCAAATCACGGCGCGGCTTCATGACTTCATCGCCGCATGGCCAGAAGGCTCGAGCTATCTGGGATTCATTTTTGCCCGGGGCGGAACGCCAGATTTCGTCGAGGCCGCGCTGCGCGAGGCACACGGCGCTTTGCGATTTACGATAGCCCCCAGGTTGCCGGTGGCGCACCCGGTCTCCGGCCAGACTGGTTCTTGAATGGTTACGGCAGCTTTCGCCCTGGTTTGCTTGAGACTTGCCGGAAGAACGCTGTCGAGGCCTACGCTTTCGCTCGCGGCGGAATATAACCCTCGGGCAGTTTGGCTCCCTCGCCAAAAAAGAACTGCTCCATCTGTTCTTCCATAATTTTTTGTGACTGCGGGTCAAGCGGATTGAGCCGGTATTCATTCATAATCATCTTGGAATGTTCGATCCATAGCTTCCAGGCCTCCTTGGAAACGTTTTCGTAGATGCGCTGACCGATTTCGCCTTTCCAGGGCACGCGATCGAGGCCTTCCATCTTTTTTCCGAATTTCACACACGTCACCGTGCGCGCGCCGGGTTGGCTGGCAGCCGTAGCTACAGGCTTCGGCGGACCGCAACTCTCATCAGCCATCTTGGCCTCCGATCGAAACAACCAACGCTTAAGTTCCGTCTCTAAACATACTGCATTGCGCGAGAAATTCCTAGGAGCCGCCTTGAGGCGGGCTCTTTCCGGAATGGCCGAGGATGTCGGGGCGATGCGCAGAACTTGCGATATTCGTTTATTCTCTGAAAAGAGGTAATCTCGTTCAGGGCTCAATCCCGCGGCCCAGAGGATTCCCATGCCTCTCACAGTACAGCGCATTTCACCCGGTTATTTGGCAGAGGCGTATCAGGAAGAATCGAATCGGCTTCGAGCCGGGGAGGCGCTTCAAAAGATGTGGGCCCGGCAGCCGGGCCTTTGGAAGGATGACCCCGAGCACGCCCGCATCATCGCGAATCGGCTCGGCTGGATTGGCGTGCTTGATTCCATGCGGGCGGAAGCGGCCGCGCTGCAGGATCTGGCCCGCGACATCAGGGACTCCGGTGTGAACGACATCGTGTTGCTGGGTATGGGCGGCTCGAGCCTCGCTCCTGAGGTTTTTTCGCTCATATTCCCGGCGCCCTCAGGGAGGCGCTTTTTCGTGCTGGACTCGACTGATCCGACCTCGATCCAGCAAGTGGAACGCTCGATTGACCTCGCCCATTCCTTGTTTATCGTCGCCAGTAAGTCCGGTAAGACCATCGAGACGCTCTCTCAGTTTTTTTATTTTCACCACCGGCTCACTCAGGCGGGCATTCGCCCGGTGGGCCGGAGTTTTCTGGCCATCACCGATCTCGGCTCCTATCTCGACCATTTGGCCGACGAATACAATTTCCGGCTGACGTTTCGCAATCCCCCTGACATAGGCGGGCGCTACTCGGCGCTCTCCTATTTCGGGTTGGTACCCGCAGCGCTTTGGGGCATCGATATCGCTGCCATGCTGGACAGCGCCATCGAAATGCGCGCAGCTTGCGGTCCGGAAGGCCAATCCGATGCCAATCCGGCGTTACAACTGGGATCATTGCTGGGTGCAGCGGGCAGAAGAGGCGATGACAAGCTCGTCTTGCTCTCCACGCCTAAGTTGACGCCGCTGGGAAACTGGATCGAGCAGCTCATCGCGGAGAGTACGGGCAAAGAGGAGCGCGGGATTGTCCCGGTTGCCGGAGGCGTTGCGCCGCCTCTCGAGGTACTGGCGCGTGGATGTGTCACCGCCGCTTTGCTGCTCGAAGGTGAAGACCAGGCGATATTAGGACCAATTCTATGCGCGCTCGAGCAGCGTAACGCGCCCTTTGTCGAGATTCGGCTCAAAAGCCCGGCGCAATTAGGCGCCGAATTCTTCAAATGGGAAACGGCGACCGCATTGGCCGGGGCTTCGCTCGCCATCGATCCTTTTGACGAACCGAACGTCCAGGAAAGCAAAGATAATACTGCCCGGATTCTGGAAGGCTTCGAGATATCAGGGGAGATGCCGCTCGGCTCTCCGCGCCTGGCGGAATCGGGCATCGAGGTTTATGCCGACGGCGCCGTGCGCGGCTCCATTTCTACGCTGCAACTTACGGCCGCGCTGCGCACTTTTTTTTCCGAGCGCCGTCCCGACGACTACCTCGCGATCCTCGCCTACGTGGCACGCGATGCCGCCAACGGCGCGGAACTCGACACGCTCCGCGCAACGCTGGACGAGCGTCTTGCATTGCCGGTGCTGCTTGGTTATGGGCCGCGATATATGCATTCCATCGGTCAGCTTTATAAAGGCGGACCAGCCTCCGGCATGTTCCTGTTGATCACTTCGGAAAAGCCTGAGGACTTGCCCATTCCCGGTGCGAAATACACGTTTGGCCAACTGGAAATGGCGCAGGCTTTAGGAGACTTGCAGTCGCTGGGAAGGCTGGGCAAGCCGGCGCTGCGACTCCACCTCACCGAAGGCGTTCCCGCGGGTCTAACTGCCTTGCGCCGAGCTATCGACCAGGTGTTCTCCGCTTCGCGATCGGCAATTTGAGAAGAGGATATGCCGACCAATCCGCTCCTGGGAAGGACCGGGGAAATCCGAAACCAACGGGCTTGCTAGCCCGCCGATTAGCCCATGGCCAATATAGTTGCATTATTCTGGGATGTCGGGGGAGTGGTCCTCTCGAATGGATGGGATGCATCTGCGCGCGCCGAAGCCGTGCGACGCTTTTCTCTGGATGCCGCGGATTTCAGCGAGAGACACCGGCGCGCGGAGGGCGAGCTGGAAACCGGGAAAATAACCCTGGAGGCCTACCTCGACCGAACGGTATTCTTCCGCGAGCGGCCCTTCGCCAGAGATGAATTCACGAACTTCATCTTTGCGCAATCGCGCGAGAACAAAGAAACGCGCGTTCTTCTCGACGAGCTGACCGCTACCCGACGTTATTTCCTGGCCACCCTCAATAACGAATCCGAGGAGCTAAATGCCTGTCGCATCCGCAAATTCGATCTAACGCGAAACTTCACTGCCTTTTTTAGCTCTTGCTACCTGCGAGCGCGCAAACCCGATCCGCTGATCTATCAACTTGCGCTGGGAATCACGCAGCGCGTTCCCGAGGAATGCATCTTTATCGATGATCGTCCGGCGAACCTTGAACCGGCCAAAGCCCTGGGCATGCGCGCGATTCTCTTCCGCTCTGCTGAAGAACTGCGCGCCTCGCTGGCGGAGAGTGGCGTCAGGCCGGTATTTGTAGGAGGATGATCTCATGGCGTCCATTTCCAGTGACTTTGCCGATAAGCTGGATCTCGAGCCAAGGAGTTCGGTAGCGGCCGCCGATCCCTGCGCCATCGTGATTTTCGGCGCCTCCGGCGATCTCACCCGCCGGAAGTTGATTCCGGCGCTATTTGAATTAGCCGCTTGCGGGTCGCTGGCGCGCCGGTTTGCCATTATTGGTTTCGCCCGCAGCGAAATGAGCGATGCCGCTTTTCGGGACTCCGCGGCAGAGGCCGTTCGCAGGAATGCGGAAAGCTGCCAGGTCAGTAATGAGAGCCTGCGCACTTTCGCGCAGTCCTTTGTCTACGTCGCCGGAGATTACGACCAGCCGGACGCGTTTGAGAAACTCTCGCGCCGCCTCGAAGAACTCGATCAAGAACGCCACCTGGAGGGCAATCGCCTGTACTATCTTGCGACGCCCCCGGCCGTTTATCCCAAGGTGATCGCACAGATTCAAAGAGCCGGCCTGGTGCGGCCGGCGAATGGAAACTCCTGGGTCCGCATTGTTGTCGAAAAGCCGTTTGGCCGTGACCTTGCCTCGGCGAGAAAACTCAACGCCACGATTCTCAAAGCCTTCGATGAGACGCAGGTCTATCGCATCGATCACTTCCTGGGGAAAGATACGGTTCAAAATCTTCTGGCGCTGCGATTTGGGAACGGCATCTTCGAGCCCCTTTGGAATCGCAATTACGTGGACCACGTGCAAATCACCACTGCGGAAAGCCTCGGTGTGGAGCAGCGGGCCGCCTTCTACGAAACGACCGGGGCGCTGCGGGATATGGTTCAAAGCCATCTCCTGCAGCTTACTTCTCTCGTGGCGATCGAGCCGCCCTCGAACTTCGACGCCACCGCCGTGCGCAATGAGAAACTGAAAGTGTTGCAGGCCCTCCGGCCGTATACGCCGGATAGCGTTGCGGCAGATGTTGTTCCGGGCCAGTACGCGCCGGGCCAGATCGACGGCGAGGAGGTGGCCGGCTACCGCCAGGAGCCCGGCGTGAGGGCTGATTCCCAGACCGAGACCTTCGTCGCGGCCAAGCTCCTCATTGACAACTGGCGCTGGGCCGACGTTCCTTTTTATATTCGTACCGGCAAGCGCATGCCGCGCCGCGTCACCGAAATCGTCATCAATTTCCGGCGCGCGCCGCACTTGCTATTTCGCGGTCAGGGGATCGATACCAATACATTGGTGCTGAATATCCAGCCCGAAGAAGGCATCTCCATCAGCTTTCACGCCAAATTGCCGGGGCAGTTCATGCGCCTGACGCGCGTGGCCATGGATTTCAGTTATCGCGCCGCTTTTGGGGCTAGCGAACGCAGCGCTTATGCTACGCTCTTGAACGACTGCATGCGTGGGGATGCAACCCTTTTCGACCGCGCCGATGGGGTAGAGGCTGCCTGGGCTTTCGTGCAGCCGATACTCACTGCCTGGGAACAACAGGGGCGCTCCGTGCCCACTTATCCCGCGGGAAGTTGGGGTCCGCATGAAGCTGACGAGCTGTTGAGTGGCGATGGACGGCACTGGCGCAGACCCTGATGCTCCCGCGCGAAATCCTTCCCGGCGTATACGTTTGCGCTGACGCGGCGGACTTGGCCCGCACGGCGGCCCGCTGGTTTGTCGATTGGGCTTGGCAGAGTATTGCTAAGGATGGCAATTTCAATGTCGCTCTCTCCGGCGGTTCGACCCCTCGGGAGCTCTATGGCCTTCTCGCCACCCCTGAGTTTCGCGCCCAGGTAGATTGGTCTCGAGTGCATCTTTTCTGGGGTGATGAACGCGCCGTGCCTCCGGAGAGTCCTGAGAGCAACTACGGTATGGCCCGCCGCGAGCTTCTGCTCCGCGTGCCCATACCTCCCTCTAACGTTCACCGCATGGAAGCGGAGGATCCCAATATCGGGCGCGCCGCTCACAATTATGAGGCCGTACTGCGCGAATTTCTGTCCCTCGATGACCGGGGTTTTCCGCGTTTTCATTTGGTCCTTCTTGGCCTGGGACCGGATGGGCACGCGGCTTCTCTGTTCCCCGGCTCCAAACTCCTGCGCGAGACCTCTCGCTGGGTCAGCACGCCCACCGTTCCGAAATCTTTGCGAACATCCCGATCCGCCCTTGCCCGCGCAGCTGGTCAAGCCGCGCGAGGGAGAGCGGCTTTTCCTTGTAGACGAGGCGGCGGCAGGCCAGCTTTCAGCCTCGCAGTCGCAACCGATTCCGAAAGGGAAGTCATGATCCTGGCGGGCGATATCGGTGGAACAAAGTCGAACCTCGCCTTGATGGAGAAAAAAGGCGATCGTTTCCGCGTCGTTTTTATCTACCGCTATCCGAGTCACGAATACACGCGCTTCGAGGACATCATCGATGATTTCCTCAGCCGCGGGAGAGATTTCCTCTCCGCTTCGCCTACGGGAAGGATCGCGGCGGCCGGTTTCGGCGTCGCCGGCCCTGTGATTGGCCGTGGAGTTCGCATCACAAATCTCACTTGGGGACTGGACGCCGATTCTCTCGAACGCCAGCTCGGCACCCCGCATGTCGTGCTTCTCAACGATTTGGAGGCCACCGGCTATTCCCTGGCGTGGCTCGCGCCCGAGGATATTTGCACTCTCAACGAAGGTTCGGCCGCGCCTCAAGCGACCCAGGCGCTCATCGCCGCGGGCACCGGTTTGGGAGAAGCCATCCTGATGTGGAATGGCAGCCGCTACATTGTCGCGCCAAGCGAAGGAGGCCACGCGGATTTTGCTCCGCGTACCGAAAAAGAGATCGAGCTGCTTCGTTATCTGAAGACGATGTACAAATTCGTCAGCTTCGAGCTAGTCGTCTCCGGCCGCGGCTTCCTCACGCTGCATGAATTTCTCGACAAGAGCGTCCGGCATCCGAGTTTCGATGAGCCCGGAGCAGACCCCGCGCCAGAGATCACCAAGCTGGGTCTGGAGGGCTCTTGTCCTGTCTGTGTCGAGACGCTCGATCTCTTCGTCACGTTATATGGCGCCGAAGCCGGAAACCTGGCGCTCAAGGCCCTTGCGCGCGGTGGCATTTTTGTGGCCGGCGGCATCGCACCCAAGATTTTGCCTAAGATCCAAAATGGCGCATTTTTTAGCGCGTTTTGCGAAAAGGAAAAATTCCAGGAGTTGCTCTCACATTTTCCCGTTCATGTTGTGCTCAATGAGGAAGCTCCGCTTCTCGGCGCGGCCGCCGAAGCCGCCGCACGTGAGTTGGTCGCTGCCAATGCCGGAGCGCGCTAAATTTGCTGGACCGTAATTCATTCGAGAAGGCAAACTTTGGCGCCATTCTGATCCGCGCGCCTTTGCTGTACTATGCTGGCGACTCCCAGCGTCGGTGAGTTTGTCTCCACGGGCGATACTGCGTGTCTTTCAAATGCACCTCCGAAGGTTGTGCCGAAGCCGCCGTCGCTTCGCTCGAGGAACGTAGGGTGTGCCGCACCCACTTCCTGGCGGGGGCCTACCGGCATCTGGAGTCCATTGAGGCGCAGATTCACGAACCGCGTTTCCACACTCAGCACGGCGAATTGGCGAGCCGCTTCCTGGAACATTGCATGCGCGAAGCCACCAACATTGCTTGCGCTGCGGAACTTCCCAATAACTTGGAGAGGGCTCAACTGCTTGATATTCTCCTGTGGGCTTCGGAGCTTTATGGACGATTGCGGCGTGGTCCTCGCGTGCGCGCCAGCATCCCCATTCTAGTTCGTTCCGAAGATGCGCAGAAGCCTTGGGAGGAGAAGACCGAAACGCGCGAGTTGAGCGTGCATGGCTTTTCCTTTCTATGCCGTCACGAACTGCGCGACGGCGATGCCCTCCTGTGCGTTCGTCTCGATAACGGCCGCAGGGTCGGCGCGCGAGTCGCCTGGGCGCGGCCCAAGGATTCCGGGGAAACCGAAGCAGGCCTGGAGTTCGTTACCGAAACGGATTTTTGGGGCATGGAAGCGAGCCTCGCCACGCCGGTTTTTCCGAAGATGGATCGGTGAAGCCGCGAACGCGAGTGGGATCTCCTTCCCCGAACGCCCCATGAGCAGTTTCAGATTTGCTTCACCCGATTTCAGGAGCCGTTTACTTGGATTTCATCCGCAAACTGATGGTTCCCCGGGACAAGAAGATCAATCTTGCGAAATACGATCCCGCCGATACGCTTGGTCATGATGATGACCAGAAATCCAAGGCCAAACTCGATAAAACGATCAAGCGCCTCGACGATTTGCAGGACTTGTTTTATGCCGTAAAGAAACGAGCTCTTCTGATTGTCCTGCAAGGCATGGACGCTGCCGGCAAGGACGGAACCATTCGCCACGTGATGTCCGGCGTCAGCCCCCAGGGATGTTCGGTAACTTCCTTCAAAGTCCCGAATAGCGAAGAGTCGGCTCACGATTTTCTATGGCGCATCCATAAGGGGGTTCCCGAAAGGGGCATGATCGGTATTTTTAACCGCTCGCATTACGAGGATGTCCTCGTCGTGCGCGTGCACGAACTCGTTCCTAAAGAGATTTGGAAAGCTCGATATGACGAAATCAATCGTTTTGAACGAAATCTGTCCGAAAACGACATCACGATTCTGAAATTTTTCCTGCACATCAGCAAGCAAGAGCAGAAGAAACGCTTCGACGAGAGGCTTAACGATCCGCGCAAGAAATGGAAATTTTCCAAAGCCGATACCGCGGAGCGAAAGCGTTGGGACGAGTACGTCACCGCCTACGAAGACCTGCTTTCCCGCTGCAGCACGGAATATGCGCCGTGGTTCATCATTCCTTCCGACCACAAATGGTTCCGCAATCTCGCTATTTCCCGGATCATCGTGGAGACCCTCGAAGAATTCGATATGCACTTCCCGAAATCTCCGCAGCCATCCTGAGCTTTCCGGTGCGCCTACCCCACCGACCCGCCGTCGGCTGTACTCGCGGGCATGCGCTTGACCGCTGACTCCCTCGCCAGTTACAGTCGCTTTCGCAGAGTCATGAAAGCGGCCAGTTATCAGCGTGCGCCGGCCGGAACGCAACCCGATTACCTTTACCCGCCGTACGTCTCCACGTGCAAGCGTTCCCCGAAACAGCCGCTGATTCTGCTGTCGCACACATTGTCTGAGCTCACCGGCCCCGTCTTCGGCCATAGCGACATCGGCGAAAATGATAATGACCTGACGCACCAGCACGGCGGCGAGGCCCTGGGCGAACGCATCATCGTGAGCGGCCGCGTATTGGATGAAGAAGGGCGCGCCATTCCCGGAGCGCTGGTGGAGGTTTGGCAAACCAACGCGGCGGGGCGCTATCGGCATCGTGTGGATCAGCATGGCGCGCCGCTCGATCCGAATTTCACGGGCTGCGGGCGCGTGCTCACCGATCGCGAGGGCCGCTATCGTTTTGTCACCATAAAACCCGGCGCGTACCCTTGGCAAAATCATCAGAATGCCTGGCGCCCCGCGCACATTCACTTTTCGCTCTTCGGCGCGGGGCTGTTGTCGCGCCTGGTCACGCAGATGTATTTTCCGGGAGATCCTCTGCTGCCATTCGACCCCGTTTTCAACAGCGTCCCGGACGAGAACGCGCGAAACCGCCTGATCTCGCTTTTCGATTGGGAAACCACCATACCAAGCCATGCGCTCGGCTATCGCTTTGACATCATTCTCCGCGGCCGCCAAGCCACGCCCGTGGAGGTCTCTCCGTGAGCGACTCAGCGCCATTCGGACAATTGAGATGACTACGCCCCCAACCGCATCCCAGACGGTCGGTCCCTTTTTTCATCTGGGAATGTCTTACCTCGAAAGAAAAAATCTCGTGGCCGAGGGCACAGCCGGCGAGGGGGTCACAATTCGCGGCAAGGTCCTCGATGGAGATGCAAACCCTGTCCCCGACGCCGTGCTCGAAATCTGGCAGGCCGATTCGGCTGGGCGTTACTTGGGGGAGATTTTTCCACGGAATTCGGCCGCGCCCCGCTTCTTGGGCTTCGCGCGCATCGAGACAGACGACAACGGTGAATTCACTTTCACGACCATAAAACCCGGGCGAGTGCGTTCCCCGGACGGCTCTTTGCAAGCTCCGCATATCGTGGTCACGCTTTTTTCGCGTGGGCTTCTCAAGCCATTACTGACTCGCGTCTATTTCGCCGATGAGCCCAGCAATGCCGAGGATGCTGTTCTGAAGCTAGTTCCGCCGGAGCGGCGTCCGACATTGATGGCCACGCCTTCCGGCGAGCGCGGCGCCCGGAACGTGCCCCCAAACATTTTCGACTGGAAAATCGTGATGCAAGGCGATCGCGAGACCGTCTTTTTCGACTACTAGATTCAGCCCGCAGCCTCATTTCAGAGGATGAGCAATTTGGACATCCCGGAACCCATCCGTTTGCTGGATCCTTTGTTCACCACAGACACGATGCGGCGGGTGTTTTCCGATCATCACCGGCTCCAGTGCATGCTCGATTTCGAGGCCGCGCTGGCCAGGGCGCTTGTCGGAGTTGGCCTCGCTCCAAGCGCCGCGAGAGCGCCAATCGAATCTCAGTGCCATGCAGAATTATTTGACGTGGAGTCGCTGGCCCGTGCAACCGCGCTCTCGGGTAATGTGGCCATTCCGATGGTCAAAGCCTTGACCGGGCTTGTCGCCAAGTCTGACTCGAAAGCCGCTGCCTTTGTCCACTGGGGCGCCACGAGCCAGGACGCCATCGATACGGGCCTCGTGCTGCAATTGCGCGAGGCGCTCGACCTCCTCGATCAGGATTTGGCGCATCTCTCTGCTTCTCTAGCTCGCCTTGCGGCCGCCCACAAATCCACGCTCATCGTGGGGCGCACTTGGTTGCAACAGGGCCCTCCCGTTACTTTCGGGCTCAAAGTGGCCGGTTGGCTGGCTGCCGTCGAACGGCACCGCGAACGCCTGAGCCATTCGCACAAGCAAGTTTTGGTGCTTCAGTTTGGCGGAGCGGTCGGCACGCTGGCCGCCATCGCAGATCGCCGCCTGGATCTGGCCGCCGCGCTCGCACGGGACTTGAAGCTGGAACTGCCCGAGCTTCCCTGGCACTCGCATCGCGACCGGCTGGCAGAAGTCGCCGCTTCGCTCGGCTTGCTGGTTGGCTCGCTGGGCAAGATCGCCCGCGATATTTCACTGATGTCTCAGACGGAAATAGACGAAGTCCTCGAGCCTTCCGGCGAAGGCCGCGGCGGTTCTTCCACCATGCCGCACAAGCGCAATCCGGTGAGTTCTGCGGCGATCCTGGCTGCCGCGCTTCGCGTACCTGCGCTCGTTTCCATCATGCTGACCTCAATGGTGCAGGAACACGAGCGCGGCCTCGGCGGCTGGCATGCCGAATGGGAGACGCTGCCCGAGATCTGTCGACTCACGGCGGGAGCCCTGGCGCACATGAAGGAAATTGTCGGCGGGCTCGAGGTTCACTCCGACAAAATGTTGCAGAATGTGAAGCTCACGCGCGGACTCGTCCTCGCTGAGGCCGTTGCTCTTGCCTTGCGGGAGCGCCTGGGCAGGGAAAAATCGCACAAGATCGTCGAAGAAGCTGCGCGGCGCTCCGCTCAGGAAGGCAGCGATTTCGCCGACGTGCTCATGTCCTATCCGGACGTCAGCAGCCATCTCTCGCGAGCGGAACTCTCCCGTTTGCTCGATCCGGCGAATTATCTCGGTTCTGCCGTGGAGATGACCGAAAAAGTCTTGTCCGCTCGCAGCGGCGCCAAGAAATGAATCCCCGATTGAGAACTTGACCGCGGATTTCGCTTATGCCCTTCATCGATGTCCATGGCGTCTGCCTTCGCTACCGGCTGGAAGGAAAGCCGGGCGCGCCGGTCATTGTTTTCTCTAATTCGTTGGGCACCAATTTATCTATGTGGGAGCCGCAGGCCTCCGCACTGCGGGGCGACTTTCGCATCCTCCGCTATGACACTCGCGGCCACGGCCTCTCCGGCGTCGCTCCCGGCCCCTACACGCAGGAGCAACTCGGCAGCGATATTCTTGCTCTCATGGATGCCATAGAAATCCCGCGCGCGCATTTCTGCGGTCTTTCCATGGGAGGTCAGGTGGGAATCTGGCTCGGCGCTAACGCCCCGCAGCGGTTCGCTCGCCTCGT
>QHYR01000369.1 GCA_003223315.1 Acidobacteriota bacterium | reverse complement strand
CAACACCGCATCTGCTCCCCGGCCCGCCGTATGTTTCCGGACTTCCTCGGCAACAGAACAAGCCAGAGGATCGAATGTGGCCGCCGCACCCAAGCGCTCGCTCACCGCGCGCCGCTCCGCCATCGGATCGGTCGTGAAAACGCGAGCGCCAGCCCGCCGCGCGAGCAACATCAGCAGCATGCCGACCGGCCCCTGGCCTATAACCACTACGGTCTCACCTGCCTCCACGCGCGCCTTCTCCACCGCTTTCAGGCAGGTGTTCACGGGTTCGACGAATGTCGCTTCTTCGAAGGATACGTCAGCCGGAATCTCGATCATTCCTCGCTCGACGATCCAAGGCATGGCGCGCACATATTCGGCGAAGCCTCCCCCATTCGGCTCAAAACCCGCCGTAAGCCCTACCTTTTTGTAAGCCGGGCATTGCGAGAAAAGCCCTCTGTCACAATAGAAGCAAGCGCCGCAGGGAACGTGATGGAAACTGACGACGCGGTCGCCCTCCTTCCAACGGTGTACGCCACGACCGATTGCAGCTACGGCGCCAGCGACCTCGTGTCCGAATATCTGCGGAGGCGCGATGAAGCCATGTTGTATCTTTTTCAGATCTGTCCCGCAGATTCCGCAGGCGGCCACCTGAATCAGAACCTCACCGTCGGCGATTTCCGGAACCGGTACATATTCGGTCGCCACGCGACCCGGTCCGCGATACACTCCCGCACGCATTTTCCTGGGTAGCGTAGCGCTATTTTCGGAGGCTGCGATGAGATTGGGCGCCATGCTCATGTCGCGGCCACCATCTCCGATTGCGAGAGGTCCAGGCGCGTGCTGAGTAACTGGAGATAACGATCCAGAAAATCGGCCAATTGCCGGGCTGCGAACCTGCAGTCGCGTGCGAAGCGCAGCAACGCCGCCAAACGCTGCGGCTGACGGATCACTTCGCTCAGCAGAGCGCTCATCCTGACTTGGCCGCGCGCATCGCGTGCTTGGTCGAAATCGTAAGGCAGGGAGCACGATGCTGCGTCACTCACCGAACGTATCGCTGCCGCGCGCACGCCGTAACGTGCCGCTTCCGCCAGGATCACGAAGCTCTCCATCTCCACGGCATCTGCTTCACCGCCCAACGCCACCTTCTGTGCGGCGTCCGCAATCAGATGCTCCGAGGTAAGGAATCTCTCGACATGCCGCGCGCCGGCATCTTCGGCGACGGCAAGGAGCTGATGGTCGCTGGCTACAGCGAGTTCCCGCTCGGCTCGCAATACCACGCGTCCTGCCAGAACCGTTCCCACGCCCAATCCCCCATTCAAGGCACCCGCGAAACCGCTCGAAATGCAGATATCGGCCGGCGACGCGAGTGCCCAACGCGTCGCTTGCGTCGCTGCGTTCGTGCCCATGCCCGTCAGCAACACCCGGACCGCATTACCGGCAATCTCCGACACATATATCGCGAAGGGTTCGTGCGCGACCTGCCGGAAATCGTGCCGGCGGCGCCACGCTGCGAATTCGCTTGCCACCGCGAAGGTAACCAGGATTTTCATCCTCGTACTGCAACTTCCCCGGGTCGTTTTTCAAATTCTGTCAGGCCGCTCGCGCAGCGGCCATGTCCGCGCGGCGCGCGACACGCACGTAGCCGCTCGATTCGTACCAACGCACCGCCCGTTCAAATGCCGCGGTGAGAGGCCCGGGCGAAAACCCCAACTCAGCCCGTGCTTTTTCTGTATTCACGAACATGCTGTGGCGCGCCATGCGCACGCCTTCGAGCGGAATCTGCGGCTCACGCCCGATCAGCCGCGATAGCGCCGCGTCCGCGTACGCTGCCCCAAGAGCCAGGACGTGCGGAACCCGCACGCGCGGTGCGGGCCGGC
>QHYR01000308.1 GCA_003223315.1 Acidobacteriota bacterium | reverse complement strand
CATCGGAGAACTGCGTATCGCTCAGCTGATAAATCTTCCCGGTGCCCGCGCCATTGCCGACAAAGAACTGCGCCGTGCCATCGCTGCGCTCGATGAGCGCGGCGGAATTGGCGGTGATCTTCCAGGGCGCCCACTTGCGCGCGCGGCTGACGGAGATCATGCGCCCGGTCATGGAACTCGTGTGCACTGAAGCATACGTGGCGATGTCCGCAGCCGTGGAGAGGCTGCGATAATCGAGCACGAGCACGCGATTCGGCAGCGTGGCCGGCGCGATGGGCACGCCCACCAGAATGCGCTTGGCGCGCGTATCCACACGCACCCAGAGCGTATAGCCGTATTGCCAGTTGATGGTGTCCCAGAGCGGCTGAATCTCCTGCGATATTTTCACCGGCTCGCCGCCGTCAAAAATAAAGAGGCCCGCACGATCGGCGATCACGGCCCAATCTTCGCCGGTATCCACGCCATCCACCGAGGGCGTCCCCACGCCATTGGAGACTTCGCTGAGCGTCCAATCGGCGGGCTCGTTGACGCCGTCGTCGCGCGTGGAATAGATGGAGTGCTCCTTCACGAAATAGAGCTGATCGCGCAGCACAAACGCGGCTCGCACCGCCTGGCCATTATCTTCGGCGACGGAGAGCAGCCCGTCGACGCCGTCGTAGCTTTCAGGATCCTCGGCGCGGCTGCCGCGCACGATGCTGGCGTTATAGGGCTGTGCGGTGGGATAGATTTCGATGTTGTCGAAGATCACGCCGCAGTTGGAGTTGAGGCCGTCGGCATACACGCGCAGCAGCAAATCCGCGGGCACCGGCGAAACTATCCCGCTGCTGAGCACGCCCGTGAATTCCTGAAATTTGGTGGTCAGTGAGGTGGCCGCGACGTCGAAGCCCACGTCGATGCTCTGCGAAGCGCTGTAAAGATGCACGTGCAGATTGCCCGAAGTGGGCGGCGAACTCGCCGGATCGTTCATCGCGCGCAGGCGCGCCGAATAGCCCATATTCGGGTGAATTATGGGCACGCCATTGGAGTCAGTGTAGGCGCTCTGCGTGATCATGCCCTTATCGTTGGCGACGTTATCGCCAACGATCTCCCAGGCGCCGCCCCAGAGCGCGCTGAACGCGCTGCCTCCCGCGCCCCCGTAAGTATTGTCGGAAGTCCACCCCAGCGGCGGCCGCACGCCCGCGCCGCTGCCAACGAATCCGCCGTCGAAGCTCAGATTGCGAAAATTCTCTACCTTGTTGCGCTCACCCCACCAGAAAAGCCGCGAAGCATAACCGATGACGCCGGCACATTCGCCCAGCTCCACTAAGCGGAAGAGCGGATCGGCCAGCGTTCCGCCCAGCAAAGCGGTGTCGGAGAAATCCAGCGTCACACTCGTGGTCGTGGTATCCGCGATAACCATCTGCGGCGTGTTATTGAGCCCGCTGGTGTAATAAAAAGATGCGCCGCCCGCGGGAGTGAACGCCAGAATGCGGGCCACAACATTGGCGTCGTTCAGCGGCAACGGAATTCCCGTCAATTGCACGCGGCGATTGCCCGAAGCGGTCCAGGTCACCGGCGGCGAAGGCTGCGTGAGATAGCCTTGGCGCGTCTGAAAAAAGACGCAGACCTGATGCACGCCAGCCGAAAGTTGCGGAGCCAGCGTCGCCGTACCTCCGCCCGAATTGCTTGCCGCACCGAGCTGCTGATACGTCAGCGTGGTCGGCGATGGCACCGACTGCACCACGAAGGTGCCGTTGAACGAAGCATCTACCACGCCGGCGATCAGGACGGAGGCTCCCGGATAGAGGTTGTGCGCCGTGGTGGTGGTGATAGTCACGACGTTGTTGTTGCGCACTGCGCCCGCCGGCGAATTGCCGACGGTGTATACCGGCTCGGCCGGCGCATCAAAGGCGGTCACCGGACCCGCGCCCGGCCCCACCTGGCTTACCCGGTCGAAATTCGTGCCGTCGTATTGCCGCGGAATATCGAGGCCGAATCTTCCATCGTGAAACGCGATATATTCGCGGCCAAAGAGCGTCGCGGACTTGGCGCGGCAATTCGGCGCGATGAATTTTCCGCCCGGTCCTGTATTGATCTGCGTCAGCGTGCCGGGCGTAAATTCGCCCCAGAGCGATCCGGCCGAATCGAGCGCCAGCAGAGTTTCCGCGAGATTCGGCTGAATGTACGTCTTGACGTAGTTGATCGTAGGATTGCCGGAAATCGCGGCGAACACGGACAGCAGCCCCGGCCGCGTCTTCACCGCGCCCGGCACGAAGGCCACGTCGGCACAATCCGGCGAAGCTCCCGGCGGCAAATCCGCCGGAGCCACATCCGTCACCAGCCCGCCAAACATATCCAGCGGCGCATCGGTTGTGCCCAAAACATTCATGCCCTTTTTCTAAATACGAGTACCCGTAAGAGTTTTGTCATTCCGAGCGAAGCGAGGAATCTGCCTTTTGTTAGCGGTTCGGGAAATCGGCTAAATTAATTTGCTGAAGACGGCTTCGATCTGGATGTTCGCGTCGCCAGTGATGCGGGCGGGATAGGCGCCTGCGCCAAGTTCGCTATTGGAAGCCGTGTTGATCTTGATCTTTCCGTTGGCCAGCGTCGGCGAGGCCGCGCGCACGAATCCATAACTGTCTCCGGTCGTGCCGCCCACCCACACCTGCACCGGGGCCTGGCTGGTTCCCAACTGATTGGCCACGGTGGTGAAATCGAGCGTATCGCCCCCGCTCGAGTAATTCCCGGACGCGGTCACCGTGCCAAAAACGTAGAGATCATTTTCCCCCGCGTCTATATCGGTAATATTGATGGCAAGAGCCATTTCCCTTCCCTCCCGTTCTGTCGCAAGCTCAAACAATCGGCCCGTAGCCCTGGCGCCACGAATACGGACGCCGGCGGTGCCCGCTGTGCTGCTCGCGATGCGTCGCGCGCACGAGCAAGTCCTCGAGCGCATCGGTGCCGGCGTCATCCCAGCGCGCCGCTTGCGGTGCTCCGCGGGCCGCCGCGGCCATGGCTGCGGTGAAGTAGGCGATGGACTCGATGGCGTCGCGAATCAGCACGGAACTCGTGCCGTCGACGAACGCCGGATAAGCTTTTTCGTAGCGCAGGCGGATCTGTGTATCCTGCGTGGCGCCGAGGAAATAGAGCCCGTCGGTGCGCCACTCCCAATATTGAAGATTGAGTCCCTGCGGCTGGGACGGCAGACCTCCGTGATCGCTCAGGTCGGTCATTTCCACGAAATCGTCGGACGAGCCGTTGCGGCGTTCCCACAGCTTCAGCGGCACCAACAGATCCACGGGCAGTTGATTCGGCGGCGCCGTCGCGTCGGTGATGGAAACCTGCAGCGAAGGGTCCGTGCCCGCCACGGCGGGAACTACCAGCAGCACGTCGTCGCTGAGGAAGCTGCCCGAACGGATATTGGCCAGCGCGCGCTGTACTTTGCGGTAGGCGGAATTGGCGTAGGGTATGAGGACCGTGTCGGTAAAAAGATTTCCCGCGGCGTCGTTCAGCAGCGAACGCACCAGCGAGGTCACTTGTCCCGCGGTGTTATAGGCCGTCGGCATAATCTACTCCCGCGCGCGCTCCAATACGCTCGCGCACGATCGATTCGAGGAATCTGCTTTTTCTCCTGTCGGACCCGTTCCCGGCTTTTGCAAGAAGTGTGGCCCTGCGTTTACTTTGTTTGGCCGTTTGCAGGAAGCGGCGATTGCTTCAGATACGCGGCGACTCCAATGATGCCGCTCATCAGCGCGCTCACCCCGGCGATGGCCAGGGTGGACTTCAGGCCCGCTTGCAGATTGAAATGCGCGGGATCAATACCTACGGCCGCAAACCCAGTGATCACGCCATTGGCAGCGCCGGCGATTGCTGCAGCCAAAAGGCCTTTGGCCCACAGTTCGAGGTTAGGCGTCACGACTGTTCTGAGAATGCGCACTGCGGTTCAAACGGAATTTACGGCAACGCCGCGCCAGCGGTTTTCCGAGACGGCCGATGTGGAGCTAACCCCAAACTGGCCGCCTTAGTGCGATCCAAAATCGCCCCGCAAGTCCTGCACACGGCAACCCCAGGCTTGATCTTTTCTCCGCAGCCGGGACACTCCACGGTCTCGCGCGCCTGGTAGAACCATTCTTTCTCCAGTCCCAGATACTGCGCCGCGCGGCGCTCCACGTCATTGATGAAGAGATAGGAATGCGAACGCTCCCATTCGCGATCGGCGCCGGCCACGAGCCGGCGATAAAACGCCACCAGCTTTTCGTGCGCTCGCTCCAGCTCGTCCTCGCTGGGAATTTCGCTTTCGGCCACGAAAACGCCAAAGTTGCTCTCCTCGCCGCCATCGGAATTGATCTCGCGGCAGAGGTCATTGGCGAGCTCGGCCGCGGAGATGTGCACCGGCGCGGTGCGCTTGTCGCCCATATCCATGAAGGCCGTGCGCGCCTCGACTCTCGTCAGGGCGTAAGGCTCGCCATCTTCGCTGCCGCGCACTCGGTACGTGCCGTAGCTGCGATGCAAGATCCAGTTTTGTTCCGTCAGATTTACGATCACCGCGTTCATTTGGTTCGCCATTTTCCCCCTCACTTTTTTTAGCGCCAAAAGCGCCGTGATGGCCACGGCCTTTTGGCGCCCGACAACACCAATACGGGATTGCCTAGAGCAACTCGAACCCCAAAACCGCCTCACGTGAACGGCGGCTTTTCGCGCTACAAGACATTCACGAATGGCACGCCATGAAACGCCGGGCAGCCGCTATCGAGCACATCCCAGGCCCAGCGATCGTAATCGCGCTCGCTGCGGCGCTCGCGTTGCTCGATGGCCTTGCGCCGTTCGGCCGGGCTCGAGCGCCGTCCGGCCTCGATCGCGCATGCGATATATTCGGCCACCGCCGATGTGAGTTGCACGAATTCGCCGCGCGGGCCTTCCAGCGTGAAGCAGTGCTCGTATTCGCCGCGTTCGGGATAAGGACCGAGCGCGGGCACGCTGACGCCGTCCTCGCGCTCGATAGTCTGCGCGTACCAGGCGCGCGGCGAGCCGTAAGCCTCCGGCGGCAGCCATCGTTCGATATGCCAACGGTCCTGCGGCGCGTATTTGGGCACGCGCCGCAGCTCCACGCATTCGCGCACGAGCTCGCCCGCCGCGTTGCGGTCTTCCCATTTGCCGCCCACCCACGCCAGCCGCGACCACCCCCACACCGCGCGGTAGTTTGCTTCACCGAAGCGGTTTCGGCCGCCCGCAATCTCCAGCCGCCGCATTACTGATTCGGGAGCGGCATGCTGCTCCCGAATCACTCTTATTTGCGCGCGTGGTGAGATCGTCGAGCCGGAAAAAGGCGTGCCAATCACGCCGTTTTTCCGGCTTAAAGAAGTCGCCTCATGCTGCTCTCGCATCACGCGAATCATTTTGTGTTTTGCTGATGGATTGCAAGAGCTAGTTGCTTATGCTAGGTTTCGTCCGTGCGACACGCATCTGTGGTGGCATCGGTGCTCGCATTCGCCTTATGGGCGCAAGCCGTGCCCCAGAATGGCCCTAAGCGACAAATCCCATGTAAGACAGCGGAAAATGCTGCGACTTGTTTTTGGACTCATGGTAGGCTTCAGGAATATGAGGAAACGCCGGCCTACCGGTTGTGGAAGATCGGCACTCGTCACCTCTTCGGCATTTACAATGGCCCCTCCGCTTGGAGAGGCAACCGACTCGCGATCGACAACGAGGGCCCCGAGCTTCCTTCTAATCTCCGTAAACTAGTTCAGTCGGGGTTAGTTCAAGTATTTGGAGATTTTGAGGTTTGTCCCTTAGAACCGGAACGCCCCGGCTCCATGCAAGCCGCCTGCATCGAATCCGCCAAAAATCTGTTCCTACAGAAGTAACGGCCCGTCACTCAGGTGGGTTTTCATAGATGCGTTAATTGTCAGTAAACGACCGGCCGTCTTGCTGCGGATTCTCCTAGCGTGTTAGCCTCAGATATGCGTGCTGTGCCGCTGATAATGACTATCTTTTCGGTGGCGTTGTGCCTCCAAGCACTACCTCAGAACTCCCCCAAGCGCAGGATTCCCTGTAAAACTCCTCAAAACGCCTCCGAGTGTTATTGGACGCACGGGCGAATTACAATTGGCAACGGCACCCCAGCTTACCGCCTCTGGAAAATTGGGACTCAACGCATCCTCGGTATCTACAGCGGCCCATCAACCTACCACGACCCTCTATCCCTCGACAACGAGGATCCAGATTTCCCCGCGAACGTGGAGAAGATCTGGAGCCCGAGAGTCTATAGGCCGCTCTACGGCGATTTCGAGGTTTGCCCCCTCGCCCCTGAGCGTGCTGGTTTTATGCGGCCCGTCTGCGTCGAATCCGCAAAGAACCTCTTCGTCGACCGATCGCTCCTAGGCAAATAGGCTGTCAGCAGGATCTGCTTCTA
Organism: Acidobacteriota bacterium; assembly: GCA_003223315.1. Classification (GTDB taxonomy): domain Bacteria; phylum Acidobacteriota; class Terriglobia; order Acidiferrales; family UBA7541; genus Palsa-189. The sequence goes on along the minus strand of QHYR01000308.1, from coordinate 14,496 downwards.
TCGGGGATTGGACGGAGATGAACGTGGCGAATCGTCGACGGCATGAGCATACGAGTCGCACGTCGCGCCGCGCGTGGGTATTTGCTGGAAGGCCGCGGTTTGCAGCGGCGCGGTTCTAAGCCGCGCCAGTCTTCTCGTCAGATGCTCGTGCGTCCACACGCCCCAGAGCGCATCCTCGATATCCATCTTTCCCTGTTGCGTAACGATGTGGCCATTATTCACGATCCTTAGATGTACCGGCGGCGCGCGGCGCAGCCATACGAACTGCAATAACTCGCCTTTCGTCCTAGTGCGATTCCAGAACGCGGCGTAGACGTTGTGCGTCTCATCCCGATAGTCATACTCTCCGGGATTCTTCTTCGGCGCCTCGTACAAATACGTGAATCTCAGCGCGCCATCTTCGTAGAGCTCCTTCGGAATCCACGAACCGCCCTCCTGATGGATAGCACATTCGGGAATCCTCGCTCGTAAGATTGCTCCTACATCCTCCGCGCGCCCCGGAAGAGAGATGGAAGCAAGAACCAGCAATATCGAAGTGAAGAACCGCGGCCGAGCGATCATTTTCGCGGCCTTGGCGGCTGCCAGTTCGGGTCCCACTCGGGATGTGGATTCGCGAAGGAATCACACAGCACGCCAGTTTGCTTGATTTCGCGCCCGGCGACAACCTGCACCGGCGCCGCGCGAAGCTTCCGCACGCGAATCAAATAGTGCTCACGCATCCATTCCCCGCCCTGGAAAAACTCGAAATTCAGCTTTCCTCTGGAAACGGAGATCTCCCCGCTATTGGAGATGGTTAGCCAATCTCTCGTGCCAGACTTATCGACAGAGAAATCCAGGAACTCTGCATCTGCCTTGGAGGGATTCCAGAAAGCTACGTAGAGATATCGCCGCTCGTCCTTGTAATCATACGGTCCTGGCTTCAGATTTCGCGTTTCATGAAGGTAAGTGAATCTCAGCAGCCCGTCTTTAAGCAAGGTTTTGGGTTGCCAAATGCCGCCATCTGAATGCATCGCACAGTCGAGCATCATGTCAACTAATCGCTGTTGGCTGACTTGCGCAGCCGCAGGCAGATTGACAAACAAAACGGCGCAGAGCAACAACCACCGTTTAGCAGCTCTCATCTCTTTCTGGGAAGGCCTGGCATAGGGTTTTGGTTTTCGTTGATGTCAGTATATACATTTTGGTTTCCTTTTTGAAAAGGGCCGAACACCTTGAATACGCCGACCCTGCGTGCGTTTGGGTCTTTGGGATTAAGGTTACGAAGAGCTGTAGAGGCAGTAGGGCGATTATTGAACCACATCCTGCCGTCCGTCGGGTCCTTGCCCCCAAGCTGCTCCTGAAAGGCTTGCCGTGCCGCAGCGAGTGCCTGTTGGTATTGGGGCGAGTTCTCCAGTTCGGGCGTAACCTCGCTGGGCGCGGTATGGACACGATCAAGTCTTAAGCCGCCGTAGGTGCGATCGCCATTGATTATGGCATGCGCCTTCCAAACCTTGGATTGGTAGATCTCCTCGGGCGAGGAAGTTCCACGGGTGACATCCCGATCTTCGTTCGCGATGATGTTGGCCACCTGACGCCCAGTCAGTTTATTGATCTTCATATCATCATAAGCCTCCGGCGGCATGCCCGGCGGCGCGGGAGGCGGAGGCGGCTCGGTCGCTGATCGTGGCGTGGTCAGGTGATCGACCAGCCGATCCTCCAAGGAATTGCCAGAGCCGGTCTGATCTGCAAGACCGGGAAAGGCATCCGCGATCCGATCCTGCTCGAGTGACTGGCCGTAGTCGCCGTTCATGTAATAGTTGCCGTTGACGATGGGCATACCGTGAACCTTTGCCGGATTTCAGTTGGGAGAAGCTGTCATTCCGAGGAGTCCGCCCGCGGCGGACGACGAGGAATCTGCTGTTTCGATAGACAGAGAAAAGCAGATCCCTCGCTTCTCCACCCCGGATTCGCTCGGGATGACAACCCTTCGAGCCTTGTAGCTCAGGTCGTACCGCCGATCCCTTCCTCGGCGGGAGACCTGAGGCTTTTACAGGCGCTAAAAGGCTAGTAGCCGATCGGGCGAGCTAGCCCGTCGATATACGCCCCGCTGCGGGGCGAATCGGAAAACACTTGGAAGCCAGTATCGAAATAGAAGATGAACGCCGCCGAGAGGCCGCCCGAAGTTCCGTAGATCGGGAAGACGGTCTGGTCGCCGACCTCGAAGTAGTCGATGTCCTTCATCACCGCGCGTCCCCAATGCGAGAGGTCGAGAAAATCCACGCGGGTCTGGTCGGCGCTGATGGAAGACTTGATGGGCACGCCCGACATCGTCTTACGCCCGGAAAAGAGCAGATCGAGATCGTTGGCGCTGCCGGCCGCATTTTCTTTGATTACTTGGCTGATGGTGATGCCCAGATTTTCCCAGGCGTGTTCCTGCTCGACCGAGGTGTAAGCGATCAGCTTGCCGAGTTGGCCGATGCCCAGGGCTTTGCGCACTTTGTTCGGAAAGCGTGGCGTGCAGCTCGTGGAAAATGTCGTCCCCGATGCGCCGCCGCGCGCCTTCGCCGATGCCTTCGGGCAGCGTGGAACTGAGCGTGCGGTCGATGGCCTCCCGTGTGCCCCGCGCTACATCTTCATTGGTTGCAGATTCAAATGCGCCATAGGCCTCGGCCGGGAATGCCGCGTTGCCGCGGTTGGTGGTGATGGTCGTGTCGTAGATCTGGATCGTCTGCCCCACGTAAACCAGCGCGGCCCCGGGCGGCGTGTTCATGGTGAGCGTGGTGCCGCTCACGGAACCGATCGCGCCCAGCACGCCGTTTCCGGCGGTCTGCAAAACTTTGTCGAGAAAAGCGCGGAATTGCTTCATTCCGTTGGCCACCTCGCGCTTGGCCGCGTTTTCGATGGCTTTCTCGCGCGCATTGGTGCTGTATTCGACGAGCTTGCTGATTTCCACCGCGAAGCGGAAGAAAATCGGCGAAATCTGAGCCACGTCGTAGACGCTGCCCGAGCCGCGTCCCAGGTCGCCGCCATCGGCGTTGTAGGAGCCGGCCTTGCCTCCGGGATTCACCTGCAGCGGAATGCGCATATTGCGCGAGCTCACTTTTTCCACGTCCCCGCGCTGCTGGATCATGCTGAGCAGGACGTCGTCGCGTTCATACAGCAGCGGCACTTTGTCCCGCACCTTCTCCGGTTGCAGCGCAATGGTCTGCGTATTTTGCATTTGCGCCATCGTGTTTAATACAGTTGCACAGCCACTTCTGGCCGTGCGGGTTTGGCTTGTGCCGCTCATTGTGGCCGCACTGCGGCCATGTTCGCGGTGTCCTGCGATCAATTTGCGTCTAGTTCACCTGTTGCCGAGAAACGGTAAGTAAGTTGAAGGTACTGCAAGGGGTGTGCTAGGTTGGCGTCATGCGATACGCCTTTGTCGCGGCGCTGACGCTGTGCGGCCTAGCGGCGCTAGCTGTTCCGCAAAACACCGCGAAACGCAAGATTCCCTGCAAGACACCCGAGATTGCTGCCTCGTGTTATTGGACGCGCGGCCGCATCACATGCTGCAACGGCAACCCAGCCATGCGCATGTGGAAAGTGGGCACCAAACGAATTCTGGGTATTCTCAGCGGCCCTAACTCTCAGCGTCACGACCTGGAGGACAGCTTACATCCGGAACTCCCATCGAACCTAGAAAGAGCCTATGAAGCCGAGTACAAACGCAGGGTAGCGATGAAAGATCCGGATGCCGGCGATTCTGAACCTGTGTTCGGCGACTTCGAGGTATGTCCGCTCGAAGCGGAGCGTCCGGGTTGGATGCAACCCGTGTGTATTGAATCGGCAAAGAACATTTTTTTTCAAAGGTATGAACGAGCGCGCCGATAACACCGCCTTTAGGCGCTCGCTACTTATCCCAGTATGTATTCAGCCACGCAGTGCTGGACGGCACTTGTCCTTTCGTATATGTGTTGTTGTAGGGGCCGGAATGCGTGCTGAGCGGGACTCCTTGCGGTCTACCCTTCTGAAAGACATAGTTTGACCGGTCCGGAGTTGGTTGCTGGATGGAAAAAACTGCCCCGTTTGTTGGATCGTTCCCGTTCAAATATGCCTCTCGTGCGGCCTTCAAGGAAGAGTCGTACGCAGCGCGAACAGTCGGATCGCTCAGAGCCTTTGCAGGAGGTTCAATGGGCAAAGCGGTTTTGGCGTTACGCATGCGCTCAGCGCCCCATTTTTGATCGGCATTCATGACCGAGTGAGCCATCTTTTCGCGGGCAGTATCAATCGGCTCGTTCGAGTCCGGCCGGTCCGAATATGATTGGCTCTCATTGAACACGATGAGTCCGAGATCGTGCACCGTCCCCAAAGAATCGCTAATTCTTGCTTGCTCCACCGATTTTTCCCAAGCGCTCTGATTTACGGGTGGTGGCTGCGGCGGTGGCGGAGGCGGCACCTGCTTTTGCGCTAGCCCCGCGATGAGCTTGTCCCACCAGGACGTATCATCTTGCGCGTCTGGTATTGCCATATTCAGCCCTTCCTGACACTCCTTTGCGAAAAATAAGAGCTACAGGTCGAGGATTTGCTCGTCGCTCATGCGGGAGTAATCGATGTTTCGAGGACGGAGCGCGTTCGCGGGAACCGAGGCAGGCAGACGCCCGCCCGTGATGTCGCGCCGCGAAGCCGCTGCATCCACGCGCGCCACGCGAGCGCGGTCGGAAGCGAGTATCGAAGAAGTCCACTCCGCGACGACGCGCCGCGCCACCTCCGGCATCACCGCGCGGGCGCGACCGGAAATCAGGGACACGACCTGCTGCTTTGTAGCGGGATCGAAATGCCAGCCGCGCAGGCTCTCGCCCACTTGCCGGCTCAGCTCACGATCGGCGGAAAGCGTGGCGTGCAGCTCGTGGAAAATGTCGTCCCCGATGCGCCGCCGCGCGCCTTCGCCGATGCCTTCGGGCAGCGTGGAACTGAGCGTACGGTCGATGGCCTGGCGTGTGCCCCGCGCTACGTCTTCATTGGTTGCGGATTCAAATGCGTGATAGGCCTCGGCGGGAAAGGCGGCGTTGCCGCGGTTGTCGGAGGAAATTGGATTGTGCGCCGAGGTGCCCGCTTCAGGCGAGCGCGCCGCTTGCGCCAGCGACTTCGCGGGCGCATTCGGCGCCTGCGCATCGTTCACGCCGAGCTGCCGTGCCAGCTCCGCGAGCGCTTGCGGATCGCGCGACGCCAGCATGCGCGCGCTTTCCGCGAGCATTTCGCGAAATGCCGCGGGATCGCTCTCGTACAGCCGCCCAGCCAAACCCGAACGCGCGCCGGGATCGCCGCTGAAGTAAGCGGCGTCCAGCGCGGCCACGTTCTGAGCCGCTTCGCGCCATTGGCGCGCCTCGGCCGCAGCCGCAGGCTGCGTCTCCAGCTGCTTCAGCCACGCGGGTTCACCCTGAGCGGCTTTCGCGAAGGGCTCACCCTCCGCATTTGCGCCAGGTGCAAGAGGCACTCTTGACGTAACGGCAAGTGGATCGCGCGTCAGCGTATTGGTGTTGTCGAGTCCCGCAGGGGCCGTGGCCATCACGGCGCCCTGCGGGCTAAAAGAAGTCCCGGCCGTCAACGAAGTCGCCGGCGACCCCAGGAGTTCCAAATCATCTTGCGGGGCAGGCGGCAGCGCCGCGCTTTCCGCGGCGATCTGTTCTAGATCGAGATCCAGGATCTGTTCGTCCGTCATTCCTGCCGTGCGCGCTGCCAGCGCGCTCGCACTGCTTCCCTGCTGCATTTTTGTCCTCCGAATCGAGACGTTACGGCACCCAGGCCGAAGTCCCCGGCAAGGGGAGCTTCGGCCGTTAAAGAAGTGTTGTCGAGCGCTGAAAAGCCGCGCGGAGACGCGGCGTTTTCAGCGCTTAAAGAAGTCCTGCTGCCGCGCGAGAGCCGCGGCATGTTCCGCGGCGTGCGCGCGCACGTTGGCGAAGCCCGCGGGATTCTGCACCCGCGCGATTTGACCGGCATCGGAGCTGGCCCAGCGCCGGCATTCCTCGAACTCTGTGGCATGATCATCGAGCAACTCATCCACCGGCACCGTTGATGTAAAGGCAAGTGGACCCGCCTGGGATGCTCCGGTTGTCGAGCCCGCAAAAGGCGTGGCCATCACGCCGTTTTGCGGGCTTAACAAAGTCTCCGCCGTTAAGGCAAGCGGCCCGGCCGTCAACAAAGTCTGAATCTCGCGCAACTGCTTGTTGCGCGCGTCGTCGCCCGGCACGACGAGTTCACTCAAGCCTACCAGCGACTTGATGAACCCGAGATTGGCCGGCTCGCGCAGCGCGGCTTGAATGGTGGGATCGGGATTGGCCATGAGCTGCTGCAGAACGGCGCGTTGCTGCGATTTCAGGCGCGGGAAAGTCTCGTCGGATTCCGGATGCGACTGAATATTGCCCTTCAGGTTCGCCAGGCGGATGAATTGCGCCTCGAATTCGCCGCCCGCGCCGAGAAACGGAATCTCCACGTCGCCCGGCCGGTTCTTGCGGAAGCAATCGACCGCCAGCAGCATCAAATCGCAGTAAAACGTTTTCAGCCGCCGCCACACCAGTCCCAGCCGCCCGAGCGCCTGGTCGCGAGCCATGGCATAGCCGCTTGCGGTTTTTACGTTTTCCATTTCCCCGCCGAAGACGGCCGGAAAAAGTCCGGTGAGAAATTGCGCGATCGGCCCGATCAGGTCCTGCTGATGACGCAACATGTCCGGCGGCACTTGCGGCATAGATCGGCGGAATGCCGTATTCATAAGTCTCCGCCTGCATATTGGAGAGCGTGTTGTAGCGCTCCTGCACGTCGATCAGGGAATCGCCCACGCTGGGACGATTCTGACCGTCGCCGGGCAGCGCGTGCATCACGCGCCAGCAGTCCTCCATGGATTCATTGCGCGATTCGCAATACGTCTCGCCCGCGAACGCCACGTAGCAGCCGTCAGGAAACAGGCGCAGAAGCTGATCGCGTACCGCGGCATCTTCGATGGAATAAAACGCCCACGGCCGCATCCAGGTGCGCGAAAAAGTGATGAGATTGAAGAGCGCGTCGCCGGGGTGAATCGTAGGCATGCCTTGCGACACGGCAATGCGCGTGGCCCGCGCGTAGATATCATCCGCGGCTTGCGGACCGCCCATCTGAATCTTATCGGCTGCGTGCGGAAAAGCGGCTTTCAGCTTGGCGCGGTGCACTTCCATCTGCCATTGCAGATAGGGGAACTCGTGCTGCTCGTTGGCCCACACCGGCGTATTCAGTTCGAGACCGCCGACGATGGAGATCACCTCCTGGCCGTTGGCCACGCGTCGCGTGCCCACGGTTTGCGGCACCGGTACGAGCGGCGCCGGACGAAAATCGTTCGCGCCGAGCCTCGCGCCGCATTGCGGGCAGATCGTGCCGGTCAGAAAACCTGGCGGCCCTTGCCCCGCGCTGTCATTCTGAGGCCCGGTTCGCAGGGCCGAAGAATCTCTCCGTCGGTTTTGCTCTGCATTTGCAGCCCAGGGTGCGCTCACGCCCAGGCGCGAATGCGGCGTCAGTAAAGAGGGCGCGAGCGACCCTGGGGATTTTTCCGTCGCTGCGGCGCCACCGCCGCCCTCGTCACCAACGTCAATCTCCGCCCCGCACTGCGGGCAGACGTAAGCGTCCCCGCCCAGCCGAACCCAGCGCTCCTCGAGCACCAGTTCGTCGCGCCAGCCGAAGCGTTGCCCATCGGCGACGTACCGCACGTAGCCGCCGATTTTGCCGTCGGTCCAGAGATAAAATCCCACGCTCGTGAGCAGTTGCTGCACGCGATTGTTTTGCTCCACCAGATCCGCCACCTGCGAAGCCGCCTTGGCCGTTTCGATATCCGCTTCGTTCAGCGTGGACTGCGGATAAAAACGCGTGGCTGGCACGTCCTGGCTGATCACCGAAACGAAGGACAGCCCGAACGCCTGGTAGAGATTGGTGACGAACTGGTAGCGCGGCATATCCTGGAGCGCCGAGTCATCGTAGATTTTCGCTTCCCACGGCAGGTGCCAGTTCATGTCCTGCGGATTCCACCAGGCGTACTGTAGCCCTTGCCAGAAGAGCCGCGCCTGGCGAATGCGCCGAATTTCGTGCCGCCGCGCGACGATTCCCTCCTGGCGAAACTGCACCACCAGCTCGCGCAAGGCATTCACCAACCGCGGCGCCACTTGCTCCAGGCGCTCATTATTCGGGCCGAGCGCCTGCGGATCATTCTGCGAGTCGAGCGCCAGCGAAATTCCCGGGCCGGGCTGCACGGACTGCGTGGGCGCATTGCCGTCGGCTTCGACGGCTGCGCCGCGCTGCGTGTCTTTCAGGATCGTGTTTTCAGTTTGGGTCATCTGCCTTGCTCGTAAAGGAAGCCGCTTTTCAGAGACTTGTAGCCCATGGCGCCGACGCTCATCGGGTCCCCAGTGCACCGACTTTGATCGGGTAACTTTGTGGGTCGCGGCTTCAGCCGCGACATTAAGTCGTTCAGAATGGGGACGGCTCTAGCCGCTGAAGTCGTAATTCCGCGGTTCTCACACAGACTCTAAAGCCCGGCGCTACATTCCGGTTAGGCTCGCATCGGGGACAATCGTCATCCCGAGGGAGCGGGTTGCAGCGCGCGCTCCTGCGCGTGCTGGTATGCGACCGAGGGATCTGCTTTTCGGAGACTTGTAGCCCAGGGCGCCCCGACGTTTTCGGTCGGGCGCCCTGGGGTCTTTGCTTTAATCGCCTGGCTGGCGCTGCGCCGATTGTTCCCGAGCACGGGCTTCGCGCCCGGCCTCGATCTCGCGTGCGGCGAAAATCTGCTGCCAGGACCGCCGCCGTATCGGCGCAATCTGCGCCGGATGCGCCGGCGGCGCTTCGATCGGCGGCACGCCGGCCGTGCCCAGCAGCGAATTGAGCAGCGCGCGATTCTCGGCGCGCAGCCCTTCGATTTCCGCGCGCTCTCGCGCAACTTGCGCTTCGAGCAGGCACACATAGCGGCTGCGCATCCCCTGCCGCACTCGCGCACACCATTCCCCGATATTGGGTGGCATCATTCGGTCCATTCCTTTTAGGATGATTGCTTCTAGCGAACGCCGGCGCACCTTCTAACGCGATATCGGCGCTTAGCGGCGGAACGGGAGCTTCGGGGCGCGGCCGGCGCGGCGCTCCTCGGCCAAAAATTTCTCCGTCCAGATGTGCCGCGAAGTCAGATCGGCGGTGCTGATGCGCTCGGCCACGCGCTGCTCGATGGGCGCGCGTCCCGGCCCCAAGCGTGATTTCAGCCCGTAGCGCGCGCTATCCGCCGGATCATCGCCGTCCATTTTCTGCACATCCTCCACGTTTGCCGGATCGCGCACCAATGTCGGCAGGCAATCGATCAGCCGCTCGCAGTGGTCGGCGATCAGCCATCTGTCGTCTTGCAGCATCTGGTAGATCAACATCCAGCCGCCCACACGATCGTCATCGGCGGGAATCGGCCGCGGCAGCCCGTATCCTGCCAGCACTTCGCCCAACTGGTCGGCAATCGTCGATTCCGAAGTGTGATGCGCAAACGCATCCGGCGAAAGATAAATCGATTGAATTTTCTCGCCTTTATTCCGCTCCACAATCGCCTGTGCCAGCATGCCCGGAGAGAGATGGTTCTGCACAAACTCTCGATAGGTGATTACGCCCCGGCCGTTCTCTGCGCCCGCCTGCCCTGAGCCTCGAAGAGTGCCGCCAGCACCTGAGCCCGTGCGGCCAGCACCTGCGTGCCAGTAAACCGCGCTGGGATGCTCGAAGCCCCAGTCGATGGAGATCCACCGCGGCCACCACGCTTCGAGACCGAGTTGCTCGGCTCGCGCCGTGTGCCGCCGCACATCGAAAAGATCGAAATACTGCCCGGCGAAGACGTTCCAATCGCCTTCGAGAAACGCCTGCCGCAAATGTCGCGGCAGCGCGTTCAGCGTCTTCAGATAATCCGCGTCGTTTCGATACAGCGGATTATCGGCAATCGTCGCGCGAATGAAGGCGTAGTCGCTCGGATCGTATTGCCCCGGGCGGTCCATGCCCGGCGCCGGCCGCCGGTCCACCCAAAGCGCCTTCACCCAGGCGTGCCCGATATTGCCGGGGTTTGTCGCCGCGGCCATATTGGGAGTCGTCCCCGGAACCGCGCAGCGATTGCGGCTGGTGAGAAATTGCCACTGGCCCAGCGTGAAGTGCGTGAGCTCGTCAATACCGATAAAGAGAAATTCCGCGCCCTGGTATTGGTAGACGTCGTTTTCGCCTGCGGAATAGCCGAAGCGAGTGGTCGAGCCATTGTGCCAGGTGATCACGTGCTTCGCTTCGTTGTAACTCTGATAGACGTAGCGCGGCACGTCCCGACGAAAATAAGTGATCAGCGATGCCTCGAGCTCTGGAAAGGTGCGCCGCAGTAGCAGTGTATCGACGCACGGGAAGCGATTGGCCTGGCGAATCGCTTCCCACAACAGGGCCTTGGTTTTTCCCGGACCGGCGGCGCCCCCGAACAGGCGATACTTCGCCGCGCATTGATGAAACTCTTTTTGCCTCGGAAATGGCCGGTAGAACTCGGAGGCCCGAATCAGGGGCCGTTCGGCGTCTTCCGGCTGCTGGGAAGAGTCCGGAACACCATCTTCGCGAGCAGCATCTTCCGGAACCGCTTTCCGGCGCCAATTCGGTCCAAAAAACCACACCTACGAGATGGTTCGCAGCTTCTTGCCTACGGCGTAAGCCGCCGTTCCGCCGAGCAAGAGTGCGCCAATGGCGTAGTGCTGCACGCTGAGGATCACTCCGGCGGCAAACACCAATACGCCCGCGAATTCCACGATCTCGCCGATTTTCTGCTTGCTCCACGATGCGCTCACTTCTCGCCTCCTTCTAATTTCTCCTGCTCCGGATCAGCTGGCTCATACGGCGGTCCCGGAATATCCCAGATAATTCGCGGCGGCTTGCGATACCCTTCCTCGCCGCGTTCGCCGTAGGCCCAATCCGCGAACGTCGCCAGGGAGCGCAGCCGCGTCGGGTCTGCACGCTCCTCGCCCGGCTCAAGGAGTTCGCGGCCTGCTTTTACAGGATCTGCTGCGGCAAAGATCGCGTTGCCTAATTGACGATGACTGCGCGGCCTCGGATGCTCCTTTGCCGGCAGCAACGGCGTTTCGACACCATCGTTGCGTGCGGTGAGTTGCGGTTTGCAGCCGTCGCCGTCGCGATCGTTGCGCCCGGCTTGCGCTGCCGCCGCGCGCTCTTCCGCCGCTCCGGTGTCTGGAGTCCGGTATGGGTCTGTGATTTTTGCCCCATCACCGGAGTTCACAAACAGCGCCGCCGTCTCAGTATCATTCGCCGTGACGAAGTAGCGCCGGTTCGCCGTGGTCCCGAATCCGCTGGTGCCCGAGAGCCCACCCGCTCCTCCGTTCACAATGACCGTAGAGGCGCCGAAGTTCGTCCCGCCGCCCCCCTGTGCCGGCGAGCTATATCCTCCCGCTTGAGGCCACGCGGGAATAGCGCACAGCAAAAGAAGAAAGAGAAGTTTTGTCATGGGCGTTACCTGTTGATCCGCGCCCGTGATGCTCACGGAATTGATGCGCGATCTCATCAAGAGTTCATCGTTGTGGGATGCAGCGAAGTACGTTGTCTTCTTGCCGGCACCAAGCCCAAAATCCGGCAGGAGAATGCATCAGCTGCCAGCAGCCGTCAGTCTCGGCGCATGGGTGGTAATTACCGGAGCTGCGTGCTGCGCATCCCGAGAGACACGCCAGCGCAAGAATGACGAGCAGGCGAAGCATTTATTTCCGGGAATCAGTTCCTTAAGGTCTCTGTTTCACAGCCGCCGAATATCCGCAGTCACATTCACGGCGTTGGTTCGTGAGCGCATCAGCAGCCGCACAAAAGTGGCCAGTACGCCCGAAGCGTCCAAATGAAAGGTATTGTTCGTCGCATCCACTGTGGTGATGTTGCCACCGGAGATGGTTTGATACTGCGTATCGGCATCCACGTCGCTCACCTGCACGTCAATCTCAAAGCTTCCCGGCGCGCCGGAGAAAAATCCCGTTACCGAGAACCCACCGGGGCCGCCTTCCTTCATGCCGAGTGCGACCCGCTGACTGGCGGAGGCTCCGCCGCTTCCCGGCGCGGGCTGCTCGGCATTCCACACTTGCGCGAAATCACCAGGCCAGATCGCGCTCGGTGGTAGCGCATTGCTATAAGCAGGCATCGAAGTCCTCCGCGTTGTCGGGCGCCAAAAGCGCGTGCCGAATCACACGGCTTTTGGCGCAAAAAGAAGTCATCACGGCCCTTTTTCGGCCTAAAAAAGTCTTCTTATAAGCAGGCATATTTCCTCCGATCAATCCTCACCCGCAGGCAGAGAATCTGCCGTGAACTACCCTTGTAGCCCACGGCACGGCGCTTCTCAGCCGGCCGTGGGGATTTTGTTCTCCGCGGCGAGAGCCGCGAATCCGGATAAGACGAGAATGCTCCTGCAGGTCGGTCGCGCTCAGTTAAGTTGTACTGTGCAGACCACGCCGGCCAGCGTCTCCGAAGCCTGCGAGGTCACCTGAATCTGGATGGGCTGGCCGAGGGTCACGTTGGCGGTGTGGGTCGTGTCGGCGGCGCTGGTTGCCGCTCCGAACGTGGCCGTGATGCTCGTATTGGAAAAGGTCCCGCTGGAAACGGCGGCGCTACGCACCGTGACGGCGCCGGAGCTCGCGTTCACGCCGCCGGTCGTCGCCGTGCACTGCAAATTCCGCAGCGTTCCTGTGCGCGGCGCGACAAAGGTGGCGTTGGTTGCGGTGGTATTGGTGAAGGCATTCGTCGCCGCGCCCGGGGAAAGCAGGTAGAGCGTCGAAGAAGCCGTCGCCGTGCCCGTTCCGATGGCCGTGAGCAGCAGCGAAGGCGACGCAATTCCCGTCGCCGCGGTCTTCTCGTCTTCGATGCCGACATTGGTGTAGAGCGCCCGCGCATTGGTGACGTTGGTGGCCGTGGCACTCGAGCCGGGATCCACGACCACATTGCCGCCGCCATTCCCGTTGGCATCGAACGCGGCTTCATAGAGGCCGCCGGTTCCGCTCATTACGTAATCGCCCTGCCCGTGCGTGTTCGACGCGGTCACGGTGATGGTGCAGGGCGCCAGAGAATTTGCGGAGCAATTACTCACCGCCGAAGGCGTCAGCGTCTCCGAGCCGCTGGGGTTGAAGATCGTCACCGGCAAGCTCGTGCTGTAAGGATAGATAGTGCGGCCGTCGGGCGTCTCGATCCAGGGATGCGCGAGCTGAATGCTCACCGTGCCGGTCGCATAGGGACCGCCAATCACGCTATTGCTGATTCCTTGATACGCGCCGGCCACGTATCGCCCGGCTGCTTTGCTGAGGTTCGAGGTCTGCGCAGATGCCGCCAGAGGCGCAAAAGCCGTCAGAAGGAAAATCGCCGTTGCCTTGAGAAATCTCTGCATTTCTTTCTCCTGAAATGAAAATGGCCGCCCTCTTCCCGCGAAAGTCTTCCCCGCCGCGAATGAGCTTCGCGGCGTTAACAAAGAAATCAGGAGCTTTCGCGCGTCAAGAAAGTCGGCGGCCGTCTTGCTGCCCAATGGTGGGATCGTCGAGCCGGAAAAGGCCGTTGCCATAACGGCGCTTTTCCGGCTTAAAAAAGTCGGGCGCTAAAAGTCGACGGCAAGTCGAGCTTTTAGCGCTTAAAGAAGTCCCTCAGAAATAAAAAACGCCCGGAAGAAACTCCCGGGCGCACTTTCTTACAAGAAGAGTATACCACACGCGTCAAATATTGTCGCTCACCTTTTTTTTATTTCCGCTCGCCGCTATCACACGAAGTAAAAATATGACACGCGATGCGATTCTCGAGCCGGAAAAGGCCGTGGCAATCACGGCGCTTTTCCGGCCTGAATAAGTTTGTAGCGTCGGCCTTCAGGCCGGCTGCTTTTGCGACGGCTGCCTTCGCATCAAATCGCCAAGCAGCGTCGCAGCAACAGAGACGTTGAGAGTAGGCGATTCTCCGCAGGGTTTTCCGCCGCAATGCGGGCCACTTTAAACCGAAGAAGAAGGTTCGAGTCGCGCTACACTCATAGCTGGAAGATTCTGATGCGAGCGATCGCCTCTGTCCGAGCCACTCCGCCGTTTCGCTATATCGAGCATCCCTTCGATAAGCGGCACGGCCTGGACACCGCCGGATACCTCAGCAAGCGCGACCTCGTCACCGGCCATCCGAACGACGCTTACCTCACCGGCTATTCCGCCGTGGCTCCTTCGGTTTTCCGCCAGATGTGCCGGCGCTGGATCGATACGCTCGCGGCGCGCCGCCGCGTGCAAGCCTTCAGCTTTGTGGACGTGGGCGCCGGCAAAGGCCGCGCATTGCTGCTCGCTTCGGAACTGCCCTTCCGCAAAGTGATCGGCGTGGAATTGAGCAAGGAGCTGGCGCATACCGCCGCGCAAAATATCGAGAAGTGGAAGCAGGAGCATTCCCTGCGCGTGCCCATTCGCGTGGTCCATCAGGACATCCTCGAGTTCCGCTGGCCGCGCACGCCGCTCCTGGTTTATCTCTATAATCCAT
>QHYR01000307.1 GCA_003223315.1 Acidobacteriota bacterium | reverse complement strand
ACCTACGTCAGCAGCGACGCGCGCCATCGTGTTTTGGTTCCCGACAGTGGCACCGAGCCTATCGGCCATCGCATCATCGAAACGCCGCTAGATCCAATGCAAACATCGATTCGCAATCCGCACTCGGCCTTCATTGCTTACGTCCCTCCGGGCAGCATCGCCAAGGGTGAGGCGCTGGTGAAGAACGGCGGCGCCGGCAAAACAATTCAATGCGCCATCTGCCACGGGGACGACCTGAAGGGGCTCGGCGAAGTGCCTCGACTCGCGGGTTTGCAGCCGGTGTATATCGCGCGGCAACTCATCTGCATGCAGAACGGATCAAGCGCCGGCACTGCCGCGGCTCTGATGAAGAAAGTGGTTGCGAACCTCTCCGAGGACGACATTATCTCGATCTCGGCATATCTAGGTTCGCTCCCACCGAAGTGAACATCGAGAGCTAACACCCCTGCGCCGAAGGAGGAAGACGCCATGCGGGAGGCTGGGAGAATTCGGTACGCATTGGGCATCGCTATTTTTGCGGCGATGGCGATGCAGGGACCGGGAAGCTTTGCCCAAAGCGGCGCCGATCCTAATGCCGCCCCCAATCCGTATCACGTGGACGAGGGCTGGGCGAAGCTGCCCCAGGGCCGCAAGTGGGGTGCTGCCATCGGCGTGGACATCGATCGCGACGGCAAAAGCGTGTGGGTTTTTGACCGCTGCGGCACGCCTGATGATTGCTCCGGATCGAATCTCGCGCCGATCCAGAAGTTCGATGCGTCCGGCAAGCTCGTCACCAGCTTCGGCGCCGGAATGTTCAATTATCCTCACGGTATCTTCGTGGATCGGGACGACAACATCTGGGTGTGCGACGGCCGAACAAAGAACGGTAAGGGGCAGACGGTCATGAAGTTCAGCCCGGGGGGAAAGCTCCTGATGACATTAGGCAAGCCCGGGGAAGCAGGGGACGGCCCAGACACTTTCAACGGGCCATCCGATGTTCTCGTTGCGCCGGACGGCGATATCTTCGTGGCGGATGGACATGGCGGTGACACGAACGCGCGCATCGTGAAGCTGACGAAAGACGGCAAATTCATCAAGGCCTGGGGCAAGAAAGGGTCTGGCCCTGGCGAATTCGACACGCCGCACGGGCTGGCCATGGATTCGGCTGGGCGGCTCTTCGTCGCCGACCGCGGGAATAGCCGCATTCAAATCTTCGACCAGAATGGCAAATTCCTCCAGGAATGGAGGCAATTCGGGCGGCCGAGCGGCATCTTTATCGACAAGAAGGATGTCATCTACGTCTCTGACTCGACTTCGACTGACAAAACCAATCCCGGCTTCAAGCAAGGCATCCGAATTGGGAAGGTCGAGGACGGCAAAGTCACAACTTTCATTCCGTGGTCGGAAGGAAACACGCTGGAGGCCGTGGCGGCAGACGACCAGGGGAATGTCTATGGGGGCTTCACCAACACGATGAATTTTCGGAGATTCGCGAAGAATTAGTCCTGTTTTTTTTGCGCCTGCAGCGATTACAGCTTGACGCGGATGATCCAAAAAAAAGCCCTGCCGCGGAGTTCGGCAGGGCTTTTTTGTTGTTTAGCGCGTGCAAGTATTTCTGAAAGCACGAGCCAGTCTAAGCCGCAGCTATTTTCCGCCGGCCTTGACGACCAAGCCGATTCCGAAGCGGATTTGGCCGGTTGACCACGAGCCAGGCACAGTTACACCAAGTAGAGTAGTGCTGCCGATGTGCCTCAGAGTCCAGTCGAACTGCGGGACGCGCAGCGCGAGCCGGTCAGAGATGTTGATGTCCAATCCGCCGCCGAAGGCCATCCCCAGGCCAGTGGAGGATACGGCAGGCGTGGTTACGGACAATCCGCTCACGGGATCGGTCACACTAATGCTGCCTATCCCTTCCTTGAGGCCCCCGAACATGGCATGGACGAAAGGAGTGACCTTCGACCGACGGAACATGAGTCGCGGGCCAAAAAGGAACTGGTAGGAGTTCAGGCTGACGCCGGAACTGGTGATGCCGAAAACGGTGAACCCAGGAATGCTCGCATACTGGCCACCGAAGTCACCCACGATGCCCAGGCGATGGGTAATGTTGAAGTTCGCCGACCCTTGCCAGCCCTTGAAAGACTTCCGGGATGATGTCGGCAACCCTGTCGTCGGATCGAACGACGCCACTCCTGGAATGCTGGAGATGGAGAAACCGCCGAACACCTCCGCCTTCGGATAGATCACCTCTTGCGCAAAGCTCGAAATCGAGAAGAGGAATAACCCGATAGCCAAAAAGATCATTCGTCGCATTTGTTTTCTTTCTCCTCTGAGAGATTTATTCCTGCCCGAAAGAGCGGGATCGGCTTCTTGCACACCCCGCTAAAGCCAGTACGAAATGCCGTACCCCTAGTCTATCTAGGAGAAGTCGGAGGCTGAACTGGATAACTGGGTGGCTGTATCAGCCTGACTATTAACCAGATCAGGGCGGCAAGTACTACTGCGTGCAGGGGTCTTCCTGCCTACGAGTGCGGCCCAAGAGACGCCTGCAGGATGCAGATTTCAAATGATTTAGTACTCCTAGCCCTCTCAGAACGGAAGTGCTATCCACTTGTGGCGTGCCTTAAGGATAGAATTCAGCGAACGCGGTCCCGTGCCTCGGCACCGTCTCGCGGAGCAGCGATGAAGCAAAAAACCGCCTTCCTTGCTCTTGTTCTTGCCGCATTGACGTTTCCTGCGCTGCGCTCCGATGGGCAAATCAACGGCCCCCTAGCGCCGCACAAACCTGAACCTGCGCCGGGCTCGATCCAGATAGATGTGGATATGGTGCTCGTCAACGTCAGCGTGACCGATTCCTACGGTCACCCGGTTGCGAATCTGGAGAAGAAAGACTTCCGGATCTTGGAAGACAATCAAGAACAGGAAATCATGACTTTTTCCAGAGAAGATGTGCCCATCTCGATCGGAGTGATCTTTGATACCAGCGGGAGCATGTCGGACAAAATGGAAGCCTCGCGACGGGCGGCGGCACAGTTCTTAAAAAGCTCCAATCCGAACGATGAATTTTTTCTGGTCAGCTTCAATAATCGCGCCCGATTGGAGAGCATCTTCATTTCTGATATCGAGCTATTGCGACAGCGGATGGCGTCGCTAAAGCCAGAGGGGCGGACCGCCCTTCTGGACGCGATCGACTTGGGTGTGGCGCAAATGAAAAATGCGCGAAATGACAGGCATGTTTTGCTCGTCATCTCTGACGGCGGGGATAATCACAGCCGGCACAACGAAAGCGAAATCCGAAGCCTTTTGCAAGAATCCGACTGCCAGCTTTATGCGCTTGGAATTTTCGATGCGGACGACATGAGGAGAACCGCGGAGGAACGCAACGGTCCCAGCCTGCTTTCCGAGCTCGCCGAGATGACCGGCGGCCATCTTTTTCCGGTCGCAGGCCTGAGCGAATTGGTTGATCTTTCGCGGAAGATTGGCATGGAGCTGCGGACCCAATACGTCCTCGGGTACAAGCCGAGCGATATTCGTCACGACGGTCGCTGGCGCCGCATCAAGGTCAGCCTTAAGCCATCGAACGATCAGCCGCCGCTCACAGCGCGCTCCCGCAGTGGCTACTACAGCCCGCGCGATTAGCCTGATATCCCGACTCTCTTATCGACCCATTTCGGGCGGCGCGCGATCTTTACTTATTTATTGCACCATGCCGAAGTCGGATGGCCGTGCCGTGCTTGCCTCAGGAGACTTCTTCGGATAGGCTCCCCGACAGGCCCGCTGTTGCGTTCGGAGATCGCGACACGAGAGGAGAGAGGCCGATGAAGATACGAACCCTAGCCGCAGCCATGGCAATGACGATTGCGGGAATTATTTTCCTGTTTGCCCGGGCCGCTGAAGCGCAGGCGCCTGCGCTTCACGTATTGGCCTCCAACGGCGTGCAGGGAGCGCTGAACGAAATCATTCCCCAATGCGAGCGCGCCATCGGCCATCCTCTGGCGGTGGAATTCGGCACCACCGCTTCACTCAAACCAAAGATCGAGGGCGGCGAGGCGTTTGATTTCACCATTTTGACTTCCGATGCAATCGATGCCCTGATCAAAGAAGGAAAAGTCGCGGCGGATTCACGCTCGAATGCCGCGCGCGTTGGGATCGGCATTGGCATCCGCGCGGGCGCGGCCAAGCCCGATGTGAGTACGCCGGAAGCGCTCAAAAAGGCGCTGTTGAACGCCAAATCGATTACTTACGCGGCCGCCGGCGCTAGCAGGCCTCCCACCGACAAGATGCTTGCCAGCATGGGAATCGCCGACGCGCTAAAAGCCAGAACGTTGCTTTTGCCGGGCGCCGAAGAGACATCAGCGGCTGTACGAGACGGGAAGGCCGAAATCCTGATCACTTTGATCAGTGAGATTGTGTCCGCGAAGGGGCTGGAATTGGCTGGTCCGCTCCCCAAGGAGTTCCAGACCTATGTTAGCTTTGCCGCGGGCGTTAGTCCGAACACCAAAAACGGCGAGGCAGCCAAAGCTGCCGTCAAGTTCCTGACGGGACCGAAGGCTGCGGCGGCCTATAAGGCCGAAGGCATGGAGCCGGTCAAATAGTTTTGCGGACGGCGCGGACGTTCCGGCTTGGTAACGGCCTACTGAACGACGGTGAATGGAATTGACGCTTCCGTTGTCTCCCACAGCAGCGCCAGCGTTCCTTTATTACTTGTATCGGATCTCAATTCGATTGTGAACGTTTCCACCGGAGCGGCCAGCTTCTTGAGATTCATCTTGGTGCGGCCGAAGTCGCGTGAAGAATCGTAATTGAGATGAAATTGGCCTGTCTGCTTGTTGATAATGAGCGTCCATTCGTTCTGGTTTGGAAGGGTCCAGATGCTGTAGCTTCCCGCGGGGAGCTTCAGGCCACCCATTTCCAGATTACCCTCGGTTGTTATCTTTGTAGCCCAGTTCGCCCCGGTACACCACACTTCGCCAAACGGTACCAGCCCGCCCATGATCTTTCGCGCGTGCATCGACGGCGCGTAATACTCGATGCTGATCTGTTTGCCGGCAATGGTGGCTGCAACGTTCGCCTGAGGACTGGTATATCGTGAGCCGAACTGGAGATGAGACGCTCTGGTGACGACCGCCACGATGCCAACCACGGCAACGGCACCGATCACAAGAGTCCGGGTTTTGATGTTCATCGCCGATACCTCCATGGCAAGATCCTACACCACAGACCTTCAAAATAGTCCATCGGGACGAGCACTTGCTCCGCGAGCCTCCCAGGCTACCCGCGGCCTGATGGCAGATAACGTTACCAGGACAGTGCGGAGAGGGTGGGATTCGAACCCGATCCCCCCGGCTCGTCTTTCTTCTTGTCTATCGGTCACAGGTGTAACTAGAAGCCATACTTGTTCCAATAGTTGCAATCTTTTTCCCTTTCGTCGATTAGGGCCTTCACATAGGTGTGTCGGGCGCGCGGAAGTCACTTTAGAAGCAGTCACTTACGCCACAACTGGCTTAACGGAGCATATGGAAACAAAGTTGCTTTCTCACATGCCTTAGGCTCGTTAAGCGTCGACAACTGAGACGGGATTCCGGTAACGGGAAGGTTATCCACAATCAGGTGCACCGCGAACCGGGCGGGAACTGAAACGTCGATCTTTCGCAGAAAGCAAAGTACTCTTGGTGGCGATGCGGCGCTGGCACTGGTTGAGCACCATTCCCGTGGCCAGATCAAGCGCGGCAAACAGCGTCGTGGTGCCATGACCAATTGCTGTCAAAAGAAAGAAACGGGGAAGAACAAGCGATGACGTGCTGCAACGTAGCCATTATCGGGGCAGGACCTTATGGACTCTCGATCGCTGCTCATCTCCGCGCGCGCGGTATCGAGTTTCGAATCTTCGGCCGGCCCATGGATACCTGGTTGACGCGAATGCCTAAAGGCATGCACCTGAAATCGGAAGGGTTTGCCTCCTCCCTGTATGACCCAGATTCGGAGTTCACTCTGGGCGCGTACTGCCAACACGAGGGTCTCCCTTACGCGGACCTGGGGTTGCCAACTCCACTGGAGACCTTCACGTCGTATGGTCTGGCATTCCAAAGGAGATTTGTTCCTCAGCTCGAAAATAAGATCGTGGTTTCGCTCAGCCGGTCGGCCGGGGGCCTCGAGCTCCGGCTGGTGGATGGAGAGGTTTGTTACGCGCGAAGAGTGATCGTTGCGGTCGGCCTGACCCATTTCGCCTACACGCCGCCGCGCTTGTCCACATTGCCTCCGGAATTGCTGACCCATAGTTCCGCTCATCACGCCGTCGATCATTTTCAGGGCCGCGCTGTCGCGGTGATCGGTGCAGGGGCCTCCGCCCTCGATTTGGCGGCGATACTCCATCAAGCTGGTGCCGACGTCCACGTGGTCGCCCGAAGCTCTGCCATCCCCTTTCACGACCCACCACGGAAGCGATCTTTGGGGGAACGCATCCTGAGGCCCAACACGGGTTTGGCACACGGCTGGGACTTGGTTTTCTGCACTAAGGCGCCGCTGGCATTTCGCCTCCTACCAGAACGATTTCGGCTTGAGTTTGTGCGCCGCGTGCTCGGGCCCGCTCCCGGCTGGTTCATTAAGCAACAAGTGGTTGGGAAGGTGCCCTTTCATCTGGGTGTGAATGTCACGGCGGCCAAAGTACGGAACTCTCGTGTTCATCTCGAGCTGACGAATCAGGCTGGCGAACGGCAGCCCTTGGTAGCGGATCATGTGATTGCCGCCACTGGGTACAGGGTAGATCTGCGTGGCTTGACTTTTATGAGTTTCGAGCTGCAGTCTGCGATTGACGCTGTCGAGCAGACTCCCATACTCTCCTCCAACTTCGAGTCGTCCGTTCCAGGCCTATATTTCGTCGGTACCGCTGCTGCTAATTCTTTTGGACCACTGCTGCGCTTTGCCTTCGGCGCAAGATTCGCGGCCACCCGCCTGACTAAACACCTGGCACGCGCGGATTCGCGCGCTGCAGTCGCCGTGAAGCAGCACGAAACGCGAATCGAAGAAGCGACGGTACAGCCGCAAGATGCGGTTTGACTGTAGCGCGGTTGCGCGGCCGCTCGGGCACGCCGGGGGTGGATCGCAAGGCGGGTTACCAACAGTGAGCAAGAACGCTATCCATTCCCAGAGTGAGAAGAGTTCATCGGTAAGAATCCTGTTGGCGGATACGGACCGGCGTGCCTACGCGCCGCGGCTGGCGATGGGTTTCGCCGCCCTTGGCTGCGAAGTGTCGATTGTCTGTACTGACCATCACCCCGTAGAGAACATCAGGGCTCCTTATCACAGCTTTTCTTACAGCGCGCTTCGTCCGTTGGCCTCTTTGCTGCGTGCAATCGAATCCACGGCGCCGGACCTCATTATTCCATGCGACGACCGCGTGGTTCAGCACTTACATCAATTGTGTTGGGAATTCCGCACACACGGGGGCCAGCAGCAAGGTGTGGCGAGTTTGATTGAACGTTCGTTGGGACCTGCTTCGAGCTACCCCATCGTGTCGGCGCGATATCCGCTCCTTCAACTTGCCAAGGCTGAGGGAATTCGGGTTCCGTCCACCTGTTTGCTGCAAACTCCCGAAGACCTGTCGCAATGGCAGACCAAACAACCCCTTCCATGGGTGCTCAAAGCAGACCGAACCTGGGGTGGAAGCGGCGTGCGGGTTGTGGAGGCTCCGCAGGATGCAGAGACGATGTTCCACATCCTGAAGAGTCCGTGCGGGTTGACGCGAGCGCTCAAACGTGCCCTGGTCAATCGCGATTCGTTCTATCTTCGCGACTGGTGGCAAGCTTGCAGCCGGGCAGTCATCGCCCAAGCTTTTATTCCGGGTCGGCCGGCCAACTGTGCCGTGGCGTGTTGGGAAGGAGAAGTGCTGGCCCAGATGGGCGTTGAGGTGCTCGCTACCTCGGAGCCAACCGGTCCGGCCAATGTAGTGCGCCGGGTCGATAACGCTGAGATGGTGAGGGCCGCAGAGCGGATTGCGAGCAAGCTCCACCTCTCCGGCTTTTTCGGTCTGGACTTCATGATTGAGACGGGAAGCGGGCAAACTTATCTTGTCGAAATGAATCCACGGTGCACCCCGCTTTGTCACATTCAATTGGGCGGGGGACCCGACATGATTGCGGCCCTACACGCGCGCCTTGCCGGTCGACCCTTCGCGGCGATGCCGGCGACAGCCGCGCGAAGCGAGCATGAAATGATTGCCTACTTCCCTCAGGCGTGGAACTCGAACAGCGAGTTTCTGAAGTTGAGCTTGCAGGATTTTCCGCTCGGCGAGCCGGAGTTGGCCCAAGCCCTGTTGCGACCATTCCCGCAGGGGACTCTCCTATACCGCATAGTTGACTACTTGAGTCGGATCCCCGCTGCCACAGTTGTGGACGAATTTGGCGGAGAGGGAGGGATTCGAACCCCGTCCGCACGTTGAGAGCACTTAACTTACTGATTTTGGCCGCAAGCTCAGTAGTGGACGCCGACGTACGAACCTCGCCCGGCCGTTCTTCCGCGCACCTCAACCCAGGAGAAACTCTTGACAATACCGTCTGTACCATAATAGATGTAAGCAAAATCGAAACCTCCATCGCAAAGAGGACAGCAATCAAAATCAGAGGAGGCGTACGATGCGTCAGAAGAATTTGGCGTTTGTAGTCGCATCGGCAGCTATCGCCAGCCAGTTGGTACTCA
>QHYR01000306.1 GCA_003223315.1 Acidobacteriota bacterium | reverse complement strand
CAGCATATGCAGAGTGACATCGAGGGGGGTTTTAGGATTGTTCATTAGATTGATGACCACGCTGTAATTGCGGCGAAAATTCCGGCTGTTGGCGACGATTCGCAGCACTTCTTCCGTGAGGCTGGCCATGGAGGCAAACGTCTCCACCTCTCGATCTGTAAGCCTGGAAGATTGGAGCACCGCCCGCTGCACAACTTTGCAGGGATCGCGGATCAGGGCCATTCGCTCCTCGCGATTTCCCTTGAGCGCGAGCTGCACTCGCTCCACCACGCGCAGGCCCGCGAGCCGTTGCAGGAGCGTGAGACGCTGTTCTCTGGTGGTATCGATGTCCGCCACCGCCTCGGCAAATGCCGATTCACCTTCGGGCTTGTCCGCCAGTAGCTCCTCGAGCTGGTGACGCTGTTCGGCCGTGAGCGAAGGAGATCGCACCAGAGCGGCGACCAGCGCGCGATTGGAGCTAAGCTGGTCCAGGTCCTGCATCAGCTCTTGCACGGTGGAAGTTGGCAAAGCCTTTACGGCGGAAGTCAGAAATTCGATTGGGCAGCGCGAGTGTTTTATGAGAGCTACAGCGATCGCCGGCTTATCAAGGAGATTCCGCCGGCAATAGCGAAAGAGCTGCACGGCGGGATGGTCGCCAGCGAGCGCAGCCGCGAATGCGTCTATTGATTCGCTGAGCAGCGCGTTTTCGGCGCGTTCCCGCACCATATCGTCGGCATCTTCCTTGAGCAGAGTAAGCAGTTCAGCCCGTTCGCCCGGCGTCAGTCCTGCAGATCCAGAGCAGACGGCCATCTTACGCTCACGCGTCGTGCGGCCAGAGAGGACTTCCTCGTATAATTCAGAGCTAATCGGCGCCTCCGTGGGTTGATTTCACATCACTACACAGGAGAGTGATGCTTCCCAGCTGGCCTGCTCGCGCAAACGAGGCCTGCGTCTGGCCCATTCATTTGGCCAAAACCAGACTTATTCGTGCCGGGCTTCGCTTCCGCAATTTCGCGGCCCTACTAGGTTAGGGCATACCAAAGCTGTCAAATCCGGCGCAAGCCCTATCTTCGTGACAGAAACCAATCGGAAACATTGGATTCAATGGACCATTGCACGGCGTTTCGGCCGATGCCTATAATTTACAGTTTGCTTCGCGGAAGTAGATGTCTGCGCAAGATCCCATAGGCGAAAAATGTCAGAAAACCGGGTTTTTACGGGCATTGAGCGCCGCCGCAATCCCGGCCTCCCTGGGGATCGCAGGGAAGCAGGCGAAGTGGCCGTCTTCCACGAACTCGGCAAAGCCCTCACTTCATCGCTGCAGCTGGACCAAGTACTGCGCACGATCATGGAAAAAATCGACGAATTTCTCCATCCGGATACCTGGTCCATGTTGCTCGTGGACGAAGTCAAGCAGGAACTTTATTTCGAGCTAGCCATCGGCAAAAACGCCCACGGCCTCAAGGATGTGCGCATCAAGATCGGCCAAGGCATTGCCGGGTGGGTGGCGCAAAATCAGCAAGCCGTCATCGTTCCCGACGTGAGCAAGGATACGCGCTTCTTTGGGAAGGTGGACGAGAAAACAAAGATGGAAACGCGTTCCATTGTAGCTGTTCCGGTGCGTTTTCGAGATCACTGCCTGGGCGTAATTGAGCTGGTCAACTGCATGGACATGGACGGCTTTCACGACCGCGATCTGGCGCTCCTGGAGGCTTTGGCGGACTTCGCCGCGATTGCCCTGGAGAACGCGCGGCATGTGCAGCGCATTCATGAACTGACCATCACCGACGATTGCACGAATCTTTACAATGCGCGTCATCTCAATTTCATCCTGGAGACCGAGATCTATCGCTCGCAACGATATGGGTACGAATTCTCCGTGGTTTTTCTCGATCTGGACCATTTCAAGGCCGTGAACGACACACACGGCCACCTGGCAGGTTCGAAGCTACTGGCGGAGATCGGTCAAGTGCTGCGGGATAATTGCCGGCTCATCGACTTTGCATTCCGGTATGGTGGCGATGAGTTTGTGATTTTACTTCCCCAGACATCCAAGGAAAGTGCCTGCGTGGTCGCCCGGCGGCTGCACAAATTGATCCGCGAATCTCATTGGCTCACGTCGGAAGGGCTTGACGTGCGCATCACGACGAGCGCCGGGGTGGCTGCTTATCCCACGGATTCGAAGACCAAGGCGGAATTGCTGCACCTGGCCGATGAGGCGATGTATATGGTGAAGAATACCAGCCGAGACAACGTCGCGGCGGCCAAGCAAGGTCTGCTGTCCACGGCCTGAGTGCCATCCCCCGCGGAGGCAGGCTTCAGACAAGCCTTGAACGCCGGATGCGAAGAATGCTAGTCTCGTTAGGGCACAGTTTTCGTACTCTCGGCTAGAGGGTCTAGTTGAGGGTTCGGCTGCGCGAGTCCATTTTTTGCCCGATCCATCGCGCGGCGTCCCGCGCATATCCTTGCCGGCTCAGGCCTTTGGGTTTCCCCGGGTCCCGGTTGTTTCGAAAGACGAACTGCCGTTTCGAAAACAAATGGCTGAATGAAGGTTGTTCGGCGCAAACCTTCTTCCTATACTGAGTTTCTAAGATCGCGAGGCGCCACTCGATGCGCACTACCGAAGCCGCGCGTTACGCACGCTGGTCGGCAGGTATCGCTGTTCTGCTGGTCGTTCTCGTAGCTTGTGTCTACGGAGCACGCGACTGGCAATCGCGCCAGGCGCGCAAGAAGGTGCCAGCGGCTGTGCCGTCGAGCGTGGAGCAGCGCTCTGCGGGATTTAGCTTCTCGAAGGTAGTGGGCGACCGTACGGAATTTACCGTGCGTGCCTCGCGCGCCACCGAATTCGTGGAAGGCGGCCGCAGCCTCCTCGAGGATGTATGGATCACTGCCTACGGCGGCGCGGGTGAACGCTTTGACAATCTGCACACGCGCACGTGCGACTATTTGACTGCGTTGGAGAGCATTAGCTGCGCCGGAGACGTGCAGATCGATCTGGACCGCTCCTCCGACCAGCACACCCGGGCCGGACAAGCCGCGCAGGCCAGTGGCTCGCGGCTGGTGCAGGTCGCAACCAGCCACGTATCTTTTGACCATAAGACCGGCCTGGCGACGACGGACCGCCCCGCGAGCTTTCGCTTTTCGCAAGGCGAAGGCCAAGGAGTGGGCTTCCGATACGAGGCGCAACAAGGCGAAATGCAGCTTCTCAGCGCCGTAGAGCTGGCATTGCATGGAGCGGATCCCGCCGACCACGTATCTCAAACCGCCGAGCAAGTGTTGAACCTCTCTGGAAGCAGCATGACCTTTGACCGTGATCGACGCCTGATTCACCTGCTGGGTCCCGTCCACGCACATCAGGCGAATTTTGACCTCGTCTGCGGCAAACTTGAGGTGGAGTTGGACGAGCATATGTATGTGCACCGCCTGATCGCCACAGAACAGCCCGAGCTGAAGAGTGATGGCCCCTCGCACACATCCTTAAAGGCGGAGACGATTACAGCGCTGGCTTCGCCCACGCGAATCGAGGCGATCATCGCCGAAGGCAAGGTGCACGCGATTGCCCGAAACCCAAACGGTGACGATCAACTGGAAGCGGATCGCGTGGAAACGAAACTCTATCCGGTCTCCAATCAGCCGCGGCTGCTCGTCGCCACCGGAAAAGTCATCGGGCATTCAAACAGGGCTGGCGTGGTGCGAAATTTGGAAACATCGATTTTGCACCTGGATTTCGCTCGCTCCCAGAAGGGAGGCGAGGCGCGGGTGAAGCACGCGCAAACACCAGCAGGCACAGTCGAGTCGTGGGACTCTGGAACTCTTTCCGGGAAACCAGCCCAGGAGCGGACGCGCCTGACCGCCCAGCATTTGGAGGCGGATTTTACCGGCCAAAATGACTTGAGGGAATTACGGGGCTCGGAAGGCGTTCAGTTCGAGCGGCAGATTGGAGAGGCCGCCCCGCAAACCACGTCTTCGCGGCAAATGGTTGCTCAGTTTGCTCCCGACGGGGGATGGTCGATCGTGGATCAAACGGTTGACGTGCGACTGCATCAGGACAATGAAAGCGCCCAAGCAGATCATGCGCATTTTGAACGCACGAGTGATACCACCTTGCTGGAAGGATCGGTCGTGCTCACAGATGCGAGCTCCAGGACGACGGCACGGAGCGCTGTCTTCCATCAAAGCACGAATGAATTTCATGCCTTTGGACGAGTGGCCACGGTCGAAAGCTCGAGCGGCGGCAGTCAATGGGTCAACTTTGCGCCCGGACCCGGCCGGGTCTCAGGAGAGCGGCTCGATGCCAATAGCGCGACAGGTCGCGCCGTCTATTCAGGAAACGCGAGGCTCTGGCAGGGAGATGCTATTGTTGAAGGCGAGACCATAGAACTCAATCGCCAGACCCATACGCTTATGGCCACCGGCCAGGTTCATGCAGTTTTTCCGCAAGCCCCTGCGACTGGTCATGCCCAACCAAGCCCCCGGACGCTACCTAGCAAACTCGAGTTCTGGCATGCCCAAGGCAATCGTTTGATTTACCAGAGCGATGAAAATCGCGGCCGCATGGAGGAGAAAGTTCGCGCATCTTCCGGGGAAGGCTCCATGACCGCGGATGCGATGGATTTTTTCTTTGCGCCGGCAGGAAATTCGGCAACTGCAGATGCGAGCACGACCGGGAAACCGGGTGGTGGACCGCCCAATGGCGCCGCCACAGGCCAGCAACTGGTCCGCGCTTCGGCATTTGGCAGTGTCAACGTGGAACAGCAGGGCCGCCACGGGAAGGCAAATCGCGCGGACTATACCGCCCAAGACGGCAGGTTCGTACTTTCAGGCGGGACCCCAACTGTGTATGACGCTTCAGGAAACGCAACGCAAGGGCGTCAATTGACCTTCTTTTTTGGCGATGATAGCATTAACATCGAATCGGCGGAAGGTTTGCGAACGCTGACGCTGCACCAGGTCGAGAAATGATGGGATATGTTCAAACTCCAGGCCGTCGACCTTTGCAAGTCTTACCGGGGACGGAAGGTTGTGGACGCCCTGGACCTGGAGGTCGGCCAAGGTGAGGTGGTTGGCCTGCTGGGTCCGAATGGTGCAGGAAAAACTACGACGTTTTACATCCTCGTTGGCTTGGCCCGTCCGGACTCGGGGCGTGTCCTCCTTGACGGGGAAGATATCACCGATCTTCCGATGTATCTTCGGGCTCGGAGCGGTATCAGTTACCTTCCCCAAGAGCCTTCGGCCTTTCGCCAACTGACCGTCGAGGAAAACCTGCTGGCCGTTCTAGAGACCCTTCCCTTGAAGGCGGAGCAGCAACGCGATCGACTAGAAGAACTGCTGGCGCAAATGGGACTGGAAACGGTAAGAGACAATCGGGCCTACACACTCTCAGGGGGAGAGCGGCGGCGGCTCGAAATCGCGCGTTCGCTAGTTCTGAACCCGGCCTTCATCCTTCTGGACGAACCGTTTTCGGGCATTGACCCGCTGGCTGTAGGCGATATTCAAAAGATCATCACGGACTTAAGCCGAGCGCGGATCGGCATCCTGATCACCGACCATAACGTTCCAGAGACGCTGGCGGTGGCCGATCGCGCCTATATTCTGCACGGCGGCCGCATCCTCTGCGCCGGGACGCCCAGCGAGCTCAGCACGGATGCCGAAGTGCGCCGCATCTATCTGGGCCATAACTTCCGCCTGAACTAACTTCCATGAGTTGGCTCCAACCCAAACTCCACCTCAAGGTCGCGCAGAAGCAGATTCTGACGCCTGGCTTAGTGCAGATGGTGAGCGTGCTGGCTCTGAACCGCTTAGAGCTTCGCGAAATGATCACTCAGGAAATGGTTGCCAACCCGATGCTCGAAGAGATGACGGACGACAGCCAGGCGAACGAGCAGGATTATAGCGAAGAGGCTTTTATCAAGGCGGAAACAGAAAAGGTCCCGGAGACCGAAGCGGCAAATCCCTTTGACGAATTCGATCTCAATTCCTTCTTCAATCAATATTTGGACAGCGGCGGCGGGAATGGAAACGGCGAGCACGAAGTCATCGAGAAGCCGTCGTTCGAAAAATTCATCTCCTCGCCGCAAGGATTAAGCGAGCACCTGAGTTGGCAGTTAAGTGTGACGGTTTGTAATGAGACCGTGCGTGAAATCGCCGAAGTCATCATCGGAAATCTCGATGAAAATGGCTATCTCACGGCATCCCTCGAGGAAATTGCCAAAAACGGCAACTATTCGGTGGAAGACGTGGAGGAAGCCTTGGCTACGGTTCAGGAGTTCGATCCACTTGGCGTGGGCGCCCGCAACCTGCGGGAGTGCTTGCTCATTCAGCTTCGAACGCTCGATGCTCAGAACACCCTCGCGCAGCAGATTGTGTCCGAATGCATGCCTAAGCGGCCCATGGCGGCCACTGAAGATGAACAGCAAAGCCCGGAGAGTCCGCTGGCGAAGCTGCTACAGGGGAATCAGCTCAAGGAGGTGGCGCGGGCCTTAAATCGTCCCATTGAGCTGGTCAAGCGCGCCATGGAAGTGATTCGCGGTCTCGACCCGCGTCCGGGACTGCGCTACAACAAGACGCAGGCGCGTCTGGTCGAACCCGACGTGTACTTCCGCAAAATGGACGACGGGTGGCACGTGTTCATGAATGAAGATGATGTGCCGCAGCTTCGGCTGAGCCACGTCTATCGAAAGCTGCTGGCCCGCGACGCCGCCGATCGCGAAGTGCGCAACTACGTCAAGGAGCGCTTCACCGCCGCATTGCAGCTTATGAAGAGCATTGAGCAACGCAAGCACACCATCCTGCGCGTCTGCCAGTCGATTATCCAGCGCCAGGAGGAGTTCCTGGAATACGGAGCCGATCATCTCAGGCCCATGATGATCAAGGAGGTGGCGGAAGAAGTAGGCGTGCATCCCTCCACTGTGAGCCGCGCAGTCTCCAGCAAATATGCGCATACGCCCCAAGGTGTGCTCGAATTGCGGTCGTTTTTCAGTGAGAGTGTCAATGGTCCCGAGGGCTCCGGGATGTCTTTACAGACGCTGAAGCGCTTGGTGAAAAAGATGATCGACGAAGAAGATAGCGCTCGCCCGCTTACCGATGATCAAATTGCCAAGAAACTGGCGGAGGGCGGCATTCAGGTGACGCGCCGCACGGTGGCCAAGTACCGTGAAGATCTGCGCATCCCCAGCACCCATCAGCGCCGCGTGAAGGCTTAGGCTCAGTCAACGTGAAACATACCGCCGTGTCGGACGCCCGCCAACTGGTGATTTTGACGGGGCTGAGCGGCTCCGGAAAAAGCACCGTTCTGAAGACCTTCGAAGACCTCGGTTATTACTGCGTGGATAACCTGCCTGTGGACCTGATCTCCACGTTCAGCGAACTCAATTTTTATGGCAATTCCGAAGTGCAGCGCGCCGCGCTCTTGGTGGACGCCCGCGAGGGCAATCAGATTGAGCGTCTGCCGGCTCTGTATAAGCAGATTAGCCGGGAGGTGCCCGCGAGTTTGGTGTTCATCGAAGCCTCAGATGAGGCGTTGCTGCGGCGGTTCAGCGAAACGCGCCGTCCGCATCCTTTAGGTCGCGACCGGCCCGTGCGTGAAGTCTTGACCCGCGAGCGCCGTTTGATGGCCCCGATACGAAAGCTGGCTGATGTCGTGATCGATACGACGCGGTTCAATGTCCATGAACTGCGGCAATTCATCATGAATCGGTTTCAAAGCCGGAGCAAGCGGCCGCTGATGGTTTCTCTGGTGAGCTTCGGATACCGCTATGGCCTGCCCGCTGATTCGGACCTGGTCTTTGATGTGCGCTTTTTGCCCAATCCACACTTCATTCCACGGCTACGCAAACTTTCGGGACGCAATCCGAGAGTGGCGCGGTATATCCGGTCATTCCCCCAGACCGGCGAATTCCTGCGGCGCATCGAGAACCTGCTGATTTATCTCATTCCCCATTACATCCGCGAGGGTAAGAGTTATTTAACCATTGCGTTCGGGTGTACCGGTGGGCGTCATCGTTCCGTCATGCTGGCGGAGGCGGTGCGCCGTGTTTTGGCAGCGCGGGGGTATACCACAAAGGTAGTGCACCGCGATCTAGACAAGTGGGCGGCTTGACATTCTTTTTTGTGCTTCGTAACGTGGCCTTCGGGCACGTGGATTGGAACGAGTGAGGAGTGGGAACGGAACGGCACATTCACGAGCTGCGGCGGTTGCTCCGCTATGCGCGGCCGTACCGCGCGCGCTTGTTCCTGGGTGTTTTGGCTCTCGCGCTGTTGGGAATGGCAGAGGGCGTAATCGCCCTGATGATTACGCCCATGGTCGACCGCATCTTGAATCCATCGAGCGACGATCCTCACCTGCCGCTGGTAAAACTCCCTGGTAACCATGTTATCTATCTCAATTCCTTTCTGCCCGCCAGCATCCACTGGGTTTGGACAATATTTTCTATCGTTCTAGTCGTAATTTTCGTTTTCAAGGCAATTGCCGAGTACTTTGGGGTCGTCGAGGTACAGTACGCCGGGCAGGCGGCGATCACCGACCTGCGCAATGAAGTTTACGAAAAACTGGTACGCCAACCGATCGATTTTCTCCAGAAGCAACCCACAGGCCGGCTGATCTCCGCCGTCATTAATGATGTCGAACGAGCACGCATAACGCTTTCCGAATCACTGGCCCTTTCTTTTCGGTATGTTTTCACGCTCTTCTTTCTTTTGATCGTGATGTTCGTCGTGAACTGGCAGATGGCGCTGGCCTCAGCGGTTTTAGTGCCGGTTGTGCTCCTCCCCGTGCGGAAACTAGGCCAGCGGATTCGCAGATCGACGGAATCAAGTCAATCTCATCTCGGCGAGCTGAGCCAGATCCTTCAAGAGACGCTCAGCGGAAATCGCGTGGTGAAGGCGTTTGGTATGGAGCGCTTCGAGATCACCAGGTTCCGCGAGCGAGCCCGGCGGCTGCTGCATGAAAACATGCGCTGGATCCGCACGTTTGTGATCAGCGGGCCGCTCATGGATGTTCTGAGCGCGGTGGTGTTCGCGCTGGTTTTGCTTTACGCCCGCGAACAGATCAAACATGATGTGATGACCACCGGCACCTTCGGCACATTCGTCTATGCCCTGTTCAAGGCTTATGAGCCTGTGAAAGGGATGGGCGGCGTGTACCAGCAGTTTGAGCAGACTCACGGCGCGACGACGCAGGTCTTCGGCTTTCTGGCGTTGCAAGAGGAGGTCGAGGAACATCCCGGAGCGCGCGTGCTTGCGCCATTCTCGCGTGAAGTCGAATTCGATAACGTAAGTTTTGCGTACGATCCGGCAGTGCCGATCCTTCGAAGCATCTCTTTGAAGGCCCGCGCGGGCGAAGTGGTGGCGATCGTGGGATCGAGCGGAGCGGGAAAGACGACCTTGGTGAACTTGCTGCCCCGTTTTCATGACGTTACGGGGGGATCTCTGCGTATCGACGACGTGGATGTGCGGGACGCTACGTTACGATCGCTGCGCGAACAGATCGCCATCGTGACGCAGGAAACGATCCTGTTCAACGACACGGTATGGAACAACATTTGCTACGGTCAGCCCAGCATGAGTGAGGAGCGCGTATATGCGGCGGCTCGGGCTGCCCTGGCGCACGACTTCATCGAGTCC
>QHYR01000368.1 GCA_003223315.1 Acidobacteriota bacterium | reverse complement strand
CTTGAACGTTTTCGCCACTCGATTAAGAGTGAGTGTCAGCGTTCCTTTGCCTTCGCTCAGAATCGCGGGAACCTCCTGGAACCCATCGAGGTTCGCGGTAAATTTCACCGTGTCGTCGTCATCGGCGCGCACGATCCACATGGCGCCGAGTCCGAGCACGCACAAACTCATTGCCAAAAAGCCGATCAGGACTTTTCGCATTCCTTCCTCCTCAAATGTCTGAATACCTCAGGGTCGGTGGCCGTCTTCGAGCGCGGGGCACGCTCCGCCACATCCGAATCGGGACGAATCCTACTCTGGCCGGCTAGGCAAGGCAAGTAAAACAGCCGGAGACAAGGCCGAGACAATTCTGGGACAAACCGCTCTTCGCCTCTTCGGCCTGGTAACAGAAAAATCCGCTCCCGTGTTGCAGCAGCGACGGGACGGCCCGATCAGCTCAGCTTGACGGCCTTCATCTCTCGCTTGCCCAGCCGGCGCGCGCCATTCTCCGTAACCACCACGGAATCGCCAAATTGCGCCGTGCCGCCGTTCTTCAGCCGGAAAGCTGGCTTTACGTCGAACACCATGCCCGCCTGGAGCACGATTTGTCCCACCACGCCAGCCGAACCGCCCCGCGGCAGAGTGCCAAGCCCGCCCGAATGGATCACCAGCGCTCCAGGTTTATCACCTCGCGCGACGAGCCGCTTGTCGTAAGGCGCGCAGATTTCCTTCACCATTTTTCCCGGAGCGATTGCCGACACCATCTCCTGGAACGTATCCAGGCTGTCTTTGGCCGCGGCATCCCAATCGGCCGGAGCCGGAGAGCCCACCACCACGGAGTGGTTCACCTGCGAACCATACCCAAGCACGCATCCCGAGCATTCCTGACTCAACACCTGCCCCGCGCGCATCACTTCTTCGACGGGCCGATTCAGCGCGCTGTTGCCCGGGCCATCCGCGCGCACCGAAACGCGGAAGGGCCGTTCGCCGGAAGCATTCACCATGGCATTGAACATCGCGAGCCACACGACCCGCTGCGGCACGCCGGGCCGGCCCGTCTCGAACATCGCCTGCAAGCCCAGCTCGCCTACTTGCGTCGTTTTCTCCAGAACGGCGATCTCCTCCGGGCTGTGCAGCGCCGCCACGCCGTCGATGAGGTAGCTGGCGGGCTGGAATTTTGCCTGAGGAAATGCCTTCAGCACGCGGTCATAGGTCATATAGGTGACTTCGCCTTCCGGCTGGCGCGAAGCGTCCACCAAATCGGTCACGCCGATGCGCCCCTGCGCCACGCTGGCTTCCTTCATGGCGCCGATGATGCCCTCGGACCAAACGTCGACGATGCGAACATCGATTCCTCGTTCCTGCGATAGTTTCTCCTCGCGCGCGCCTCGGATCTGGTTCGTGGAAAGCGCGGTCACTTTGCCCTCCATGGGCAAGACCACCCACTTGAACGGAAGCGGGATTCCCGTCAAATACTCGATATCGGCGTCCCCATCTTGCCGCTCGGAGATCATCTCTCCGGGATGGTGCTGGCAGACGACGAGGCAATCTAGATTCGCCTCCTTCATCTTTTGGCGCACGGCCTGCCACCGGCGCTGGATCTCTTCCCGCGACCACGCCTTGGGCAACGACTCCGGAGTGATCGCGGCGAGCTTCTGCGCGCCCGCTGACGCGCGATCGTTTTGCGCGCCTTGGGCCCAGCTCGAAGCTGTGGACGTCAAGAGCGCAGCGGCAATTCCGGTCGAAGTTCCTTGAAGCAGTTCTCTGCGGGAAAATCCGCCGTTCTTCGGTTTGCGTGAGGACGTTTCCACTTTGCACCTCCGGGAACGACTCCGGAACGAGTCGTTCGGTCCAACTGTAGGCCTTCTATAGCAACTCCCCGCCTGCGTCAAGCCGCCAATCTTCTTGCCGTCGCCCCGGTTCGCGGCCGAGCCCCGTTCATCGAACTGGAGTAGAATGCGTAGCAGGGCGAAAGCCGCCTATTAAGGATGGCTTTGGCCAAAAGAGAGGCCTGCCATGAAACGAACATCCTTGAAACGAGCTCTCTTGCTCCCCCTCTCGGGGGCAGCGGTTTGCGCCGTAATTTCCGTCGCGTTGGCTTGGCCGCCGGCCGACGAGCCCGGAAATATTTTGACGGGCGCGGCGGCATTTTCCACCATCGCCACGGAAAAGCCTGGGCTCTTCCGCAAGATCACCGTCCCGGATTTGCCCGCTCCCTACGCCACGCCGTCCGCCGCGAATCAAAGTCACATTGTTCCGCGCCCCGCGGATGCATCGCTTCAGGTGCCGCCGGGCTTCCAGGTGCAGCTTTTTGCCGCGGGATTCGAGCAGCCGCGCGAATTGCGCACGGCGCCAAACGGCGACGTCTTCGTGGCCGATAGCAGCGCAGGGGAAATCAAAGTGATGCACGGCATGACCAAGGATGGAAAACCCGAGAGCGTCACGCTGTTTGCAAGCGGATTCAATCGGCCTTTTGGCATGGCCTTTTATCCGCCGGGATCGGACCCGCAATTCATCTATGTTGGGAACACCGATTCGGTCGTGCGATTGCCTT
>QHYR01000367.1 GCA_003223315.1 Acidobacteriota bacterium | reverse complement strand
AGCGGCGATGTCAAAACGAGTTTCCACGTCGCAGATCCAGATGGATTTGAAGTACAGCTCGGCGGACTGCGGCAGTAAATTCGCTTCGCCGCTCATTCTTACGGGAGAGCTCCAAGTCTACTTGGCTTTGTCCGGGGTCTTGTCGAGTCCCTCTGAGGCGGGCTCGCCATAAAACTCGTTGTATTCCCTTGTCTGCGAGGGCGAGCACTCCTGCTCAAAAAAATCGAACTTGGGTGATTGCAACCTCAACGACAATCGGTCTAGGGCGACCCAAGGTTTTGTGTAGTACTTCGGGTCATCGATGACGATTGTCATTTCCAGATGTTTTGCGTCCACGCGGTGATAACGTTCGATCACATGCAGAGCCTTGCTGTGGGGGCGGCCCGCGTTATCGAGCCAGGTCTTGTCGTTGAATCCGTTCGACTCCGCCTCGAATGTGTAATCGTCGATCCATTTGCCTACCGAGTATCCCCACCACCTTGATTCCGGAAGATCAGGCAAATAACTCCAGCTCGGGTTTTCGGTATTTTTGGGCAGTTCTCGCCCGTCAGTCCAGATCACGCGCCATTTCTTGTTGAATTCGTAAAGGATCACCACGTTATCGGGATTCTGCATGATCCAGCTGGTTCTGAAATTGTGAAGCACGACGCGCGGGAGTCCCTGCGGATCACAGCCGGGCATCGGATCATTGGTTTGCACCGGTGGAACTTGTCGGTAACCGAAGGTCGGCTTATCCGCCAGATACGCTTTCTGCCCCTCGGGTGTAAAAGGCGGCTCGTGTCCCGGCTTCCCGTCTGCCGGCAACGCTTTCGCCCCATCGGCCCCGACGTCGTCCCCTAGCGAACGGGCGGGCTCCCAGATACCAGACAAATCGCGGCGTGGAGCGGGGCCGGGCTTTTCATTCGGGACATCTGGGTCATAGACCGCTCCCGGCTCTCGCGCAAACGGTATTACAATGGTTTGTCCATGCGTGAGAGGAGCCAGCATCCATGCCGCAATTAGGACTGCCGTGATCTTGGCAAATGTGGATGGGTCTGAGACCTTTGACATCGCAACATGCCTTTCAATTGGAATCGTAGGTTCTCGCTGGCCGCAACTCGCCTAAACACCATCGAGCTGTGTGATTACACCTGCCGCGGGATTTCCGCCGATTACTGTTTGGACTCTTCTTCGGCCTTGGGCGCGTCGGCTTTGGTCCCGTCGGGTTTGTAAAGTCCTGCTGAGCGCGTATTCAAAACCTTACCATTCGCAAAAGCGACGCTTAGGATGCTCCCGCCGGGTCTGCCGTTCCTGAGCGGTTCGAGGCTGACGGTAATTTCGTCCCCAGGTTTAAACGAATCGCTCCTCCATCCGTTTCCGATCATGTTGATGGGAGCTTGAGTCTCCCCCACCCAATGCGCCACTTCACCCTTCTCATCGGTCACATCGAATCGCAGCAGACAATGCGGATTGGCCCACAACCATTCCACAACTGTCCCTTTCACCGTGACTTTTTTCTCGGTATCAAACACCGCGTTGGCGTGGTGTGCGAATAGCGGCGCCACCGCGATCAGCAGGCCCACAGTCAAAGCCAATACAGGAACATGCCGATTTCGCATTGCCATTGCCTCCATCTAAAGCGCGACCTAGCAGGACAGCAAATGGAAGTTTACCGCAAGCCGCCCTTCCGTGAAACGGGATTCAAGCGGCCAGTAGTGGGTCAGTTTCCGATAACCCGACTTGGCCCCCGCCACGCTCTCTAGGGGCATTCGCAGAGTGGGCCTAACGTTTTGGGGGAACTCGCGGCGGCGCAGGGGCCGGGGTACCCGCGGACGGTGGAGCGCTATGGGCCAGTTTGGCGTCGATTCCCCGTAGGGCATTTTGGAGGGCAACAAGCTGTTGGTTAAGTTTGCCCATGCGCGCGCGCGTCTCCTGCAAATTATCAGAGATGCCGTGGATTTGCGTGGACATAGTATCCAGGCGCGTGTCCGAATTGGCCTGCATATCCTGCACGGTCTTCTGCAGGGGCATTACGTTGCCGGTCATTTTATTGACCGTGTTCATGGATTCTTCCATGTGCGTCTTGGATACCGCGGCAGTCTGCAACAGCGTCGCTTCAGCATCTTTTTGGCCTTGGATGATTTGTTTAACGCTCTCCTGCAGTTCCACCATTTCGCTGTCCACTGCTGCCACGGGTGGCGTTCCTAGCAAGGCAGCTCCCGAAGCCCCAGCCAGCATGGCAGTTGCAAGATAAACCGTCCATCGCATGCCCACGCCTTTCCTCCCTGCCGCAACCCAAAGTTGCCCCATCGCATTCACCCCTTGTGGACGAGACAGTGCGGGAGATTAAGTTTATCAATCAGGCCAGTACGTGATTACTGCTCGAAGGGACAGATGCCGTAAACGTACCTCCTGTACGGCCAGTTTCCGAGAAGACGACTTATCAGATGGGATGAGAAGG
>QHYR01000305.1 GCA_003223315.1 Acidobacteriota bacterium | reverse complement strand
TTCTTCACCAGCGCCTCACCCTTGGCGATGCTGCCCGGAGGAACATAAGCAATGAAGGCCGAGTGTGGATCGCGAATCGATGTTTGCATTGGATCTACCGGCGTTTCGATGATCCGATGGCCGATCGGCTCGGTGCTACCGTCGGGAACCAAAACACGATGGCGCGCGTCGCTGCTGACGTATGTTTTCGGTGGTGTGGCAGTCTCAATAACTTTCACCCAGGAAATGGGCTTGACGGCCGCAAAATATTCCGCGGCCTGACGCACGTCTTCATCGGATACATTCTTGGCAATCGGACCCATGCGCTCGTCGTCTTTGCGGGCCCCGCTCCTGAAATACTTCATCTGGCGCACGATGTACTCGGCGGGAAGCCCGGCGATATCGGCGGATTCAGGATGGCCTTGACCGGACATAAGATGGCAGGTGCCACAGACCGCCCCGGGAGGTGCGTTCGGACCTCTGACGATCTGGGGAGCCGGCGGATGTTCGTCGGGAAACCAGTCGGGCGGATTTGTCGTGCTGCGGACCTGGGCCGCGTCGTATTCCTTGGCGCTGCCCGGCACACGGATCGTTCCGCTCACCCGCGCAGGGGGCGGCTGATCTTTATCGGGAATGTTATAGGCCCATGAGGGCAGGCCGTTGGGAATGGACGTCGGCATTGGGGCTTGCGCGGCAGCCGGCAGTCCCAGCAAAAACGCGAACAGCATAGCCAGAGGCAGAACTCTGCGCCATTTGCTCATTTTGTTCATAAACACGCCTGCGAGTTGGTCTCAGAAACTGCGGTAAAGCATACACCCGATGGCAAGCTTCGTATTGGTGAACTATCGGGGTGGACGATTAAACGACGCTCGGCGAGCTCGTCGAACCTGACGTGCACGCCGAGACTATTTATTAGCTTTAGCCTTCTAGTCTTCTCATGCCAAATATCAGGGAAATCGCAGTGATATAGGTCACACCTGGAGACCGCCTGCCAATACTTTGCACTTTGACCTTGGCCGCTCAATCCTCGCCGGAATGGCTTGATCCGCCAAGCGGCAGATTGGCGGCGTTGACCTTTACCTTACGTCCCAGAAACTCACCGGCCCGTTACGGGTTCGTACGGATTGACCCGATTCGCAAGATGATCTAATCTTACCGGCCACAAGGGGCGGCGCGCGGCCCGCGAGGGTTGAGCACACTGCCACTGGTCCAAAATCCGGCTGCGGGCACCAAGGACTAACCGTGTGGCCTCTGATCAGGCCGGCAGTCGGGGACAAGTGGCAGGCGATTTACTCTCATCTCCGTGCCCGTCGGTGACTAGTTCGAGCAGCCAGATGCTCACCCGGAGGTTCGGGCCATGCGATTTTCGGTTGGCCGTTCTTCTTTACTTCAGAATTTTTTTCTGTGCCTATGCCTCTGCTTTGGTACTAGCCTGCTGATCGCCACTGATCTTCCCCAGGCACAGACGTCGTCCCAGCCGGCCCAAGCCGCCGACGAGCAATCACAAGTGACCATTCCCGGTCCGCTCAGGCCGTTTCTGCGCATGGCGGCGATAAGCCAGCAAGTCGCACCTGGCGAAGTGCTGCCCTTCCTGGCCCGTAACGTCGTGATTGATGGCTATCGAGGCTCGCCCGAGAAAGACCCGAAACCCACCGAGTTCCTGGTGCTCCTGAAAAGATACCTGCAACAAGCCAAAGAGTTGCAATCCCTGGCGGGAACGGAGGCAGTTCTCCGCGTTACCAACTGCCATGAAGCGGACCCGCTGCTCGGCATTATCGGTTACCGCCTGAAGCAGGGCTGTGGCCCGGATAGCGAGCTAGAGACGGCCGATCCTGAGCGCGCATTTATAGCCAATGACTCGGGCTTCCCGATTGCGGAGTTCGAGCAGGCTCTGCGTGAAAGCAAGCCGTTCGTCTACCAGTATCCTTCGTCTCCCCTGCCGTTGATCTTCAAAGCCGGAGATTGGAAGCAGATCGAGAAAAACGGCGAAAATGCAAACGGCGATTTCACCGCTGGGCTTCTGGAGAACCCCGTCGAGGCTCGCCTTTATTGGGCCCTGGCGCGCATGGATAGGGAAACCCGCGATTTCCTGCGACGAGAGCCTGGACTGCCGAAGCTTGCGCCGTTTGCCGCGATGCTCGATTTCTATGGCTCTGAACTCTCGATTCGCTCTGGTCACGTTGTCGTTCCTGGCGGAGCGGCCGCCGAACCGGCGTGGAGGCAATTGGTCGGGGCGGCGCCGGAGTCCCCTGAAGAATTCATGACCAAGTTGTGGTCTAGAGATGAAGGCTGGCTGGCCGCGTATTTCGACACGCTCTCCCGGCTAAAGCAAAGTCAGCTGGCTTATTTCACCGATCTGCGCAGGCTGCCGCGTTTTTATCAGGCCCTTCGCGGAAATGATCCGCATCCCGGACCCGCCAAGTTCCTCGTATTTCGTCCCAATCCTGGGCTTTCGCTGCTGGTAACGCGGCTCCAGTTTGAATCCAAGGACGCACCGCTCATTCCCGGCAATCTTCAAGTGTGGAAGGAGATCGTCCGCCACCAGCCCACTTCCAAAATTGCCTCGGGGTGGGCTCACAAGGCCGGAACCTGGAACACTTCCGAGCAACTTGTCGAGGGTATGTTTGGGCTTTCGAGATCGCTCAACAACGGCCCTTTGCAAATTTTCCTGACGCTCTCGGAAATTGACCGCGCGCGCCCTCACGAGAGACGTCTCAGCCCGCAAACCGTGCGGCTCCTGGCGGATAAATTCGCGACGTTCAACGATCAGTACCTGATCTTCTCCGAGTTCCACGATCTGGACGATCCCTCCATCGCGCGTTTCCTCGCGGTCGCCGAGACGCTCGATCGAATTCCCGACCGCACCGTGCGCGCCAATGCCATCGGCATCGTGCAGGCAAACATCGGCCTCTGGGAAATTCTGGCGCGACAAGCACAAATTCCCAGCGCAACTTTGAACGACTCCTGGCAGCGGTTGCTGAATCCTTTTGCCCGCACGCTCAACCCCACGCAAATCTTCGATGCCGGGCGCGCTTCGTTAACCGAGATCGTTCACGACGCGTCCGGCCCCGCGACTGTCTCGGAAAATGAGCTGATCGCCCTCCTTGCGGGACCCGAGCAATCCAGCGCCGATGGCAGGCAAGTGCGGCAGTTGCTGGCTAACCGCATGCGCGCCGTCATGCAATCGCAGCGGCTTGCTTCGCTCGACACGCTCTTCTCGCTCGCCAACGGCTTGAACCGGCTGGCGCAAGGACAAACCACTGCGGAGGCTCTGGTTCCGCTTGCCAACGAGCTTCGAGAATTCGAGATGCCGCGGCCGATTTTCACCAATCGCGAAAGGACGGCCTGGGCCGGCGGTCTCTACGATAACCGCCAAGCCGAGCTGAAGACCGGACGAACCCTCGTTCAAATCATCCAGTCGCCGCGCTCCCCGCAGGAGGCGAACGACGCTCGCGGCCAACTCGCCCCATTTCTGCGAGACACTTTGGTGGGCTTGAACTACGCTTACTATGAGCCGCCCGGCGCGCAAATGCTCCACAATAACCCTCTTTTCGTGCGCTACCATGATTTCGCCGGGCTGACGGTCGTATCCGCCGATCAGGCTTGGCATACCCCGCTCTTGTTCGGCCGCGGCTGGGCGGCGGGAGGCGGAGCTCATTTGGTGGGATCGCTGGCCGATCTGCCGTACGTGCTCGCGCAAACGGAACAGGACTTCATTGTTCCGGAAAACGTGCAGGCCCTCGTATGGGAAGACCTCGTTCCCAGCCTGCTC
This sequence comes from Acidobacteriota bacterium, assembly GCA_003223315.1. Lineage (GTDB taxonomy): Bacteria > Acidobacteriota > Terriglobia > Acidiferrales > UBA7541 > Palsa-189. Next base: position 7,463 of record QHYR01000305.1, on the reverse strand, counting down.
ACCAGCGCCGTGCTTCCCCGCTGGTGGCGAGTGACCCCCGCGGAATTGCACGCCGTAACTCTTTACCAGCGCGCCGGCGAAGAGCTCCTTTCTGTTGCCGCCGACAATGCAGACTTTCGTCAGCGCATCCTGGATATACTTGCCGATCGAACTCTGCCTCAAAAACAGGAGTTGATCGAGAACGACCTGCGTACCCATGCTGTTCAACAGGTCCTCGCCGAGGTCACACCCGCGGAAACTTTCTACCTGGCGGCGGAGTTCCGAAGGCGTTTTCCCGGCGAGAACAATTACTGGCGTGCCTCGGGCCGGGAACTGGAAAGCCTGGCCAGCCGCTATCCCGATCAAGTGAATTGGGAGCGGCTTTCTCAGGACTTTGGTGTGCCGCATCCGGCCCTGGCGCAAACCTATGCCCGCGAATTGCTGAACGTGAAGCCGTTTCCCGCCATCATGGGTTACTCCAGCCGGCTTATGGCGGAATCCTGGGAATCTAATAATCTGTACTGGGCGCGCCTGGCAGATGAATTAGGCTATTCGCCTGTAATGCTGAATCGCTTGGTTCCTGAGTTGACGCATCGAATGATCGAGAAGATTTTTGCTACGCATTTCGAGGATTGGCAGGCTGTGCTCCGCGCTCTGCGGCAAACCGGAGAAGAATTCCGGCAAGGAAAGGTCGCTCCATTGCCGAAGAGCGCGATCGCTGCGGGTTTGTAGTATTCGAAATCGCTATAGCCATATCGAGATGAACATCGCCAGGCCAGCCCCGGGCACCCTCGGAGGAATGATGAGACGACATTACCTAGTCGCATTTTGCCTTGCGTTATTTTCGCTCGTGGGGCTCAATTCCACGGTTCACAGTCAGGAAAGCACCCCGCCTCCTCCGCCTGCCGATAATGCTTCGGCCTCCGATCTCGATAACGATACGGTCTTTCGCGTGAACGTCGATATGGTGCAGTTGAATGTGGCCGTCATCGATCGAAAAGGAAATTATGTGACCGGCTTGCATCCCTCAGACTTCGCAATTGTCGAGGACAGTATTCCTCAGAAGCTGGCCACGTTTGAAGAAGGGAACCAAGAACCCATCATGCTGGTCAATCCCTCTCAGCCAGCCACCAATCCTGCGGCATCCAGCGTGACCGATTCCAGGCCCAGAACCTCCGCATCGCCTCAATTCAGTTCTGCAGGCGCCAATGTCTTTATCCTTTTTGATACCAGCAATTATATGTATCGGGGTTTTGTGTTCGCCCAAGACGCCATTTCAGATTTCGTTCGCTCTCTGGATAGCACCGCGAAGATTGCCTTCTACTCGTACAGCCGCGATATTGCGCGTGATGCCCTGCTCACGACGGACCGCTCGCAAGTGTTGCGCGGCGTGCGTTCTACTGTGGCGGGAGCCGATGCCGCCCTGTATAACGCCCTCTTGCTCGTCCTCAGAGACGCGGGCCAGTATACCGGCCGCAAGGTGATCGTCGTCTTCTCCAATGGTCCAGACAATGCCAGTATGGTCCCCCCCGAAGGTGTGGGAGAGTTAGCGCAATCGGAAGGCATTCCCATCTATATGATCAGCACGCGAGAAGCGAAACAAGATCCCATGAGTACCGCCGTATTCGAGCGCATGAGTGCGAGCACCGGTGGCCAGGCCTATTTCGCTAAGAACTGGAAGGAACAAGAGCAGGCTTTTGCTTCGGTCCGCGATGATCTTTCCCACCTCTATGCGCTCAGCTATTACCCCCAGCCAAATCCCAATCGCGGCTGGCGTACCATTACCGTGAAACTCATCGGCGAGAAGTCGAAAAACTATCGCATCCGAACGAGAAATGGGTATCGGCCGCGGCCCACAGGCTTCTCGAATGATACGCCGGCCGATACCGCATTGGCGCGCTAAACGAACGCGACGCTACGCGAACTCGGCCGTAATCATCTGCTGCTAAGCGCTTTCGATTTCTTATGAAATTGGGGAACCCATTCTTCGCGCCATTGGCGAAGTGTGGGGCGCGTTTGTGGCTCAGCGAAGCGGTTCGTTTCTGTGTCTTAGGATAGACCCTTCAGCTTACTTTTGGGGAATCTCCAGGGCCCTCGTCAACTTAAAATTAAGCTTCGTCTCAGGCGCAATCGTAATATCCCGATTCCCGGTCAGCGCCGTTCCTGCCACTCCTGCTCCGCCTCCGGCGCCCGCGCCGATGGCAGCGCCTTTGCCGCCGCCCGCCAGCGCGCCGATGATCGCCCCCGCGCCCGCGCCGATCGCGGCACCTTCGGCAGTCCTCTTTCCGCGGCCTTTACTAGCTTCACTGAAGGTGCTGGTGTGAATTGTGTACCTGTGGCCGTGGATCACGACCGAAGTGAGCGTAATGCCCAGCTCGGCATTGCCTTTGAACCGGCCCGCAGATTTCGCGTTGGTTACTTCGCCGGAAACCTTCGCTCCGCGCGGAATCACCTCCTGGTTACCTTCAACTATCGGTTCCGCCAGCGAAGCTTCCACGTGCAATCCCGGCGCAGCGTCCTTTGAGCTGACGGACTGGTCCACGGTGACGCTGATTGCGGTTCCGGCCGGAACGATAATCGGTGGCGCCTGCTCCTGTTTTGGCGCCGCCTGCTCGGCCGCGGGGCTGGCGCTATTTGCGGCGGCACCAGTATTACTGTTGGGTTGAGACGAGCACCCGCACAATGCAAGCAGAGCGATAACGCAAATCCACGGCGAGAGCCTTGCTGGATGCATTATTCTTTGACCTCCGATAACTTTCGAGCTGTTCCAAAGAGGATATCATGGCGATGATGTATGGAGTAGCATATTCCCGGTACGCGATGCCCAACAATGCATGTAACCGCGTATCGACCGGGCGGCTCAAGGCGCTACATTCTATATAGATTCTGAGCCGGGAGGCTGAACATGGCTCGTAAGTTGATTTACATCATTGGAGGCGTCGTCGTAGTTCTGCTGCTCGTCGCGGTGCTCCTGCCCTTCGTGATCGACGCCAATCGGTTCCGTCCGGAGATCGAGTCCTCGCTGAACACCGCTTTGAATCGCAAAGTTGACATCGGAAATATTCGCCTGTCGATACTCTCTGGCGGGGTTGCCGTCGAAAATATCAGCATCTCCGACGATCCCTCCTTCAATACGGGCCCATTCCTGAGGGCCAAATCCCTGAGCGTGAATTTGGAACTGCTTCCTCTGATCTTCTCGCGTGCCATCCATGTCACCGGTTTGACCATCGACCAACCCAGTGTGACGCTGCTTCGCTCTCCGGCTGGGGCATGGAACTTCTCGACCCTGGGAGCCAGCCAGACCCAAAGCAGGAATGCCACCGCGGCGAGGCCTAGCAGCGGCTCCAGCCCGGACCTTTCCGTCCGCAGTTTCTCTCTAAAGAACGGGACCATGGTCGTCGGTAAGACCGGCGCCAACGCCCGCCCTCACACATACGACCGGGTCAACATCAAAGCCTCGGATCTCTCTTATACGACGCAGTTCCCATTTGAACTTACTGCTCGGACTCCCGGCAACGGCACGATCAAACTCACAGGCAAGGCAGGACCTTTGAACCCGCAGGACAGCGCCGCCACTCCCTTGAACGCAAGCCTGGAAATCAAAAATTTGGATCTGAAGTCGACCGGTTTCATTGATCCTTCCGCCGGAATCGCGGGCCTCGTCGACTTCAGCGGCACTCTGAATTCTAATGGGCACACCGCAACCTCCAACGGCAAGGTTACGGCAACCCACCTGCAGCTCGTCCCCGCGGGCTCTCCCGCCGCCCAGCCCGTAGATGTCAATTATGAAGCTACCTATGAGCTGAAGCCTCAGACCGGGCAGTTACGGCGCGGCGACGTGCACATCGGAAAAGCTGTCGCCGATCTCACGGGGAATTTCACCGATTCCGGAGCGGTCGCTTCCGTGCAAATGAAGCTGACCGGCCAGAATATGCCCGCCTCCGATTTGGAGTCGGTATTGCCAGCATTGGGGATAACCCTTCCTTCGGGAGCATCCCTGAAGCAGGGTACGCTCAACGCGAACCTCGCCATCAACGGTCCTGTGGATAAGCTGGTGATCAGCGGCCCGGTCAACCTCTCGAACGCGAAGTTAACCGGCTTCGACCTGGGCTCGAGAATGAGCGCAATCTCCGCCTTTGGCGGCATCAACAAAGGGGGGGACACTGAGATTCAAACATTCAGCTCCGATTTTCGCGTCGCGCCGGAAGGTATCCGCAGCGAGAATCTCAACCTGGTCGTGCCATCGATCGGCTCAATTACAGGAAACGGCACCATATCCATCGACCACAAACTTGACTTCAAGATGATCGCGCATCTGGGCGGCCAAGGTTCCTCTGTCCAAGCCAGCCTGGCCAAGGCCGCAGGAAGCGGAGGCATACCGTTTAAAGTTCAGGGCACGACCTCGAACCCTCAAATTGTCCCTGACTTAGAGGGCATCGTCGGCGGTCTCGCCAACGGCCTCAAGAGCGGCAACACCGCAATCCCGTCGAATGGCAAAGACCTCGGTCAAGCTGTCGATGAGCTCGGCGGCCTTTTCGGCGGAAAGAAAAAGCCGCAATAATAAAGTCCAGTTGCGCCGGTCAATTCGCGCCAAACGGGTCCGCAGGCAAACGGGTCGCAGGCGAACGCGACTGATTATGACGCCGTTGTTGCTGTTGTCCGGCGCGCCTTTGCCAACTGGAAGGAACGTTCCAGCAGGCCAATCGCTCTCTCCACGTCCTCATTTGCCCGCAAGAACACGCTGACCCACCCCGAATTCGGCAAAATGTGGTGCGGTTCAGCTTCCCCTGTGGCGACGATTTCGTTGCGCACTGCCTTGGGAAACGGGATATCCACGAGGGCATCGCCGTGAACGTGTCCCAATTCGCGTTTGCCTAAGCGGAACTCCAGCCCGCCGTAGCGGTGCGGCCGGATTTCCACCTCTTGCCAACCGTGTATCACGGAAATGATCCGCTGCTGCGCGCCTCGAACTGCCATTGCTTTACGCTCCCATGCGTTTATTCTAGCTCTTTATGAGCAAGGCGAACCCCCCTTTGGAATCGCAGGCTTTTCCTCCGCAGCCCGTAGCCGAAAAAACAACATCCGAAGAATCCAGCCGCACGCGGCCGAGACGATTCCGCAGGCTCATCATCGTTGCTCAATCCATCCTCTTTCTTGCGAACTGGTCCCTCTATGAGACCTGGGTCGCCTTTCATCCTTCGCTCGACCCCACGACCCTCGCTATCTTGCGAGTTGTATTTCTGCTGGCTGCGCTGAGCTTTGTCAGCGCCTCGTTACTCGCATGGCGGTATTTCAACCCTGTCGCTCGCCAAAATTCTGTGCCGAGCTGAAATTGTCCTCCTGCCCGCTCCTAACCACTCATTTGCCGGACTTTCCTAGTTTAGTCTGAACTTCGGAGTAACCATCCCATGCGAATGTTACTGCGAAGATATGATTTCCCCGCACATCTCTGAACGCCGGAAAGGAACCTATCTGAAGCCGACAGCTTGGCGATTACGCGGCTCGATCGTAGCGGTGATGCAGGCCGCCGAGTCTGGGCTGTGCCGTCACGAGACCACCACCCACTGAGCAGGATCTTCTGGTTGGCGTCTCCTTGTCGAGCCCGAGGTGTCGCTCCGCGACTCCGTTCTGCCAAGGACTTTGGAACGAAGTCCGAACCGGGCATATGGCCATCGACCGTACTGCGATTGGAACTTCCAAGCCATACTTGGCGTCCCGATCAAAAATCAGAAAGCGGGGAGCGGATTGATACGGGAAGGACTCCCGCAACTGTTGAATGATCCAAGCCGCGCTGGGGTGACAGGTGACATTGAAGTGCAGAATCTCGCGACGGCGGTGACTGATAATGAAGAAGCAATAAAGAACACGGAACGTGATGGTGGGTACCGTAAAGAAGTCCATGGCGGCGATCGCTTCACGATGGTTATGCAGAAAAGCGAGCCAACGTTTGGCGGGCCCAGGATCTCTCGGCGCCCGGCGCATCCAGCGGGAAATGGTTCTCTCGGAGACGTCGATACCCAGCGTCAAGAGCTCACCGTGAATGCGCGGTGCGCCCCAGGTCGGATTTTCCGCCACCATCCGGAAGATCAGATCCCGAACTTCCTTGGAAATTCTTCTTCGGCCAACGATCCGGCGGGCTCTGGAAATGGCCTGCCAATAGAGTGCGAATCCGGACGTTGTCGGCCTATTCTTGTTTTATGTGCTTGGTGTGGTTGTGCGGAGGAGCTATGGAATCGGCGTTGTCGTACAGAACGCCACCCAAGACACTCTGCGGCAAGTGAACATCGAAGTTGCAAGCATCGGAGACAGAGGAGGACGGTATAGCCTACCTGACCTTCGACCGGGCGACCGGAGGCGCGTTTTTGTGCGCCCCGTGACCGAGTCATCCATCAATGTGGAATTTACAGATTCAAATAGCAAGCAGCATGTGGAAACTGTGTTCGGGTACGCCGAAACTGGATATTGTGGCACTGCGACGGCCACGATTTTGCAGGGTTACAAGGTCGCGAACGACGCCATTTATAACCTCAGTTGCTGGAGGGGCTGGCTCGACTTCTAACAACCGCCTTAGACGGTCCGCGCCTCACCCCTGCCAACTCCCGATAAGTCCGTGCCGAAAAGTGGCCGGTTGCCCTCGAAGAATGGGTACGCAGCTAGCGTAATCTTGCTGCTGGGCGCGATCGTTTGCGAATCCATTGATCGATGCGCCCGCCAACGAAATAGAACCAACCGAAAACCAGTAATGGCATAGCAACAGTGAAGCTCAGCACCTCGCTGACGCCGAGATGTGCAAGAGCACTGACAATGAGTGCTCCTAGAACGAACGCGGGCAAGGCGCTCAGCATCAGAGCTTGAGTCAAATATCCTGGATCAATCCAGGCCGACCGAAGTTGCCACCGATCTCCAGGGCTGGTTTGCCCGAAATGCCTGTTCAGCGGGTCCGAATCAAGCGCGAGCGACGCCCAATAATAATATTTCTGCGGAGATGTTTTATGTTGTCGGTTCAGTTGAAATGAATCGAAGCTCTCTGCGCTGAAGAGAATTAGCCCTAAGGTAGGTAGAATCAGCCGCCAACATACCCTCATGATCAAATGAGACACCATTCTTGCGCTGCAGGTTCCCCAAAGCGTCGGGAGATCGTCGAAAGCGATAACGCGAGAGTTGGTGATGGAGCTACAGCGACTTCGCTAGTCTGGAACGTCTCTACAAGCAGTCCGTATACAGGCTAACCACGGTCGGCGCTTCGATCACGACGCCTGCTTGGCTAAGCTTCACACGCACTCCGATGAGGGCGGAATCTGAGCCACAGCCCACCGGCGCACATCCGCCGGTCGTCAATAATGTTCCGCTTGCCTCAGAATCCGAAATAATGAATCGTATATTGTGTTCGACAAAAAAACGAGAGACTTCGGCCTTCGTTGTGCCGATTTTAAGTTGCTCTTCGGCATCACGCTTGATGGACTTAAATCGGTCGTCGAACAGCG
>QHYR01000304.1 GCA_003223315.1 Acidobacteriota bacterium | reverse complement strand
TGATTGGTGAAGACGCGCGTCACGCTGGGAATGATGCGCTGTCCGGCAACGTCCAGCGGCAGTTCTTTGAGCTTGGCATCGGGCGCGAATCCTTTGGTGTGCACTTCCGAATTCTTCTGCGCCTCGACAATCTGGCTCGAGAGCACAACGGAACTTAACTGCATGCGATCCGGCTGCACAGCCGGCAGTTTCAAATCATCCTCAAAGGTGCCGATGCGCCCGGATTCATTTTCCCGCGCCAGAAACTTCAGCTTGTAATTACCGGGCGGCAAAATAATGCCGCCCTGATACACGAGCGCGTTCTGCTGCAGCTCTTCGTAACGTTCCGTATCGAGGCGCACCGTAATGGTGTCGCGCAAAGCCCCGGCGATACGCCCCGATTGCGTGTCGCGAATCTCGGCGGCGAAATCAAATTCCACCTGACGCCGTCCGCTCTTTTGCGCCCACTGCAGCGCGCTGGAGGCGAGCTTGGCGGAGATGGGAACGAAGATCTGCTTGTTTTCGAGCCGGAAATAGGCGGTTTCCACGGCCATGGGCAGTTCCACGACCGGCGTATCGGAACGCATCGCATCTTCCAATTGCCGTTCGCGGTCCTCGGTGGTGTAGACGCCGAAATCCTTGGGCGCGTAATAGCCCTGGCGGTAGCGAACGCGCGCGCCGGGCACTCCGGCGACTTTCACGCGAATGGTGCGCCAGCGGCCGTCGCGCTGCGCGTTCGTGCTGTAGTATCCCAGCAGGTAATATCCGGCCGTATCGGACTGCACGGAATGGAAGGCTTGGCCCAGGTCTCCCAGATCGAAAAAGCTGCGGCCGCCCGTGTCGGAAGCGAGCGTGGCGAGAGTTTCGCGCGAATCCTGCCGCGCCCCGCTTTGCTGGAAGACGGCGGCGCCGGTGTACATGGCGTTTCCGCCCGCCGCCCCGGCGCTGGCATCGCCTCCGGGGATTTCCGCCAGCAGGCCGCGCGAATCCACAGTGTAAATGGACATGTTGGCGCGATTGGCGGCATCCGTGGTGGCGCGAAGCTGCGAGCGATTGTCTTCGCCGGTTTGCGTGATGCCGCTCGTGAATTGCAGCACGGACTCTCTTCAGTGACCGCGGCGTCGATGCCCGTGGAAGTGGCCGCGGCCAAGGCCGCCAGCTGGGCCTCTTTGCCGGGAAGTAGCGCGTCCACCGCGCTATCGAGCAGGTCGCGATCATTGGTGAAATCAGCGATCACGCGCAGCTGATTTCCGAACGCCACCACGCCGACCAGATCGGCCGAAGTCATCTGCTTGCTGAGGAATTGCTTCGCCGCCAGCGTGGAGCGCGTCAGATCGTTGGGCTGCAAAGAAGTGAGGTCGAAGAAAAGAACAATCATGCGCCGGTCCCGCACCTGCTGCCGCACTTGCTCCGGCGCAGCAACCGAACCGATGGGGATGGTGATGGGCGCGGTCTCCGCGGCATCGGCCTTTTCGAGTTTCTCCACGTCGTAGTAATCGAAAGTGGAGATTTTCTGATCTTTGCCGTCTTCGGCGATGCTGAATTGATCCTGCCGCAAGCCTTTCAGGAGCTTGCCGTCACGTTCGCTCACCGCCACATCCACTTCCACTAAATTCACCGCCGCCTTGATGGCGCCTTTCTGATTCGCAGAAACTTGTGGCGGCGGCGCGGCCGGCTGTTGCGGATTCTGAGCCGATCCCGCCGGCGCCAGCAAAGCGGCGGCGGCGAGGAATGCGACTATGCGGCGGATTTCCGATTTCATCTTGCAGCTCTCAGAACGTAAATCGCGTTACCACATTCATGGCGCGCATGGCCGAAGCGCCCATGACCTGCCCAAACGTGTTGGAGTTCACCAGTGTCGCCAACCCTGTGAGGTTGGGCGTATTGGTCACGTTGGTGATCTCCCAGCGCAAATCCAGCCGATGCTCGTGGTCCTTGCCAAACGGAATCGTCTTGCCGAATTGCGCATTCCAGCTAAACATGCCCGGACCGATGATGGTGTTGCGGGCGGCGTTGCCCAACTGTCCTGCCGGAGGCACGACGAAACAGGAAGTATCAAAGAAATCCAGCGGGGCGCGCTCGCTTGCGGGCAGGTTCGGATTGCAGATCTGGTTCGCGCGAGTGGCGAAGACGCCGCCGCTGCCCGTATTCGCCGCGGACGTGCCCATGACCTCGGCCGTATACGGCGTGCCGGTCTGCGCGCCGATATTGCCGCTGAATCGCCAGTTGCCGAAAAGCGCGGCCGTCAGTCCTTTCTGAGCGTACCGGTGGCCTTCTCCCAGCGGCAATTCGTAAAGATAATTGAGCCGCGCCTGGTGCCGGATATCGAACGAAGAGAGGCCGTACTCGGCGGCTAAATTATTTGCATCCTGCACCACGATGGGCGTGCCGCCGCCGATCGAACTCGCGTCGTCAAGGGATTTTGCATAGGTATACGTGCCGTTGATCATGATTCCGTGCGACAGGCGCTTCTGCACACGCACTTGCAGTGAGTTATAGATCGAATTCGCGCCGGAGGTGTCATAGATGAAATCACCGGCGTTGGCCACAGGCCCTGCAGGCGAAAGGCTTCCGGGCGCGCTGCGGTTCGGCGCATATAGCAAATCGAGATTGCTTCCCTTCGTGCCCGTGTACGTCAGCACCAGTGCCGTGTTATTGGCGACATTGGTTTCCACCGAAAGATTCCAGATCTGCGCGTAGCCCGTCTTGTAATTCGGATTTACCGCATACGTATTTTGTATTGTGTTCCGCGCCGCCACCGTGGATGGGAAACCGTCCTCCAACGTGAGCACGTCGCTCCCACTGGTGAGGCTGGTGATGCCGGTGATGCGCAATTGAGAAGTCGACCAGGGCGGCTGGTTGGCCAATTCAGAGAGCAGTTGGCTGTAAATCGCTTCGTTATAGAACATGCTAAAGCCCGCGCGCACCACCGTGCTGTGATTGGCCTGCAACGCTTTGATCGGCGGCCTCCAGGCGATTCCAATGCGCGGCGCCCAATTGTTGTAACGGGGGCGGATGAGCGAGTCGGGCAGGGCTCCACTAAACGGCGCCATCTGGGCAGGGAGGCACGTGGAGGAGGCATTTTGCGGACAAACCAGCGCCACCTGCGAAGTAGTGGGGTCAAAGTCCAAATTTGAAAGATGGCCGTAGAGTTCCGTCGGCGGCGTGAAAAACTCGTAGCGCACGCCCAATTGCAGAGTGAAGTCTGGGCGAACTCGCCAATCGTCGCTGGCGTAGCTGGGGGTCCCCCAACTGCGAAAATAACTGCTCGGCGTTCCGAAGCGCTCGTTGCTGGTGTAGGGATAGCCGAGCAGAAAATCCGCAAAGTCAAAACCGGTGACCAGGCCGCTGAAGGTGAATAGACCTTCCGGAGTTTGGTCCGAATTGGTGTTGTTTTCGATGCGGCGAACTTCGGCTCCGAAAGTCAGCGTGTGCTTCGCAAGCATGTAGGTCACGGCATCGACGAAGCGATACGTCTGATTGCGCACCAGCGAGGGCACCGCCGGCGCCGCTTTCGTGAAGTTATTGAAGCTGAGCTGTGGCGGGCCGTAGTCGATCGGATTGTTGGAAACGCCGTTGATGCCAAGGTTCTGGGCTACCGGATCCGTAAATGCGAAGTTGTCCAGCGTCTGCGCGCGGTTCCGCGAAAAAATAAATTGCGAGTCGTTGATCCAGCTTCGCGACAAATTTTGTGTAAGACCCAAGGTTACCGACTGGCCGTGCGTGGCCACGTCGCTCTCAAAGTCGGGGAACGACTGGAAGGCGTGATTGGTCGATTGGCTGAAGCCATAGAATATGCGCGCGTTCAACTTCGGCGAGATGCTGTGCAGGAGCCGCACATTAAGCCGATCCTGCTGCGCGGGCACTTGCGCTTGCAGATGGAAATTATCGACGACGCCCGGAAGGCTCGGCTCGGGAATATATTGCAGCAGTCCGAGCGCGGCGGGATTCAGCGACGAGGAGGGAATCTCGCAGCCAACGGGTGTGCGCGGCCCGGTGAGATCCGCGGGATTGGGAATATTGAGCCGCAGCTGTGGGTCCTGATTGCAGAAATTTCCCGACCGTTCCGCCAGCGTGGGCACGGTAGAAAACTGGTCCACGGCATTGCGCGCCCAGGTGCTGTCAAAATTCACGAAGAAAAATGTCTTATCGTGCCCATCATAAATGTGAGGAATCACCAGCGGCCCGCCGAGATTTCCGCCGATTCGTTCGCTCCAGGTTGGAATTTTGGGTGCATTGGGTTGCGTGAGCGAATAGGGGCGCGCGTTCAGCACCGAATTGCTGTACTCGTTGTAGAAACTGGCCCGGACCCGATTGATTCTTTGCCGCAAAACGCGTTGCATGCCGAAAAGCGCCGGTACGCCCCGCGGCGGCGCGCCGCGGCCTCCTGGTCCGGGCCGGCCTCCGCCCTGCGGTCGAAATGCGATCACGGGCCCGTCACCCGGGCCCCCGCCCGGCAGGCCCGGAGCACCTGCGCCGCCGGGATTGCCTACCGGAGCTCCGCCGTTAAAGGCTCCGCCTGCTCCTCCAAAGCCGTTTTGGCCCGCATTGCCCGGCCCTTGCAAAATGATACCGCCTGGCGGAAAACCCGCGCCGAAGCCGGCGTTCTGATCCCCGCGGCCCACGGTGCCGTTCATGAGGAAAGCGTCGGACGCGGATGCTTGCCCGAGCGGCCCCTGATCGTTGGGTGCTGCGCCCTCCGTCTGCTGCCCGGGCTCTTCCTCCTGAGCCTCTTCGCCAGTCTGATTGTTGAGGTTCACCTGCTGGAAGGCGCCGCGGCGCCCGCCAAATGCTTGTCCTCCCACACCAGAACCTCGGGCCGCCGTCGCAGCGCCGCCTTGCGCTGCCGCGCCATTTTGACTTTGCTCGGCTCCGGGCGCGCCTTCGCCGCCCGGGGCGCCGCCGGGAAATTGCCTGCGCCGCAATCGCCCCGCACCCGGCTCTTGCCCTCCCGTTGGCGCGTTGTTGCCGCTGCTGCTGCCGCCGGCGGCGGTAGCACTTCCACCGGGATTGGCCGGCGCTCCTGCGCCCGCAGGAGCCTGGCTCGGATTTTGCGCCGAAGCCGCCGCAGCTTCGAGGTTTTCGAGCGACGCAACTTTGAGCGTCACATTGATGGGGCCAGGCGCGCTTCCGAGATCGAACTCTTGCTTCGCGCTGTCAAATCCCAGTTGGCTCACTTCAATTCGGTAGTGCCCCGCCGGCAATCCCGGCAAATCGAAATGGCCGTTTTCGTCTGTCCAACTGATCCAAGCCCGCCCAGAGCTCGTTTCCACCAGACGAAGATTTGCGCCCGGAACGGCCACGCCACTGGACGTGCGCACGACACCGGTAGCTCTCGCCGAAGGCGCCGTTTGAGGCGCTGGCGGTTGCTCCTGTGCGCTCAGCGGAAGCGCTGGTAGAGAGAAAAGGAGTAAGAGTGCGAAGCCAAGTCGGCCTATGCGGATGCTGATTTGTTTCGGCAAGAGACCCCGAACCTTCTGACCCGGCGATTAGAGTTGTTTAGGCCCCTCTTCTTATTAACAGGCCACAGCCGTGATTTTCCGTCGCGCCGAACACCACCCATGTCATTCTGAGCGAAGCCGGGGTCCCCAGCGCGCGCCGCTGTTGCGCGCGTTGGGGTGGTGGAGGGGCCGCGCTTTTTCCTCGGACCGTCTTCTGGGCGCGCGGTCACGGGTTTACGCCGTACACCCGAAGAATCCCTCCTCGACTTCATGGCACACGAGACATTTTCCATCTCATTGTGTCGCAATTTTAGACGCGACTTTGCAGCCAAACGTTACCCCGGCCCGGCGCGGCTTTTGCGCCGCGGTGGGTTTTGCGAGGCGCCCGGGTTGATTTTGCAGGACGCCCGGGTTGGTTTTGCAGGACGAAGGTCCGCGTGCGAAAATGCGCGCGCATGGATGCATGGCCTTTTTTCGCCTTGTCGGCGGCGGGAGCTTGCGCGGGAGTGGCCGCCTGGGGCGCCGTCTCTGCAACTTCGCAGCTTTTTGGTCCCACGTTGCACCACACTCCGGATGCTTCTCTCCTCGCGCTCACCTTCGATGACGGCCCCAATCCGGCACATACGCCCCAGCTCCTGAGCCTGCTGGAACGCTACCGGGCCCCCGCAACATTTTTTCTGGTGGGCCGCTTCGCCCGCGCTTGTCCGGAACTGGTCCGGGAGATCGCCGATCGCGGCCACAGCATCGGCAACCACACCGAAACGCATGTGAACCTCGCATGGCTCCCGGCATGGCGAATCGTGGACGAACTCCGGGCCTGCCAGGAAAGCATCCGTTCCGCGCTCCGCGGCCCAGATAAGGATGCCCAGGATGCCGCGCCCATCCTGATGCGCCCGCCCTTCGGATATCGCGGCCCGCAGCTTTGGAGCGCCATTCGCCGTGTCGGTTTGCACGGCGTGGCCATGTGGTCGCTGAAATGTTATGACTGGAAGCCCCAGCCCGCGGCGCGCCTGATTGAACGCCTCGGAGGCGTCGCCGAACGAAGCCGCCTGCCCGCCACGCCGGGGAGAGAGAAAGAATCCGTCCGCGCGGAACGCCGCCCACCCGCGACAGCGAGTATAGAAAAAAAGCCCCATCACGGCGGGCAGATCGTCCTGCTACATGATGGCGACGCCCGCTGGCTGGGAGCGGATCGCCGCCACGTGCTGGCCGCTCTCGAATTTTGGCTGCCCCGCTGGCGGGACGCCGGCTTCGAGTTTGTTACAATGAACTCGCTCCTGGGCGCCTAGCCGCGAAACGTCACCGTCTTCCGCGAAAAGGCTACCGACAGGATGCGCTTTTCGCGGGAAACAAAGTCGAGCTTCGCGGCGTTAAAAAAGTTGTCGGGCGCTAAAAGGCCGTGGACATCACGGCGCTTTTAGCGCATAAAAATGTATGGACGAGCGGCAGTTCTATATCGAGCGCCCGGAAACCAAGAATCTCACCCTGGTCTGCCCGCATTGCCGCCAGGAAAATTCCTATCCCATTCGCTGGATGGTGCGCACCAAGAAGAAGGAACTGCCGCGCGGCGCCGGCACGGAAGACCGCAAGCGCTTTGAGAATGCGCGCTCCTATATGGTCCGCGTGGACGAAATGGCCGCCTGCCGGAATATCCGCTGCCGCAAGCGCTTCGAGCTCACAGGACAGAGCGTCGTCTTGGTCTCTGAAAGCGGTTCCCAGCCCGGCGCCAAGCCCGGGCCCGACTTCGACCCCGAAAACTTCGGCAACCGCTGATCCCTGGGCTGGCGCCGATCACCTGGCGCGCGTGGCACGTAGAGGCGCGGATGAGCTTGATACCAGAAGAAATCGAGCGACATTATCTACAAACCAGAGAGTCAGAGCGGCTATTGGGCTCGCGAGGCGAACTTGAGCAGCTTCGAACCGGCCCAAATGATGACACTACCTTCTCGCGGGCCTGATTGACTTCCGCGGTAAAATAGATATAAGCCTGACCCGGATGAGTTCGCGGAGCCTGGCCCGAATGAGGTTAGGAGGGCTTGCCCAGCCCGCCGTGGAAGATTTTGCTGGGCGGGGTGCGGGTCAATACCGGGCTTGCATGAAGGAAGGGGCGGCGCTATGGCCTTGTCGATTCTCGCCAAAAAACGACGGCCCGACTGGGATCATCGTCCCCAGCGATCCGCCGTGGCGGAGACTGAGGCGCGCAGTTTGCGCTCCGGACGCTTTAGCGGAGGATCTCTCTTGAAAAAATCAGTCCTCCTCGACCGCCGGAACCACCAGACGTCCGTATTTCGAATGCAGTGGCAGTCGTTTTCCGTTTCGGCCGGTCGAGAAGTTAAGCTTTTTAGAATCAGCACTTGCAGAAAGCCGCAAACTAACTCCAGTGGAACCATCACTTCCAAAACTAAAGACTTTAACCGCCTTGGAGTGAGCACTTGCGAAAAAATGGGATGGGGTACCACCTTTTCCGACCGTCGAAACTGCCGAACATCCGGCCTCAACCTCCGACCTCAACCAACGATCGGCAATTACGCATGGCGCCAACGCGCCGACTCAGGGCTATACTTGGGCGCCCGGATTTCCTCTGAACGACATCTTACCGGCATGAGGGCAGGAGGATGGTTATGAGCTACGGAATGAATCCCAGGAACTTCGCTCTGGTGGCCCTTGGCAGCATGCTCATCACCGCCCCTCTTTTTGCGAAGCGTGTCGGCCAGCAATCTGCGCCCGACCAGACCAAAAGCGACCAAGCCAAGCCGGACCAGGCGGGGCAAAGCAGTTCCCAGCCAGGCGCCGCACCGGCCGCAACCAGCCCGTCGCCCAATAACGCGCCTGCGCAAATCGTTGTGCCCGCGGGAACGCATCTGCCGCTTGTGCTTCACAACGGGATCACCACTCGCAATGCGCAGCCCGGCGAACCCCTCTACCTGGAAACCACCTTTCCCGTAGTCGTGAACGACCGCATCGTGATTCCGGCGGGCTCGTATGTGCAAGGGGAAATCACCGAAGCAAAGCGGCCGGCAAAAGGAAAGGGCGGCGGTGAGGTACGCATTCGCCTGACGACGTTGATTCTACCCAATGGCTATACCGTCAAATTCGACGCCGTACCCACCAACGCGGCAACCGGCGGCGGCGAATATGCCGACAAAGAAGGCCAGATCAATAAGGATCGGGATAAAGCCGCGGATGTCGGCACCGTAATCAAGACTACTGGCGCCGGAGCCGGAATCGGCGCGATTGCCGGAGGCGCACAGGGCGCTGGAATTGGCGCCGGTATAGGAGCCGCTGCGGGTCTGGCGACCGTGATGATGACGCGGGGACCGGAACTGGAACTGCCACGGGGAAGCAGCGTGGATATCATGCTGGATCGGCCTCTCTATCTCGATCCAACAAAAATTAACTTCACCGATCCGGGGCGCGCCTCGCCGATGCCGGGGCCGCCCAGCCGCCCGCCTGCAAGAAGTTTTCCGTTCTAGCGGGCCAGTTGAAATTTTGGAAGGTCGAATTTCGGTTGGATTTATTTGTGGGCGAATTCGTTGCCGGCGGGATTCCCGGACGCTTGATTATCCGCTAGGGAATCGCCTCCGTTAGCGATATTCCCTCCGCCGGCAAATCGCACCGGGTTGAAGATCTCCCAGTCCATCGAGACCTGCTTGTCGGCGATCCATTCGCGCACGAGTTTAGCGGTTATGGGCGTAAGCAGAATCCCGTTGCGATAATGGCCTGTGGCGATTGTAAGCCCGTCCACTCCGGCGGGGCCGAGCAAGGGGAGATGATCGGGCGTATCGGGACGCAGACCGCACCAAAGCTCAACGACTTCAGCGTTCGCGAGCTTGGGAAGCAATTCCTGCGCGGTGGACAGAATTTTCTCGATGCCGCCTGCCGTGACCTGTTTGGCGAACCCGGCGTCCTCCAGAGTACTGCCGGTAACCAGGCGTTGCGGCACGGCGGAGTCGCGCGGCACGATGTAACCTCGTTGGCAACGGATGACGTGCCGAATGGGCTGCGCAGACTCGAGGGCGACCATCTGTCCGCGAATCGGGCGCGTGGCCAAAGGCCGAACCATGCCTTCGAGGAGGCTGGAAAAAGCACCCGCTGCAACAATTACGTGCTGCGCCGCGAAGATGGTTCCATTCTCGGTTTGTACGCCGGTACAGCGGCCATGTTCGATCAGGATTTGGCACACAGGCGTAGCCGAAAACAACTCCACTCCGGAAATCGAAGCTGTCGCCAGGAGAGCTTCCATAAGAGCGCGGCTGTCTACGCAAGCTTCATAGGGGAAGTATGCCGCGGCCTGAGCGTGGCGCGTCACGGCAGGCTCAATTTTGGCGGCTTCGTCGAGAGGAAGCGGCTCGGTTGGAAGGCCCAGAGCATGATGCAGAGCAATAAGCGTACTGAGCTCGCGTTCCGCATCGGCAGAAAAGAGCAGCTCGATGGCGCCGTCACTCCGATAGCCTGTGCGGCGTCCGGAAATTTCCTCGATCTCGGCGATAAATTGTGGATAGAGACTCAGGCTAGCCCGGCCAAATGGCACCAGCGGAATCGATGCGGGAGTGTCGGGCGCCGGCGAAAGCATACCGGCCCCAGCCCAGGAGGCTTCACGGCCCGACATATTTTTTTCGAGCAGGGCAACCCGAAGGCCCTCCTGCGCCAAGCGCAGGGCAATCGCTGAGCCAACCAATCCTGCACCAATAACAATAGCGTCATGCGAGGGCATGTATTTATCTTATCAAGACGAGAAACCTCAAGAATGACCGATCGAAGCCGGCAAAGTTCTAGAGAGATTTGACTAGTTCGACGGACAGGACCTGGGCTTTTTGAGCCAGGTTTTGGGCACGGACCCAGTCGCCTGTGCGTATCGCCTCATGGGCCTGACCCAGGAATCCGGCGATCTTCGCGACGAGATCATTCTGTGAGGCATTCAGCTGGCGGCCGTAAGCAAGTTGCAAATTGCGTTCCGCGATGCGGATATCGTCCGTGGTAGTGCGAACCGCGGCGGCCTGATCTTTTGCCGAAAGCTGCGGCGCGATCTGAACTGGCTCGGGTTCCGGTTCAGGTTCGGATTTCGGTGTAGCCGCTTCGGCTTCGACGGGAGGCCGTGGGCGCGGCGCCTCACCGACAACCGGTACTGGTTGAGCCGGCGACTTGACTTCCGGCGGCTCGGCAGGAGCGGCCGCGGGTGGTTGAGCTACCACGGTAGGTTGCGGGAAGGGCTCGGTGTCCGGCGGAGAGGCCACCGAAGGAGGAGCGGCGCGAACGATGTTTCGGCGGCAGCCACAAAGTCCGGCAGCGGCGAGGCATAAGAGAGCGACGAGAATATTCCGGCGTAGCTTCATGATGCGTTCCGTGCCAGCGCGCCGTTTGCCTCACGTGAACGTGAAACTGCGGGCTCCATGGGGCGCGCCAGCGGTAATTCGATGCGAAAAGTCGTTCCGTGTCCTATTTGAGAATCAAAATCGATTGAGCCGTCGTGCAATTGTATCGCTTTGTAGGCGCTGGCGAGACCAATGCCGCTGCCACCCGGCCGCGTAGTAAAAAACAATTGAAAGACACGAGCGCGATTTTCCGGAGCGATGCCCTGTCCGGTATCTTCGATGCGAATTTCGGCTGTTTCTGCCCGGCGCTCCAGACCGAGCGTCAGTTTGCCGCCCGAGGGCATGGCCTCGATGGCATTAAAAATCAGATTGAGAAGCGCTTGCGTGAGAAGAGGCCGGTCGACACGCACGGGCGGAAGATCCGCATACTGTTTTTCGAGCTGCACGTGAGCGCGTTCCATCTGAGGCCGGGCAATTCCGCTGACTTCGTTCAGCAACTCGTCAAGGTTCGTTTCTTCCAGCCGCAACTCCGGTGAGCGCATGAAATCGAGGAAACGTTTGACGACGGAATCCAGGCGGTCGATTTCGCTATCCAGCACGGCCACGGCTTGCCGGGGCACGCCATCGCCGGCGGGCAGGTGCTCCTTGAGATTTTCCAGCCAAAGCCGCATGGAGTTCAGCGGGTTCTTCACTTCGTGGGCCACGCCGGCAGTGACGCGGCCGAGCGCCGCAAGGCGCTCGGAAACCTGCAATTGACGGCTGATGGTTTCGAGCGATTGGAGGTCGCGCAAGGTGACCAGGGCGCCCATGCGTGTACCGTGTTCGTTGATTACCTGCACGCTGACGCCGACGCGCTGCGGGGGCAGGCTGGGATCGGATGCGGGAACATCGGCCTCCGCAGCAGCTACAGCTTCAAATTCTTCGCCGATGAGAACGAGAGCGGAACGCAAGGGATGGTCCGGAGGAAAAATCTCGCTCGCTTTGCGGCCCAGCAATTGATCCGCGGGCGAACCGAGGAAATTTTCCACCGCCGGGCTGACCATCACGGCGCGGCCATCCCGCGTGAACAGAAGCAACCCGTCTTCCAGGCCGCCGAGAATCTGGTCCAGATTCTCGCGGAGCGTACTGAAGATTTCGCGCACTCCGCGCAACTGCAATCCGATCTGGCTGATTTTGGTGCTTACCTGGCCGAATTCATCCCCGCGCTCGAGCGGCTTTTGGTCGAATTCGCCTCGTGAGATGCGGTCCAGTTGAGCGGAGATGCGTTCGACCGGCGCGAGGATCGCGGTGCTCACGATGGCGGCAAGAAGCACGGAGGCCAGCACGGAAATGAGCGCCAGAAAGACGGCGGAGCGGAGCGCCGGAGTGATCTCGATGGCCAGCAGACCGGTGTGCAAGGCGACGCGAATGTCGCCGAACGGTACCTGGCGTCCGGGAGGTCCGAGTTTAAAGGGGTCGGAAACATCATAGGCTTGCGGCGAGCCGTAGATCAATCGAAGCTGTTGAATGAAGCCGGCATTGACGAGCTGGCTGAGGGGCGGACGCGGAAGCACCTTGCGGCCGGGAAGCGAAGCATCGCTCGAAATTAGCGCGGTTCCGTCGTGATCGACGATGGTAACTTCGTAGACTAGAAACGAGTTGCCCACCTCAGCATCGATCAATGAGGTGAGCGCCGAATTCTGGTCCAAAGCGTTGCGGACATATTCCCTTACATCTTCGGGGCGATTCGAGGCCGGCACGCGTCCCTCATTGGCCGCCTCAGCCAGGGCATTCTGGGCTTGAAAAAAGACCTGCTGCGCTACAAGGTTTGCGCGGCCATCGGCTTGCTGGATCACCTGGCGGGTCAGAGTCAATACGTGCAGCCAGGAGGTGACCCCCACCACGGTCAGCACGAGCAGGGCGATGATCAGGGTGATTTTGGTTTTTAAACGCAGGCGCATCTCGAAGTTCAGCGGTGCTCCGCCCGGTCCGCTTCGTATTCTTTCAGCTTATTATGCAGTGTCTTCAGGCTAATTCCGAGAAGTTCCGCTGCACGTGTTTTGTTATTGGTAGCCGCGAGCGTCTGTAAGATGAGCTCGCGCTCCATGGCGTCCACGGTGGTGCCAAGAGGGAAACGCAGAGAAGAGAGCTCGGAGGCGGCGGTAGCGTGGGTGCGGCCGAAGTCCGCAGGAAGATGGCTGCGGCCGATGAGGTCCCGGTCACACACGATCACGGCGCGTTCGAGTACATTGCGCAACTCGCGGACGTTTCCCGGCCAGGCATAATTGTGGAAGAGCTCGCTGACCTCGGCATTCACGCCGCGAACCTGGCGGCTGTGTTTGGCATTGAGGTCGCGCAGAACGTGCTCGACGAGCAGGGCTAGATCCTCCTTGCGATCGCGCAACGCGGGCAGGTGAATATGAAAGACGTTCAGGCGGAAATACAGATCCTGCCGGAGCTGGCCGTGCGCAACGGCCTGCTCGGGATCCTTGTTGGTGGCGGCGAGCACGCGCACATCCACCGGCGTCTCCACCTTACTGCCCAGGCGCCGGACCTTTCTGTCTTCGAGGACGCGCAGCAATTTGGCCTGCGTGGGCGCCGGCATTTCGCCGATCTCGTCCAAGAGCAGCGTGCCGCCGTCGGCAAGTTCAAAACAGCCGATGCGGCGCTCCGCGGCTCCCGTGAAAGCGCCGCGTTCATGCCCAAAAATT
>QHYR01000359.1 GCA_003223315.1 Acidobacteriota bacterium | reverse complement strand
TGCTCTTCCGTCCTGCGTTCTGATACCGCTCATAAATCGCTCGCAGATATTCCCATCGCCCTTTGTTTCCCAACCGGACCTCCTCAAAAACGCTCTTTGGTTGGGTTACATCCTAAATGGCGCGACGTTGTCTGCTTCGGTTACATTCTAGATGGCGCGATACGGCTCGTTGACATCAGGAATTTCGGGGGCTAGACTCCGCCGAGGATACTTTAAAGAAGTCCTCACGTGAAGCATTGTCACGTGAGAGGAGGAGATCGTGAATATACGTCGGATGCGGACTAACGGCTGGGCGAAAGTGGCTGGCTTCTCTCTACTGGCTTTTTGCGCCGTACTCTTGGGCGCGGGACTTTTTCGCGCGCTTCGAGGAGCGCCTACGGAAACGGCGCCAAAATTCAAGTTCGATCCGGATTGGCCAAAGCCGCTGCCGAACAACTGGAAGATCGGCGGCATTACCGGTCTCGCCGTGGACAAGGACGATAACGTCTGGGCGCTCGATCGTCCCAACGATCTGACGGATATTGAGCTCGAGGCGGAGTTGAATCCTCCGATTGCCGATTGCTGCAAGCGGCCTCCGGCGATGATCCACTTCGATAAGGAAGGCAACGTGATCGGCTCCTTCGATCCGCCGCAAGGGCACGGCATGGCAGTGGACAGCAAAGGATTCGCGTACATCGGGAATGTCGACCACGGGATCGGCAACGTGCGCAAATACGATGAGAAGACCGGCAAACTAATCGCCGAATTGCCCCATACGCCGGAGATGCCGCCGGGCGGCGGTGGAGGTGATGGCGGCGCACTGACTTCAGAGCACGTGGCCGGGCACGGCGGCACCGGGCCTGTGGCCGGATTTATCAGGCCAGCCGGGGTTCAACGGCCGCAAGCCTCCCCCGAGGCTCAAGCGGCTCGCCAGGCGGCAATAAAGGCGTTCCGTGAGAAGTATCCACCGACGACGCCTATGATCGTGGGGGGAATCGAAGAGGTTCGGCTGGACGAACCCAATCACGAGCTTTACGCCGCGGACAATTACCTGGGCGGGCGGGTGATGGTATTTGACCTGGACACGTTCGCGTTCAAGCGAGGCTGGGGCGCCTACGGGCACAAGCTGTCGGAAATCACCACTGATGACAAAGACCGCGAATATACCCCGAGCGGGCCGATGCCCAAGGAGTTCCGCGGCCACCTCACGCTGAACGTTTCCCACGATGGGCTGGTCTACGCCGCCGATCGCATGGCGAATCGCATCCACGTCTTCACCAGGGACGGCAAATTCCTGAAGGAATTCAAGATGGCCGAATGGACCGCCGTGGGCGGTTCCACCGGCGGCGTGATGTTCTCGCCGGACAAGGAACAGCGGCTGCTGTACATTTCCGATCTCACCAACAACCACATCTGGTTCCTCAATCGCGAGGACGGCAAGATCCTGGGAAAGATGGGCCAGATGGGCGAAAACGGCGGCCAGTTCTTCGGGCTCCATATGGAAGCGGTGGACTCGAAGGGCATCATCTACACTGGCGAAGTGTTTGCCGGCGAGCGAGTGCAGAGGTTCCTCCCGGTCAAGTAGCGCATGGTTGCAAATCGTGTTTATCGCCCCTCGGGCCGCCCCTCGGCCCGAGGGATTTGTTTCCAATCAAGTCCTGTGCTGAAGGGCATATCCCGAATGAACGGAAGTTAGCGGCGGCCGCTCCCGCGCGCAGCGCCACCGAATCCGCCGCGAGGGAAACCGCCACGCGGGGCGCCTCCGTGGAATCCGCCGGCTGGCCTGTGAAATCCGCCGCGCGGTTCGATGCCATGTCCGTAAGGATAATGGTACTCGCCGAACCGATGCGGGCGGCCGATGCCGTAATAACCTCCGTAGAAAAACGGGGACCGGTAAACTGCAAACGGGGAGTAAAAGGCCCAGCCAAACGGGCTGTAGAAGATACCCCCGCCCGGAATGAACGTGTAACACGCGAACCAGGGGTCCCAATACCATCCGGGTCCGAGCCAGCCTGGTCCGCCATTCACGTAGATACGAG
>QHYR01000303.1 GCA_003223315.1 Acidobacteriota bacterium | reverse complement strand
TTATAGGATAGGCCTGATCGTAGAGGCGGATTATCTCCTGAGTGATGTCGATCTGACTCGAGCCATAGACCACAGGCGTTCCCTGCGCGGAAGTATCCAACACTACGGTGTAGCCATTTTCGCTGGAGTAGCGGTCGAGAACGTCCAGCATCTTTCGCCCGATATTGTCGATGACATCGCTCTGAGCGGCGTTCACGGCCTCATTCACGTCGTCCTGCTTGCGCTGAAACT
>QHYR01000302.1 GCA_003223315.1 Acidobacteriota bacterium | reverse complement strand
ACTATTGGTGATGCGATTCTGTAGCTCCGAAATCTGTTTCTGCATATTCTGCAGGTCGTTCTGTTGGGCGGCGAACTGGCTCTGAAGCTGCGCGGAAGCCTGCTTTCCTTCGGCGGTGGTGACGATGGCCTGGCGCACGTTGAGAATGGCGATTTTCATCTGACCCGAAGGAGCGGCGCCACCGCCCGTCTGGGCCCAAGCGCCCGCGGCCGGCAGGAACAGCAGTGCCAGCGTGAGTGTCCAAAGTTTTCTCGGCTTTTGGTGAGCTTTCATACTTTCTCCTTCACAAGATTACAAATCGGGAATTATAGCGAGCGCATTTTCCAGGCGTCAACTTGGTTGCGGGTGTGATGCCGCATAAACCGCCTTTCGTTGCATGGCGATACGCTTCATCAGTGCGGCAGCGGAACCAACAAAAGCTGATTATCCACCGGATCGGCGACAACGGCCAGGTTCGTTTGGGGATGAATGTCCACTGCGAATTGCGTGGACGAGGGCAGCGAGAACACCCCCCGAACGGTTTGATCGATGAAGTCCACAACGGTCATCGTTCCACTCAGGTTATTGGCCGTTACCAGCGTGGCGCTATCGGGATTATACGCGATGGAACTAGGGCCGATGCCCACGCGGATCGCGGGCGTGGAGACCGTATTGGGGTTCAGCACAATCACCTGATTGGTCGCGAAGGAAGTGATCAAAAAGCTGTCTGATATGGGATCGAAGGCTACACCTTGAGGGACGAAGATTCCACCGCTCGTGTTCGCCGTCGTGCTGGAACTCAGGTTCACGATACTTGCTGTATTGCTGCTGCTGTTCGACACAACGGCAACATGGCTCCTTGGATCGATAGCCACACCCGTGGGACCGAGCTGAACGCCGATGATGGTGGGCGTTTGCGCCGTGGTCGAGACGGGGAAGACATCAACCACGCTGGCGCCATTCGCGGTGACCACGGCTTTGCCCGTGCCGAGATCAATGGCAACGCCGCTGGGGATGGGGTCGGTAGCGATAGTCTGCGGTACGGCGTCATTGACGATATCCACGATGGAGGCGTTGAAGCTGCCTGAGTTGGCCACCACCGCCAAACCGGCCTGAGGATATACGGCGACACCTTGCGGGCTCGTTCCCACAGCAAGTTCGGGTTTGGCGCTGAAGCCGGTGCCGATGCCAAGCGGGCGTGTAGGATCCTTGTAGGCCAGATTGACCATGGAGACATCGTTACATCCGGGCTCGGTTACCACGGCAGCGTTACGGACGACATCGATGGCGACGCCCTGAGGCGCGGGGTTGGAGCAGCCGCTGGTGATCAGGCTGACGGCCTGAATCACTTGTAGGCCGGCGGCATTGGAAGGTGTTGGCGGTGAGGCGGTGCTGTCCGCTACGTCGAGCGTGTATAGGCGGGGGCCCTTCATGGCCAGGGTGGTGCCGGATATCGTCGCTTTCATAACTCGGCAAATGTTTGGGGCGGTGCCGCAGCCAGTGGGAGATAGTCCAGTTGATGTTATGAGCGTCCCATCGCCATCCAGGCGCGGAGCAGAACCGCTGGTGAAGCTTCCTATCAGGGTCACATTCTGGTCGGATGCCGCGGCGGGAGAGCTAAGGCTGGAACTGATCGTCACTCCGGAAGAGGTTTGCGAGGGGGACCCTACCGGCGCAAAGCTGCTTTGAACGATCTGAGGCGCGGAACGCAGCGGGCCGCCGAGAGGGAACAGATTCACGGAGCCAGGACTTCCCGAATTGACGATGACAACTGTATTCGTGGCGGGATCGATGGCAACGTCGACCGGAGAAGTCCCAGCGGTAAAGGTGGAGAGCACAGCGGGAGTGATGGGATCGATCACATAACCCTGCCCGCCGGAATTGATGACGACGCCGACGTTCGTCAGCGGACTCATGGCCGTGGCCACATTATTTGAGGTCGAAAAGGTAGGGAAAAGAGCCGTATTTAGTGACGCGGAGGTCTGATCGAGGAGGTTGAACACAAAAAGCGGCACCGTGTTCGTCGGATTGGCAAGGAGGGCTTTTTGCGACTCATCGTTGATGCTCACGCCGCGAAGATTCGAATCTGTCGCGATGCTGGCAACGGGTTGCGCGTAGCTCGCAGTGCCGACGCTGCCGGAAGGAGTACACGGGGATTGTGAGTACGTGAAGGTGTTATTGGATGCGCTCTTTACAGAGAAAATCCCATTATTCGAAGAGCTCGCCCCGCTGATGAGAACGGGCTGGCCGACTTGCAAACCGACAGTGGCGTTCACAGTAACCGTCGCAGTAGTCGAGTTGCAGGTAATACTGCTGATCGAGTTTACGGTCTGGCGTCCCAAGTCGACGATGGAGAGCGATCCCGCGCCTCCCGGTGTGGCCAAAGCCCAGTTCAGTCTGGACGACACAGCGATGTGCGTTTTGGGTCCCGTATTGATGTTCACAACGCCAAGCAGCGCGGGGGGCGATTGAGTCAGATCCACAATAGCTCCCACATTGGATCCTCCTGCGCCAGAACTGAAGGCCACGAGGGCGCGCCCGGTAACCGGATTGACTCCGACGGCCTGCGGAGCCAGGGGAGTGGCAATGCCGGTCGTAGGGTCCGCGGAGGGGAAAGTCATTAAAGGAGCCGCCAGCTTTGGGGTTGTAGGAGCGCTGATATCCACGACCGCCAGCGTAGCGTTGGCATTGTTGGCTACGAGCGCCAGGTTTCGAATGTTATCGACTGCGACAGAAACAGGGCCGGTTGCGGTACAAGATCCGGAGCTGCCATCGGTACAAAACGAACTGACGGCCATTTGCGTTGCCAAATTTATCAGAGTGATGTTGTTCGAACCCTGATTGGCGACGACGGTGATTCCAGTGGCCGTGTTGATCGCCACGGAAGTGGGTGTCGTGCCCACGGTGATCGTCGGGCCGGGCGAAGGGGGAGAAGAAGGTTGCACCGCGACATTGACGGCGGCCATGGATCCGTTGGGTGAGCCCGATAGTTTGTTGGTGACGTTTATCGGATACAGTCCAGGTCCATTGCCGGATCCGGTCACATTGGAAACAGGAACGGCAAGCACCAGCTGTCTATCGGACTTGAATGTGAGCGTGCCGTTGGTCTGTCCATCGAACAGCGCGCTCACCGAGGGGCTGCTGCTGGTGCCGAAATAGCCGCCATCGAGGGTCACATTAAAGTTCCCGCTCCCGCCGGGCAGCGGAATGCTGTCGGGAGTAGCAGCCACGAGGGCTGGACGCACCGGCGAGAGAATGAGCTGACAAGATGAAGAGCATGATTGTGCCGCGCCGCCTTCGCGTGCGACGGTAAAAATCAGCGGCACTGGCGGCTGGATGGACAGAACCGAATCCGGAACATTGACAAGCAGCGTGGTGGAGGAGACCGGAAAAAACGATCCGGTCGGGAGCGGAGTGCCATTCACCAGCACACCCGTTGTGCAGATAAAATTAGTCCCGGTGAGAAACACCTGCTGAAGGACGGCGCCCAGCGCTCCCGTAGGCGGGCTGAGCGCAGTGAGGGTAGGGTCCGCGGCGGTCACAATTGTAAGAGTGGCGCTGGCACTTTCACTCGGGTCCGCGACGGAAGTTGCCTTGACGGTCGCCGTGCCGGCGGTCGCCGGAGCGGTGTACACACCGGAATTGGGATCGATGGTGCCGACGCCGGTGGGGACGCTCCAGGAGACTTGCTGGTTCGAAGTACCCGTAACGGTGACGTTAGGAATACCCGAAACGGTAACCAATTTACTGAAATCGAGCGTCTCGTTCGTCCCCACGGTACACGTCAGTTGCGTGATCGAAACGCGGACGCCGGAATCGAGGGTGACTATTGCGCTGGCAATGGCGTTGGTGCTTTGCACCTGGGCGGTGATGGTGATATTCGGCGTGGCCGTCGCGGTTCCGCCCAAGCCATTCGCGGGAGGTCCGGGCTGGTTGCCAATTTGCACGCCCACATTGCCATTCTGAAGCGCCGCCACGGCAAGGATCAAGAACGAACCGTTCCAGCCTGCGACAGAATTTCCCGTGATGTTGAGGGTGTTGCCGGGGGCGAAGTTCGTGAAATCGAAGCCGCCCCGAAGTTCGATGACTGAGCCTGGCGAGCCGGAGCCAGGAACGGCGGCATTGGCCATGGCGAAGATTACAGGGACACTTACTGCTGATGCTGGGACCGGACGCGTGGCAGGCGCGGTATAAAGACCGGTGGAGCTGATGGTGCCGAAGGCGGCGTTTCCGTTGGCAACGCTCCAAGTGATGGCGTTGCTCGATCCGGTAACGCTGGGGATGAATTGCAAGCTGGTACCGAGCAGGACAGTCGCCGAGGTTGGCGAGATCGTTATGGTGGCGGAGGAAGAGTTGTTGCTCCCGCATCCTGCCACGGCCAGGCCGGTCACGAGCGGCAAGCAAAGCCATGCCAGCCGCGCTTTCATGCTTTTGTCTCCAATTTGTATGGCCTTTCTTGCCCGGCCGGGGCGTGCGCGTAGCTCATTCAGAATGTCCGGCTGACCGTAAAACGGAAGGTTGATTTTGGCTCGAAGAAGTTGATGCGCTGAGTATTCACCTTGTAATTCCGCAGTTGCGGCAGAACCTGGGAATCCCAGAGGCTGGGCCCGACCGATAGTCTCAAGTTATCGTAATCGATCGAGTTGAATTGCGTTAGCGGCGCCGCAACCTGCTGCTCGACACGATCAAAGTTATAGGCCCAGTACAGGCGGAAGGGAGCATTGGTAATGGGCAACTGCACTACAAACTCGACGCCGGCAGAAGCACGGGGTCTGAAATTAGTTCCCGGCTGGATCAGCAGCGCATTGTTGGTGAACTTGTCAAAGAGCGAAGTGATGGCGCTGAGGCCGCTTGAGCTGATTTGCAATTGATCTTTCCGCAACACGCCGACGGCTCCGGCATCGAGGAAAGCCGCGGCGGTTACCGGCCCAACGATAGGGACGCGATATTCGCCGTTGAAGACACCGGAGGTGTCGCCCCCAGGGAAAGTGGGCTCAAAGGTAAGCACGGGTATAGCGGGAGTGGAGCGTCGTGTAGCATTGCCAAATATATCGAGGCGCGTGGGATCGATATACGTAAATGATGTACTGGTGGCCAAGGGGATAAAGGCTATCGGCGTGACCGTGCGAATGTCAAAACCGCGCAAGTCTTGCTCGCCCCCCAGGAAGAGCCGCTCGAAAGGAGGGACGACACGACCGCCGTAACCCGTGGCGAAGGCACCGACAAAATGGAAGGCCAGCACATTGCGCTTGTGGTTGATGGGATGAAAATACTTAGCCTCCAAAACGTTGGTCGTAGCCTTGACATTGCCGCCAAGCCCCTCGACCTTGAAGGAATAAAAGAGCGATTTTCCGGTGGTCGGGTTCACGGGATTGTTTACAGTGTTGTAGGTCAAGGTCGGATTGATGTAACTGGAATCAATGCCTGTAAGCGCGGAAGGCCCGGCAAGAGATTGGAAATCCAAAACTTCAAAAAGATCCGTGGAGGCCGTGCTGTACGCGGTGATGTCTGTTCGCGAATAGCCGTAGCTTAATCCGAGGCGGGCAAAAGAAAACTTTCGCAGAGGATAACTGGCGAAGACCGTGCCGCCGAGAGTGTTCTGGGCGTAATTCTGTTCGATGCTCGGATTGATTTGAATTTTCTGCCCGAACAGGATGGATTCCTGCTGCGACTGGTTGAATTTGAAGCTCGTATAAGAGACGGTGAAGCCGGTGGCAATCGGCCGGTCCAGCAGGTAAGGCTCGGTAAATCCGAAGAGGGCGCTCTTTTGAATGTCACCGACCTGTCCGGATAACGTAAGCGTTTCGCCCAAACCGAGGAAATTATTGGTCTGATAGCTGAGACCAATGAAGCTGCCGGCGAGGCCGCTGACGCCGCCGGTCAAGCTGATGGACTGTTTGCCCTTCTCTTTTAGCTTGAGCAAAATATCGACGGTACCCTGCTTGGTATTGCGCTTGATGTCCGCGTTGTCAGGTTTGATTTTGTCGAAATAGTCCAACTGGTTGAGCCGAAGAATGCTGAGCTCCCAGGCGTGATTATTGAAAATATCTCCCTCGCTCAGCATGAGTTCGCGGCGAATGACCTTGTCTCGGGTGGTGGTGTTTCCGGAGAAATCGATGCGGCGGACAAAGTACTGCTTCTGTTCGTCAAAATCGAGCGTGAGGTTGATGATTTTGGTGTCGTCGTGGACATCGGGGAGCGGAACGGCAGTGAAATCGATATAGCCATAAACGCCGTATAGCTTGTTGTAGTTTTCGATGGCTTTGCGAATCTTGCTGATGTCGAAGAGATCTCCCTGGTGCAGCGGGAAAACCGATTCCAGATATTCGCGCTTCAGCGAAAGGCCCTTCTCCGGATCGGCGCTACGGATCACCAGCCGTCCCATGTGATATTGCTCGCCTTCTTCGATGGGAATGGTGAGGTTGGTGGCTTTGCCGTGCTGGTGACCGATGATGGGAAGAGGCCCGAGGCCTTCGCGGTTTACATCGACGGTCATCAGGATGGGATCCTTGACAACAACTTTAAAATATCCGGCGCTCTGATAAAGATTGCGGATACCGGCTTCCAGGTCTTCATTCAGCTTGTTGCGGTCGAAGGTCTTATGCATCACGGGCACATCGAAGAGCCACATGGGAACGGAGATGGGGCGGGAATTGTGCATGGATCTTATGATCTTGCGATTGGAGAAGGCGTGATTGCCCTGGAAGGTAATGGTTCCGACCTTCACCTTGGGGCCCTCGTCAACCGTGAAAACGAGCTTGACGGCGTTGGTGGAGGGAATCCTTTCGTAGGTCGGCTTTACCACCGCGAATTGGTGGCCGTGCTCCGACTCGAGGTCCTTGATGGCCACTTCGGCTTTTTTGATTTTCGTGGGGTCGAACTGGCCCTCGACGGAGAGGCCTACTTTGCGATCCTTGAAGCGATCGAGGATGTCTGATTCCGTTATGGACTTGTTGCCGTGGTACTCGATGCGGCGGATGATGGGGCGCTCGACCACATAGAAAATCACGATCTTGGCGTTCGGGTTCGTGGGGCTATCCTGAGCCTCAAGGCGAACGTCCTCAAAATATTGGGTGTTCCAAAGGGCCTGGAAATCGCGGCGCAACGCATCTTCGTTGTACGGATCGCCCGTCCGGGTGAAAATTCGCGCCTGCAAGGTCTCGGTGCGGATGCGGCGATTTCCCTGGAACTCGATGCGCTCGATCGTCGGCGCATTCTGCTGAGGGGCGGCAGGGGGAAGATTCACTTGCGGGTTGGGAGTAGCCGGATTCACCTGCGGTTCAGGAGTCGGAGGAGTCACGGGCGCGCCGGGATTGATTTGGGACCACAGGGGCAGCGCCAGCGCGAACAGACAGAGCACCAGCGACAGCAACATCGAAATGTTAACGTCAGGAAGCAGGCAGAAATTTTTATGTGCGGCCGTGGCAAATGTCAAGGCCGCTCCCCCCAAGCCAAAATTGTTCGCTCTCCCGCCGGCCCCGCCAGGGACGGCTTGCGGGCGTAGGATTCGTTAGTGGGTAACCGGGGTTGCTTCGACGACCGGCCGGAAGCCCAGTCCGTCTCCGGAGACGTGGACTTCCAGGGTTGCGGGACGCTGCAGGCCTCCCTGGATCAACGCCTCCGATAGTGGATCTTCCACGTACCGCTGCAATGCCCGTCGCAACGGCCGTGCCCCGTAGCTGCGGTCGCTGCAGGTCTTGTCGAGAATCCACTGACGCGCTTCCGGAGTCAAGACAATTTGCACTTGTCGATGGATCAGGGTGTCGTTGATTTGGCCAACGAGGAGGTCGATGATGCGCAAGAGATCGTCATCGCTGAGCGGATTGAAGAGAATGATCTCATCCAGACGATTCAAAAATTCCGGATTGAATACGCGCTTGACCTCGCTCATCACCAGGTCGTCCATCGATTTGCCGGCACCCTCTTCCCCTATGGATTGGAAGCCCAGGGCGGAGCGCTTCTGCAAGTGACGCGCGCCGAGGTTGGAAGTCATGATCAAAATGGTATTGCGGAAGTCTACGGTGTTGCCCAAACCATCGGTGAGCTGGCCGTCCTCAAATACCTGCAGCAAGATATTGTAGACGTCGGGATGCGCCTTCTCAATTTCGTCCAGCAGGATGACCGAGTAGGGCGTGCGCCGCACGCGTTCGGTGAGCTGGCCTCCCTCTTCGTAGCCCACATAGCCGGGAGGCGCGCCGATCAGCTTGGATACGGAATGCTTCTCCATGTATTCGGACATATCGAAGCGAACCAGAGACTTCTCGCTGCCGAAGAGGAACTCGGCTAGCCGACGAGCCACTTCGGTCTTGCCCACGCCGGTTGGGCCGAGGAACAGAAAACATCCGACAGGGCGGCCGGGCGCCTTGAGGCCGGCGCGGCTGCGGCGAATGGCGCGGGCCAGAGCGGTGATGGCCTTCTCCTGACTGATGACGCGCTTGTGCAGCTCTTGTTCGATGCGCAGCAATTTCTGCTGCTCGTCTTCCTTGATCGAAGTGACCGCCACGCCGGTCCAGCGGGAAACGACTTCCTCGATATCCTCACGCGCCACGATACCGGTGGTCGAATCATCCAGCTTCAAACGCTCGCGCAACTGGCGCAAATTATCTTTCTCTTTGCGTTCTTCTTCGGAATAAAAACGCGCTTTTTCAAACTCGTGGTTGGCAATGGCCGTTTCCATGCGATGGGTGATGAATTTCACGCGCTTTTGCATCTCGGCCACTTCGTCGGGAAGCGTAGCCTGGCGCAGTTTGACGCGCGCGCCCGCTTCGTCGATGAGGTCGATAGCTTTGTCCGGAAGGAAACGGTCGGGAATGTAACGGCTGGAAAGATAGACGGCGTACTGGATGGCTTCGTCGGTGTAGCTGATGGCGTGGAATTTTTCGTAGCGCTCGCGGACACCTTGCAAAACGCGAATGGCTTCGTCTTCCGTGGGACTATTGACCTTCACGGCCTGGAAGCGGCGCTCCAGAGACCGGTCTTTTTCCACCGATTTGCGATATTCGC
>QHYR01000301.1 GCA_003223315.1 Acidobacteriota bacterium | reverse complement strand
GCGCATCCACGTGCTCGGGGTCCATTCCGAAATGCCGAAACACCAACGCGATCAAGCGGCTCGACAGCCGTTCTCCATAGCTCGAGAGAGCATCCACCGATTCGGGGCCGAATTCACCGAGCGCCGACAATTGCTCTAGCAAATCTGCCATTTCGCCGAAATGGCAGTCGAGAATTTGCCGGAGTTCTCCGTGGCTCGATGTGCGAAGCAAGGCGCCGATTTCACGCTCGTGCATTTTCCTCAAAACACGAAGTCTTTCGAGGGCCTGGTCGTATTTTCGCGGTTCTCCGGCGGCCGCCTCCTCGCCCATGGTCAAGAGTTGCTGCGTGGTCTTGCCCATGGCGGAGACCACGACCACGGGTTTTCGGACAAGCGCCTGCCTGACGATTCCCGCCACGCGCTCAATGGCGGGAGCCGCTTCCAGTGACGAGCCGCCAAATTTCATCACAATCATGACGTGATCACTCTTTGCCAAACGCGCACCAAACTCATGCGGCCGCCAGAAGCTTTTTTACCATCTGCTGATAAATGCTGCTCGCGGACAGGAGCTCTTTCTTGGAAACGCGTTCCTCGCTCGTGTGTGCCACATGGATATTTCCCGGACCCAGCAAATAAGGTTTGCCCCAGCTCTTGCCGAATACCGGCACGTCCGTCGTATAGGCCACGATGGCGGTCTCGAACCCATCGAGCCGGTCGAAATGAACTGCCGGGATGCACAGAATTTCGCGGACCTCGGCTCGATCGCCGACTGCACCGATCACGGCATCCCGAACCAGGGCGGCTTCGCCAACCAGCCGGACGGCAATTTCGGCCGTTGCCGCGTCCGGAATAACATTGGGCGCACGGCCGCCGGAGATGACGCCGATATTCAAAGTGCTGTGGCCGAGGAGCGGGTCTTCAGGCAAACGAATTCTGCGAATCTCCTGGAGCGCATCGAGGAGCTTTTCGATCGCGGATTCGCCCAACTCCGGATAGGCGGAGTGCGCCAGTTTGCCGCAGGCTTCGATTTCGCAGCGCAGCAGGCCCTTGGTCGCCAGCGCCAGTTTGTTTTCGGTGGGCTCCCCGTTTATCAAAAAACGGGAGCCTCGCGGGCTCCGGGCTGCGGCATAAGCTCCGGCGCTGTTGCGTTCTTCGCCCACCACGAAGAGCAAACCAAAATTGCGCACGCCGCTCCCCAGAAGGCCCTCCGCGGCCCCGATCATGGAGGCAATAATGCCTTTAGCATCCGCGGAACCCCGGCCCCAGATAAAGTCCGCGTCTTCGCGAGAAGGAAAAAAGGGCGGAACCGTGTCCATATGAGTCGAGAGCGTAACCACGGGGTCTCCCCAATGCGCGAAAACGTTAAAGCGATCGGCTTTAACGGGGCATCGCTCGACCGCTCCGGAAAAGCGGGCGCCCAGAGGCGAAAGGGCGTTTAGCAGGCACTCTCCCACCGCTGCCTCGTGGTTCGTCACCGATTCGATATCCACGAGCTTGCGCGTAAGCTGAAAAATATCCGTCATTGCAAACCGGCTCGTCGCGCCGATCCCCGAGCGGACCTCGAGGCGACATCCTTGGCCCTAATCAATGGATGGAGGCAGAGAAGGAAGGCGAGGAGACGAGCCGCGATCTTCACTTCCCGATAGCGCTCCATCCGCTTTCCAACGGATGACAGTCGACGAGTCTTGGCCTCGTATCCCAACCGTCGCAGAGTGCGCCTCCACGGCGATTTCGGCGGAACCTTAGGCGGGAACAGGCTTTAGCTGCGTCCCGGCCCCTTTCGCGCGGGCCTCCGAAGCGCCTCGGAAATGCCGGCCCGGCTACTGATGGCCTCCGCGCCTCTATCAAGAACCCTTAAAAGCTAGCAGCTAGGCGGAAGGAGTGTCAAGCCAGCGTATCGCCATATGGTAGTTGCGTCTGAACCTACTGAACGTACTAAAAGGTACCTCCGCGCAAAATCATCCTGGGAGAACCCACCGCGCCCTGGTCTCCGGCTGACGGCGGCAGAAAATCGTTGAACTGAGGGGATTAACTTTGAGATGATTCCCTCTTATCCAGGTTCAACCAAGTGGCTTGGCCATCGCAGAAATCTTGATCGAAACTGCGTGAATTTTCTGTCCGTCTAAGTAGTTCGGAGGAAGTAACATGAACACCATTCGATTTGGCAAGCTCCTCTGGCTTGTGCCAATTGCGCTCATGGTGATCGCCGGGCAGCCGGCGGCGAAATTGCAGGCGCAGGCGGGCAAGAGCGCCGCGGCGGCCAGTCAGTACAACATAGTTAAAGAGATTATGGATCACAAGGCTACACTCGACTGGAAACCGGCGGGCAACGGGATTCCAGCGGACGTATGCACCATTCTTCTCGTCTGCAACGGCACGACCAAAGTGATTGCGCTTCCCCGGTCAACCGAGGGCGGCCAGCCGGTGGGGCGCGGCGTGTATCTGACGCAGGATGACAAGAAAGCGGACGTACTCGTGCTGGAACGCCAGACGCCCGTGGATACTTACTTTTTCCTGCTTACACCGCAGGGGACTTTAGGAAAAGCGGCCTATGCACAGGTAGGCAGCAGGTCCTGGACTCCGGTGGGTATGGCCCTATCTGGATCAGTCTTCGACAAAGACAGAGTCGTGTGGCACAACTGGGCGTCGAAGCTGGGCACCGCGGCCGCCGACAAGAAGCCAGAGTCCTAAATCGGATTCGGAATTGTCTCACCTATAGTTCGGAAGAATTCTGAAAAGCAGTTCCCTGTAAGACCGTCCGGGACGCAAAGCGGGCGCGTCGTATTGCATTCCGAGCGCCCTCACGAGTTCGGTGGGTTATCGGCCTTGCCGTTTTTAGTCTCCGGCTTGCCGTCCTTGCCCTCAGGCTTGCCGTCGGATTTGCCGTCGGACGCGCGGATCAATTCGACGAACGCGCTGGCCGCGCGGGGCAAATGGCGGTCGCGGCGGTAGATCAATCCGAGTTCGCGCCACAACTCTACATCCTTGATGGGAATCAATTTCACGCGGCCGGCGCGAACGTCGTCCTTGGTGAAGCCTTCGCTGATCAGAGATACGCCGAGATTGGCGCCGACAAAAAGCTTGATCATGGTCACGCTGGGCAATTCCATGACAATGCGCAGGTCGGCCACATAGGGGCGGAAAGCTTTATCGAGCAACTGGCGCGTAAAGCCGGTCTTGGGAAAAATCAGCGGCTGGCCGGCGATATCCTTGGCGGTAACCTCTTTTAGCTTCGAGAGCGGATTCTTCGTGCTCACCATCAGCATCACGCGATCGCGATAGATGGGATGTACCTTGAGACTGGGAGACTTCACCGGCAGCGTCACGATGCCCAGATCAATCGTTCCGTCTTCCACCCGCTGCAGAATTTTATGGCTGAAATTGCGGTAAATGCTGATCTGCACGTCGGGATACATGCGATGAAACCTGGAGAAAACTTCCGGCAAGACGTATAGGCAGGTGGCCTCATTCGCTCCGATGGCCAGAATGCCGCGGGGCATCTCCGATTGGTCGGCCACGGCCCGCAACGATTCCTGACGCAACGATAGAAACCGCTCCGCATATTCAAACAGCACTTCTCCCGCCGGCGTCAGGCGCACGGTTTTGCCCATGCGGCCAAAAAGCTTTTCGCCATATTCCTGTTCGAGCTGGCGAATCTGGGCGCTGACAGCGGATTGCGAACGGAAAACCTTGCGTCCGGCCAGGGAAAAACTGCCGTGCTTGGCCACTTCGACAAAGGTATTGAGCTGATCGAAATCCATTTTGGTTGGACCGCAATTCTAGCGGAAACGGCGGGCGAATTCATCTTTACGCCGCTCCGTGCGTGCGCCCCGGCCAGCACACGCAACGCGGATCTCAAGCCTCGTTTCCGAAAATGACGCCGCGGGTGTGGCGCGCGATCATCAACTCTTCGTTGGTAGCTACCACGCGCACGAGGCAGGCGCTCTGTGCGGCGCTGATGATATCCTCCTCGGCATTATTTCTCACGGGATCGAGCCGCACGCCGAGATGGCCGAGATCGCGGCAGATCTCTTCGCGAACGGCCGGGGCGCGTTCTCCAATGCCGCCGGTAAAGACGAGAATATCGAGGCCGCCCAGCACGGCGGCAAAGGCGCCGATCTCCTTGCGAATCGAGCGGCAGAACATGGCAATCGCTTCGGCCGCGCGGGGATCGGAATTGTGCTTGGCCAGAAGAGTTTTCATGTCCGATGTGAGCTCGGAGACGCCCAGCAGGCCCGATTCGGCGTCGACCAGGCGCTCCAATTTGGCTGCGTCGTAGCCTTTTTCGCGCAGCAAGTAGATCGGGACACCGGGATCCAAGTCGCCCGTGCGCGTTCCCATCATGACCCCGCCGGTGGGGGTGAGGCCCATGGAGGTATCTACCGGCGAGCCGTCCCTTACAGCAGCCAAGCTGCATCCATTGCCCAAATGGGCCATGACCAGGCGCTGCCCCTTCGCGGCCGAGCCTAGCTCCTGCAAAACATATTCGTAGGAGAGGCCATGAAAACCGTAGCGGCGGAGGCCTTCGTCGAAAAGCCTTCGGGGCAAAGGGAAGCGCTGCGCCAGTTCGGGAAGCCTGCGGTGGAACGCCGTATCGAAACAAGCGACCTGC
This sequence comes from Acidobacteriota bacterium, assembly GCA_003223315.1. GTDB lineage: Bacteria > Acidobacteriota > Terriglobia > Acidiferrales > UBA7541 > Palsa-189. The sequence goes on along the minus strand of QHYR01000301.1, from coordinate 5,082 downwards.
GGAATCCGCGGAGCTTGGGATGCGACCGCCTCCATAATTTTGATTTCGGCAGGCAAGTGCAATGGCGCTAAAGGGATCAAATTGCGCAGGTCGGTCAATATTTGCGCCGTGACTTTTTGCGGAAAGCTGTGGCGGCCGCCGTTGACCACGCGATGGCCAATTGCGGCGGGGCTGGGGTATTTTCCTCTCTTCAATTCATCCAGCGCCATTTGCAGTGCTGTTTGGTGATTGGAAATCGGGCGAAGTTGATCCACAATGGAACTGCCGTCGGCGGTGCGAAGCCACAAATGTCCCGATGGCGCTCCAATATTTTCCGCCTCGCCACGCAGGAGAAGGCGCTCGCCCGCGCCGCTGAATTCGTACATAGCGAACTTCAATGAGGATGAGCCGCTATTGAGAGCGAGGATGTTTTGGGGGGCCACAAATTACCTGGAATTGTGGAGGCGCGATTGCTATTCGATTATAGGGCCGCCGAGCTTTGTTACCGACTCCAGTGGACTGCGGCGTAGCGAATCTAACCTGACGGATTCAGATGGCATCATAAAGTCATCCCTTGCAAAGGAAATGGCCATGTTTGAATTCGATGCCAAGCTTTCCACCGCGGTTCAAACCGACCACCGGCCATCCCCTCCTCCTAAGCCCAGCAGTAGACCTCTTTCTCCGGAAACCCTCGCGGTTATGCAGCGTTACTGGCAGGCCGCGAATTATCTGACGGTCGGGCAAATCTATCTGCAAGATAACCCGCTCTTGCAAGAGCCGCTCAAGCCCGAGCATATCAAGCCGCGGCTCTTGGGACATTGGGGCACATCGCCGGGCCAGAATTTTATTTACGTGCATTTGAATCGCCTCATCAAGGAAAAAAATGCCAGCATTATTTATATTTCGGGTCCCGGCCACGGCGGGCCGGCTCTGGTCGCGCAGAGTTATCTCGAAGGGACCTATTCGCAAGTGCATCCGGAAGTGACTCAGGATTTGCCGGGAATGAGGACGCTCTTCCGCGAATTCTCGACGCCCGGAGGAGTGGGGAGCCACTGCGGCCCGCACGTTCCCAATTCCTTACATGAAGGTGGAGAACTGGGCTATTCCCTGCTGCACGCCTATGGCGCCGCGTTTGATAATCCAGCGCTCATCGTGGCCTGCGTCATCGGTGACGGCGAGGCCGAAACAGGGCCCCTGGAAGGAAGCTGGAAGGGAAATAAGTTTCTGAATCCCACGCGGGATGGCGCCGTGCTGCCGATTTTGCATTTGAACGGCTACAAGATCTCCGGACCCACCGTGGAGGCCCGCACGAGCGATGAAGGACTCGTCCAGCTCTACACCGGGCGAGGCTATCAAGTTAATTTCGTGGAAGGCGATGATCCCGCGGACATGCACCAGGAATTTGCCGCCGTCCTCGATCATTGCTACACGGAGATCAGAGCCATTCAGGATGATGCCCGAAAAAACGGCGTAAAAAGCACGCCGAAATGGCCCCTGATCATTTTGCGCACGCCCAAGGGTTGGACGGGGCCGAAAGAAGTAAACGGAATGCCCATCGAGGGCACATTTCGCGCCCATCAGGTGCCGCTCGCGGACGTGCGCACCGATAGCGAGCAACTCCGCATGCTTGAGGCCTGGATGAAAAGTTACGAGCCCGAAAAATCATTCGACGAACACGGGCGGCTCGTACCGCAATTGGCAGCAGCGCCGCCGCGCGGCCACGCGCGCATGGGAGCAAATCCGCACGTGAACGGCGGGCGTTTGCTGAAGGCGCTGGTGCTGCCGGATTTTACGAATTACGCCCTCGCAGTGCCGGGACCGGGGCGCGTGATCGCGGAGGCGCCTCGAAAACTCGGCGAGTTTCTGAGAGACACGCTGCGGCTGAATCCAGAGAATTTCCGGATTTTCTGTCCGGACGAAGCCAATTCAAACCGTCTCAATGCCATCTTCGAAGCCACCACGCGTTGCAGCGTGGAGCCTACGGTATCCATTGACGAAAAGGTGAGCCCCGAGGGTCGCGTACTGGAGGTGCTGAGCGAACACTGCACCGAGGGTTGGCTTGAAGGATATGTGCTGACCGGCCGGCATGGCGTGTGGTCTTCCTACGAAGCGTTCGCCCAGGTGGTCGATTCGATGATCACCCAGCATGCCAAATGGCTGGAGGAATCGCGCGAGTTTCCCTGGCGAAGGCCCATCGCATCTCTGAACGTATTTTTGACCAGCCACGCGTGGCGCAACGATCACAATGGCTTCAGCCACCAAGCTCCGGGGTTCGTCGACAATGCGCTGCAAAGAAGAAGCGAAGTGATCCGCATTTATTATCCTCCGGACGCCAATTGCCTGCTCAGCGTGATGGACCACTGCCTGCGCAGCCGCAATTACGTAAACATTGCTACGTGCGGCAAGCAGTTTGCACTGCAATGGCTGGACATGGATCAAGCCATCGCGCATTGCTCGCAAGGCGCATCCGTATGGAAATTCGCCAGCAACGATGATGGCGGCGAGCCTGACGTCGTGCTGGCCTGCGCGGGCGATGTGCCCACGCTAGAAACCGTGGCAGCGTCCTGGCTGCTGCAAAAACATGCACCCGGGATCAAGTTGCGCGTCGTAAACGTGGTCGATCTGGGCGTGCTCATGAGCCCGGACGTTCATCCGCACGGCATGGATAACATTTCCTTCGAGGGCCTCTTTACCCGCTCCATGCCGGTGATCTTCGCACATCACGCCTATCCCGCCGTGATTCACAGCATGACGCATGGCCGCGCCAACGAGGCGCGTTTTCACGTGCGCGGATTCAAAGACGCCGGCACGACCACCACGCCGTTCGACATGGTGGTGTTGAACGGCATCAGCCGTTTCGATCTGGCCAAGCTGGCGCTGAAGTACGTGCCGCGCTTGAGATCGGAAGTGTCCGACGTGATCGACATGTTCGACCGCAAGCTCTACGAGCATCGCTCGTATATTCGCCAAAACTTCGAGGATCTGCCGGAGATCGCCAATTGGTCCTGGACGGCGGATTTCAGCGAGCCCGCGGCGCCTCCTCCGCTCGCCATCGGACAGCCCCGCGCGGCCTTATTCACCGACTCCTGATCTGGAGGGGATATCTATCGACGAATTCCGACGCGATGCGATCGCTAAGTTGCAGGCGTTCGTCTCGGTACGAGTGTTCGTCGCTGGCAGCCAGAGTTTCTCGAGGAGCCTTTGGATAAACTGACACGTGATTTCAGAGTCGTACCACGCACGGACGATTGTGCAGTGGTTACGATCTGCCTGACCGCCTCCTAATATGAGGACCGAGGCGACGGCTCAGAATATCAGTTTCAGCCCCAATTGAATCTGGCGGGAAGTGCCAGTTGTGGCCACGATTTTGCCCGCCGAGGCACTGATACTGTTGCCGGAAAAGATGTTCGGGTTCGGAAGACCGAAATTGGCTCTGTTGGTGATATTAAAAAATTCGGCCCGAAACAGCACGCGCGTCGTTTCCGTGATGGGCGTGGTCTTAAACACCGAGAAATCGAACTCCGCGAGACCCGGCCCGTCCAGCACCCCCCGGCCCGCGTTTCCCCAAGTTCCTACCGTGGGAAGGCTGAAGGCGTTCGGGTCGTACCATTGGTCAACACTACGAATCTTCACAGGTCCTTGGAAGTTGGGATTCCAGTCGGGGCGGTCTGGACTGAATTGGTTGCCATTGCCGGACCGATTGGATCCGACCAGAGGGGTTAAGGGAAAGCCGCTCAACAGGGTCACGATGCCGTTCACCTGCCAGCCACCGACCAGCCTGTTTGCCGCGCCGCCTAACCCGTTGGCGAAGTGCTTGCCATTGCCAAAGGGCAGCTCGTAACTGAAGTTTCCACTGCCCTGATGGCGGAAGTCCAGGGCGGAGCGGCCGTAGTCCCTCAGCGGATTGCGCGGATCCATCACGGATTGATTGTTATTCTGAGATTGGCTGCTGGCTATCCCGGTGCCATCGTCCAGGTTTTTCGAGAAGGTGTAATCAGCACGGAAGGTCAGCCCGCTGCTGAAGCGTTTGGTGAGGTCGGCCTGCAAGGCGTTATAGCTAGCGACCCCCTCCATATACCAAAGATAAGCACTGCCCAAATACGGATTGGGCCGACCAAATGGACCTAAAAATGGACCTCCTGGCGGAAAATACTGCGTTCCCGGCGGCACAAAAGTGGTTGGGGGATTGGGTGCGTTAATACCACCGCTCGGGCAACCACGAGGGTCGGTAGGGCTCGTGCAAATCTGCGGCGCAACCGAGTTCGCATCGATGTCGATAACGTTATGGTAGGCGTGAGAGCCCACATAGCCGACGCGAATAGACATGTTTTGGCTCACTTGCTGCTCGATGAAATAGTTCCACTCCACCGCCGTCGGAGTCTTCGGGTCAACTTGAGTTCCCCACGGGGTTAGGGGGGTGCAGGTTGGTGATGGTGCCGGGGCGAGCACTGGCAGGGGGAGCCCCGGTCCGCAGAATGGCTTCAGGCTCTGGCCGGGAATGACCGGGAGGTACTTAGAAAGGGGAACATTTCGGTACTGGAATTGAGCGTTGTTGGGAGCATTAAAGTCCAACTGGAAGTTGAGATCATCGAGCAGCGTGTAGTACATGCCAAATCCGGCCCGGATGGAGGTTTTGCCATTGCCAAACGGGTCCCACGCCAGGCCCACGCGGGGACTAAACAACTTGGTCGCGTTATTTTGCGTGAACGGCGACGTGCCGATGTGCGTGGCGCTATTCGCGTCGCTAAGGGGCACGCCATTGGCATCGGGGAGATAGTTCGAAGCCCTCCCATACTTTTCGTTAAAACCGTTCGTGAATTCGTGCCGAATTCCGGCGCGGAGCGTCAGATTGTGGCCCAATTGGATGACGTCCTGAACATACCAGGCGCCCACCGTTGACCTCCAGTACATGACCGTCTTATTGGGAACGCCCACGAAATTGATGGGGATCCCTTCCAGGAAGGTTTGGAGGCTGGTAAAGTCTGCCTCTCCATTTCCCCGGCCCGCCGAGTTCGCGTTCACCTGCATGCGCTGAACCCAGACGCCGAAACTCATTTGGTGCTTCCCGCGGATGAGCTGCACATCATCCGATCCGGTGAAGAG
>QHYR01000300.1 GCA_003223315.1 Acidobacteriota bacterium | reverse complement strand
GTCATTCTCCGGCAGACTCTTCGTTGATGCCCTAAAAAAAATGGAAGCAGCCTTGGCTAGAGCCGTAGCTGCTTCCCGGGGTGTGTCCTAGAAGTGGTCTTAACTACTCTGATGCCCTGAAATCAGAAGAAGTTGCATATTTTGCAGGAGCTGCTACGCGGAAATGGATGTCCGTAGCTCTCAGTAAAACAAATACTTACGCCACTTTTCGTCACGGTGGCCAATGAGCCGCATGAGCTGGCGAGAAGTATATAGCGTGAAGGGGCGCGGGCGCCTGGCGAGCTTTATGCCGGCTTCTTCCGGGGTCCGATCGCCCTTGCGATTATTGCATTGATAGCAGCAGGCCACCAGGTTCTCCCAGGAAGACCTTCCGCCGCGCGAGCGGGGCACGACGTGATCGAGCGTCAACTCCGACGTCGGGAATATGCCCCCGCAAAACTGGCACGTGTTGCGATCGCGCAGCAGGATATTTTTACGCGAGAGAGCGCGCGTCTGCTGGGGAATGTGCCGGTAGGCGAGCAAGCGGATCACCGAAGGCACCTTCATGACCCGCGAAGTCGAATGGACTTCGTGATGGTTCAACTCCTCGGCCTGCGCCACGCCCTTAAGCAACAGGACCATAGCCCTCCGAACCGCAGTAACATTGATCGGCTCGAAGGTGGCATTCAAAACCAACACCGGTTCCTGCATGACCGCAGGTTTGCGGTGCATGGGGGGGCCGAGAACTAAGTGATGATGTTCGCGATTGGAGAGCGGCAGGACTGGTTTCTCCTGCCGACTTACACCGTCATCCGATGAGTCCGAGTTCATCCGTCTGGCCCCCTGCGCAGCGACTCGAAACCGGCTTCTTCCCGGCGTGGGATTGCCCGAGCCACCGTCAGAGCTACTACCTTTGCCGCTCCGGCCTTCCGCAAGGTCCTCGAACAGGCATCGAGCGTGGCTCCAGTAGTTAGTACATCATCTACCAGTAAAACCCGAAGGTTGTCAACTCGCAGCCCTTGACGGATCGTATACGCGCCCCGAACGCTGCGCCAGCGCTCCCTCAGGGTTAGCCGCAGCTTATCAGGGCGCGGGCGGATGCGCACCAGCAGGTAGGACCGGCAAGGTAATCCCAGGGATCGCGCCAGCGGCTTGGCGATCAGTTCCGCGTGATTGTAACCGCGCTCCCGCAGTCGCAAGGCGTGCGCCGGGACCGGCACCACTACGTCGGCCTGGCACATTTCGCGATGGCGGTTAAAAGTCTCCTGCAGGCCGGTCGCGAACCAGGTGGCCAGCGGCCTTACTTCCTGGTACTTCAAGAGCATAATCGCGCCCGCCATGGGTGCGGTGTAAGGCCCATAACTGCGAGCGAAATCAAAGTCGTAAAGGCTGCGGCGGCAGACGTGGCAGAGGGGCAAGTTTTCGACTTCAATCGCTACCGATGAGGCAAATGGCCGTCCGCAGCGGGTACAGCAAGGACCACGCAAAGACTGGAGCGACGCGAGGCAGGAACGGCATATGGGTATTCGTGCCGAGGTGTCCAGCATTTCTCCGCACAGCCGGCAGGGTGCCGGGAAAAATACCGAAGCAAGTGCCTCACAAACATCCTGCAGACGTGCTCGAAGGCTTTCCACGCCGCCCCCACGCTGGGTTAGGTTAGCCCATTCGGGGCTGGTAGGAAAAGTGTCCCTGCGCGGCGGCTCGGTTTCTTCAGGAAGTAGCTAGAGAAGTCCCTGCTCGTGTTTTTCTTGGCAAACGGTGCAATGGCTGGCCCAGGGAACTGCTTCCAGCCGCTTCTGTTGCAGTTCGGTCTCGCAATTCACGCACGTGCCAAAGGTGTTATTGCGGATGCGATTGAGCGCTTCGTCAATCTGCTGCAGCGTAGTCCGATCCGTATTATTCTGGCCGAACAGGAACTCCTTGGTGTAGGAATTGGCGGCCTTGTCCGCCAGGTCTACGGTCGGATCATCGTCCGCGGAGCGGCCTTCCTCCTCCGTACGCGCAATGCTCCGCAAGAGCTCCTCACGCTTGCTCTGCAGCTTTTTCTTGTAGTATTCCAGGCGCTTCTTATCCATGCTTGCGGTCCCACTGTGCATTTTGTCGGCAGTGTTCAAAACGGTCATTGTACGTACCACCTTTCCGAGTGTCAAGAAAGGCCCGCCGGTGGAAGAGCCTACTCACATCGTATCCCCCTGGCGAGGTTGAAGTGTTTGAGCGAGAAGCGAAAGAAGGAGATCGTGGCGCGACTGGGGGGAGAGTCGCGCCACGGAGGGCCACTAGAATCGGGCTGCCATGGCCGCCACCCGCTACTTCGAGCTGATCCGTGAAATGAGAGATGCCGTACACCGCGCGAGAGGTCCGCAGCGGTTTGTTGTTCTGGGCCTTTGCACAGCGCCGCAGCGCGGCGGTCAGTGCGGTCTTCGCCGCGCGCATCCAGCAGCATCTCGGTCGCTGCGGCATCTCTCTGCGCGATCTAGCTTGGCAGACCGACAACGGTGTGGAGTTCATCGGCAGTTACGATCGGCGCGGTCGCCGCACCGGCTTTCCCGCGGCGCTCGGCGACAGCCAGCATCTGCGCATTCCGCCCGCCGCTCACACCTATCAGAGCGACGTGGAAACCGTGCATCGGCTGGTTGAGGATGAGTTCTTCGATCTGGAAGCCTTCACCAGAGGCGGCGACTTCCTGGCCAAGGCCCTCACTTATCAGCTCTATTTCAATCTGGTGCGGCCCAACTCGCACAAGGAAAACCAGAGTCCTTGGCAAATCATCGAGCGGCTCGCTCCTCGCTCGCCGCTCGAACTTTGCTTGCTTCCACCCGTCTTCCTGGATTACTACCTCAAGGACTCCGGGGGATACGATGTCCCTAGGCTTCCCTACAGCCCGACAAAAGCTGTGGGCTCCTTAAAAGCCGAATCACCGCTGACTGAACGGCCCATGTTCATGAGCCATGCCTCCGTCTTGGGGCGGCCTGACGGGCCTAGCTATGCTGACGGCGCCAAGGTTGCTGGGCACGATCAGGCCGCCATGGCAGACGCTGGCCTGATTACGTGAGCCGCGTCAGGACAGTCGTGACGCTCAGTCTAGAATTAGTCTAGTATTTGCTAACCATTGCGTAATTCCACTATAACTCTAAGGCCCTAGAGTCTATGTCCAAGCGCGTGACGTTCTACAGCGAGAGTTTCAAACTCGCGGGTGATCTCTACCTGCCGCCGGACCTGGGGAAGGGGGAAAAGCGCGCAGGAATCGTGTTGTGCCATGGCCATACTGGAATACGAAATCTTTATCTGCCAGAGATTGCTGGCGCTCTCAACGAAGCCGGCTATGTCGTGCTCACGTTCGACTACAAGGGGTGGGGCGACAGTGAAGGGCCGAAGAGCCGGCTCGCACCGTACAGCCGAGTCGCCGACGTGCAAGCGTCGCTTACCTTTCTCTCGGTGCAGCCCCAAGTTGAGCCCAGCCGGTTGGGCATTTACGGGACGAGTTACGGCGGAGCAACGGTGATTTGGGTGAGCGCAATCGACGAGCGTGTCAAGTGCATTGTGTCGGTAGCGGGCATCGGCAATGGTGCGCGCTGGATGCGCAGCGTTCGCCGCCCGGATGAGTATGCTGATCTACTGCAGCGATCGGCCGCCGATCGAGTCGAGCGCATGCGCAGCGGGAAGTCCGAGTTCGTCGAGCGTAATTATATTCTGCTGCCGGATCGGCAATCCGCCGAGTTGTCGGCGAAGGCACGGCGCAATGTCCGCCGCGCGGTCACGGAGATCCCACTAGAATTTGTGGACGACACTCTAAACTTCAACCCCGAATGGATCGTCGACAAAATCGCCCCACGGCCCGTGCTGTTCATCACCACGGATAATGATCGGCTTGTTCCCCCGGAAGAGACCGAGGCAATGTACGCGCGTGCTAACGAACCAAAGAAGCTCGTGATGTTGAAAGGCTACGGCCATTACGAAGTGTATGTGGGGGACGCGTTCCGCGAGGTGATGGACGCGACGCTTGCTTGGTACCGGCAGTATCTCCCGGCAAAACTGATGCGTAATACCTGAGGCCCGTGCCAACGGCCGGCGGGAAGTAGCGCCTCGCGGGAACCGCCAATCGGCACTTATAATGTCCGCGCTCTGCTTCGCCTCTGGTAGATCTGCGGCACAAACCAATGAAGGGAACATTATGGCGCCTAGAAAAGAAAAGGAATCACTCGATTCGCAGAAAGGTAGTGTTTGCGAAAGTTCCCGCCGTGGATTTCTGAAAGGGGGAGCGGGATTAGTTGCGGGTGCGGTGGCCACCCAACTCCGGCCCTGTCCTGTAGCGGCTCAGCAGCCACAGAGTACCGCTGGAACTTTGCAGCGGCTGATGAACTCGAACGGGCGCGCCATCCTGCTCAAGGACGGAATCGTGCTCAGTATGGATCCCACCTTCGGAGATTTCGAGAGAGGTGACATCCTCATCCAGGGGAAAAAGATCGTATCCGTAGAGAGGAACGTGGACGCCCCGAAATCGGCCATCGTCGTGAACGCAGCCGGCATGATTGTTATGCCGGGATTCATCGATACACACCACCACCAGTTCGAGACCCCTCTACGCAGCATTCTCTCAGATGGATTGCTGGGCGCTGCGGGAGACACCGTGAGCAGCTACCAGAAAACGATTATCGGCACCTTCACTCCTGCCTATCTACCGGAGGATGCGCGTATCGGCGAGCTTGTGGCATCGCTCAGCCAGATCAATGCGGGCGTTACCACGACGGTTGATACCTCGCAGGTTTCCCTCACGCCCGAACATACAGACGCCTGTATCGCCGGCCTGAAGGAGTCCGGGCGCCGGGTTCTGTTTGCTTACTCCGCCGGCCAGGGTGCCAAGAGCCAATATCCGCAGGATATCGTTCGGCTGCGAAAACAGTATTTTCCGTCCGACGACCAGTTGTTGACGCTGGCCCTGGGCGATGCGACGAACGCCGACCACTGGAAGCTGGCGCGTTCGGTAGGCGCGCCCATCGTCTCCCACATCGTCAGCATGAGCGCCTTGGAGCCGCTGGCCAAGGCGGGAATGATGGGGCCGGACAATGAATACATCCACTGCACGCGGTCCGGTAACGAAACCCTGTGGAAGGCCATCGCGGATACGGGTGGCAAGATCTCGATTGCCCCGGCCATCGAGATGCAAATGCGACACGGGATGCCTCCCTTTCAGGCGGCGCTCGATCATGGCATCCGGCCGAGCCTCAGCGTGGACGTTGAGTGCAACATGACCGCGGACATGTTCTCGATCATGCGCGCGGCCTACACGCTTCAGCGTGCGCTGATAAACGAACGCGCTCTCGCCGGAGAACAGAACCTGCCTCCCTTGGTTACCTGCCGCGACGTCATCGAATTCGCCACCGTTGCGGGCGCGCGCGTGGCCCACCTGGACAGCAAAGTCGGCACGCTAACACCGGGCAAGGAAGCCGACATCATTCTACTGGCGACTGACCGGATCAATACCTTCCCGCTGAACAACGTGCCCGGCACGGTTGTGACGTTGATGGATACGAGCAACGTCGAGCACGTATGGATCGGCGGCAGGGTGGCCAAGTGGCAGGGCAAACTCGTGGGCGTGGACTTGAGCCGTCTCCAGCGCGAAATCGAGAAGTCGCGCGACGGCCTTCTGGCCCGCACCAACCAAACGCGCAACGTCTTTGGGACCTGCTGTACAGCCGGTTAGATGCCGTCCGATTGGTTCTCTAAGGCTCCCCTGGGAGTGTCGGGGTGGTGCTGGGAGGCCTGCGATGGTGCGTCGCTTGCTCGTACGCGTAGGCCAGCTTGATCAGGGTTCCTTCGTCGTATGGCCTTCCCATAAAGGTGATACCGGCGGGCAGGTTGTCGCTTGTAAAGCCGGCAGGGACCGCAATCACGGGAACGAACACCAGAAAAGTGTTCAAATGAGGGGCACCTTTCGTATTGACGTAAGGCGGGTTCATACCGTCCTTGATGAGCGTCGGCTGGTGCTCGATCGACTTGTAAACGATGGCGTCCAGTTTGTTATCTGCCATGACTTTCAAAACGTTTATCATGAGCTCGTCTCGAGCCATCAGGTATTGGTAGTGTTTTGATCCATCGGAGGAAGCCCGCAGGCGTTCTTGAGCGTATCGCACCACTTTGGCAAAGTCGGGCGAGCGCAGCATTTCCTCGCGGGATTTGAACGGGGGTTTAGCGCTCCTTCCGAAAAACACCTTGAACGATTCGTCGGGTTCGGTGGGACCGACCGCTCGCTTGGCGAGGAGTTCCTTCAGCCTCGGAATCACGAGGGGATCGACCAGTAAGGCTCCATCGGCTTTCAATTCCGCAACCGCTTTGTCGAAAACGGCGGTTACTTTTGCGAAGTCGTCCGATCCTGGCTCCGAACCAACGCCCATCGCCTCGCGCAAGATGCCAATGCGCGCTCTTTTCAAGCCATTCTTGTCGAGGAATTTTTGGTAGCTGCCTGGAACATGGCCACTGCCCCAAGCGGTCAGCGGGTCTTCCGGGTCGTATCCGACCAATACATCCAACAGCGTGGCCAGATCTGTTACGGTGCGGGCCATCGGTCCCAGCGAGCCATTGATCTCAGGCCAACCGTCATACATGCCGCCTCGGCTTACCAGACCTGCTGTCGGCCTCATCCCCACGAGGGAGTTCCAGGTTGACGGTCGGCGGATCGATGCAAAGCCCTCCTCTCCAACTGCTACAGTCGCGAAGTTTGCTGCAAGACCCGCCCCCGGTCCGCCTGAGGACCCGCCTGGCGTTCGATCCAGCGCGTACGGGTTTCGCGTAAAGCCAAAGAGGGATCCAAACGTGTCGCCTCCGCCCAGCTCACCTAAAGTGCCTTTGGCCAGGATGATCGCTCCAGCTTTTCTCAGCTTCTCGGCCACAAAGGCGTCTCTATCCGGATAATAATTTTTGAAGAGGATCGAGCCCAGCGTGGTGGGCATTCCCTTGGCATCCATTTGATCCTTGAGGATCACTGGAATGCCGTGAAGTGGACCGACAAAGCCGGAAGCTTTGAACGCGGCATCCAGTCGGTCCGCTTCTTCGAGAGCCTTGGGATTGATCGTAATGACCGCATTGAGGCCGGGGCCTTTCTTGTCATAGGCCTCGATGCGATTGAGATAGAGTTGGACCAGTTGGTGCGAGGTAAGTCGTCCCGATCTGTAGGCGCTATGAATGTCCTCTATTGTCGCTTCTAGCAGATGGAAGGGTTTGGTCTGGCTCGCGCTTTTACTGGGCCCAAAGAAGAGCAGAACGAGCAAGATAAAAGCAAACGCCACTATTGATTTGGGAGGCTTTGATGTAAGCCGTGGAATGCTTTTCTCGTACATGGCAGCGTCTCCTCAATGATGGTGGCGCTCCGATTTCGCGCCGTGTCTGGCTGACTCGTGTCGGTGACTCTATCTACGGTGACTCTTCTTTTTCCCTAGTGAAGACGCTCGTATGCTTCCGCAATTTCTATTCCCGTCGCAAACCAGACGCGATCCTGCCTTTGCATATGGGCGATCGCTTGCTGAAAATACTTGATGTGCAATGGCTGCCCGGTCAGGAAAGGATGAAGGGGAATCCCCATCACTCGTGCAAGCTTCTGACTTTCGGAATAAAGAGTTTCGAACTGGTCTGTGACCGCTCTAAGATATTCCTCGCCCGTATAACCATGCCTTGCGAAGAGCCCGATGTCATTAAGTTCCATGCAGTAGGGGACAGAGAGTAGCTTTCCTTTTTTTACTTTCATGGGGTAGGGCTGATCGTCATTATTCCAGTCTCCCACATAGCGAACGCCTTCCTCGGCCAGAATGTCGAGCGTGTTAAACGTCTCGGCTAGGCCGGGTCCTAACCATCCTTTGGGCCGCTCGCCCACTGCATGCTCAATTGTGCGGAGGGCGGTCTGGATCACATTTCTTTCCTCATCCACGCTAGATGTAGAAGACAGTAGCTGGCTGTTCGTAATCCCATGCCCCATGAATTCCCAACGCCGCTTCTTCATTTCTTCAACCGCTTTGGGGAATATTTCACATACTGATGAATTCAAAGCCACAGTTGCACGTACCCCTGCGGAATCCAAAGCGTCCGCAATTCTCCAAAGACCTACCCTCATCCCATATTCTCGCCAGGCATAGTTAATCACGTCAGGCACCGCATTCCCCGGATTCGGAGAGGTGGTTACTCCCACCGCAGAGTCGTAGCTCCAGGCCTCAACGTTGGGGATAATCCACACGGCCAGGGTCTTGCCCCCAGGCCAGGTGAAAGGCTTTCGTTCAAAGATCAGCGAATCCTCGTACCGCTCCGGTCTACGCACCGTTTTGCTTGGTGTTTGAGCACCATTCGCATTTTGGGTTATAGAGCCGCTTCTCACCTCATCAACAGTCTGGGCTATGGATGCGCTGGGAGCTAGAACTATGCCCGCGCCAACGGCGGATAGCGTAGCGAGAACCTCCCGCCGTGACCGGCCGCGATCATCTGAGAGATGGTCGAGGGCTTGCTTCCTGGGCGAAAAGGTCGGACGCTTCATTGCCTTGTACCCCCTTCCTTACCCGCATGTAGTACGTAAATCCAAACAACAAAGCACTCCTACCCGACTACGCTTGGGCCCCGAGGTTTGCGCCATCGCTCGCTTTCACAGTCGGCATATCGAGCACGACTAGCTGTGACATATCGGCTTAACGTGAACGATAAACAGGCCTGCTCGCTGAAATGTTCGTCCGATTAGGGCAGACTTCGGTGTCCGAAATCTCCGCATTAGCTATGCCAACTTAAATCATGCCTCTTGAGAGGTAATGAACGAATCCGCTTGCCCATTGCAGCAAAGATGGCGTTGCAAACCGCCGGAGCTACCCACCCAATGGCCTCCTCGCCGATTCCGGCAATGGGGTCGTCTGTCGCTCGGACAAAATGGACTTTTATGTCGGGAATTTCGGTTGCTCGCAGCAGCGGGTAAGTATCGAAGTTAGCCTGCACAACGCGACCCTTCTCGATCGTGATTTCCTGGCGGAGTACTGCAGCCAGCCCCATCGCGACTTGCATCTCAACCTGCCGCTCCGCCGCGAGCGGGTTCACGAGGAAGGGGCCGGTATCCATGGCGACATCCAATCGTTCCACTCGCACTTCGCCTTTCTTGCTGACCGAGAGGGTGGCCACGACGGCGCATATCGTGATCTCGGTTCGGCTGAGGCGACGGCTGTCTCCAATGGCGATTCCCATCCCAGTTCCCGCCGGCAGTTTCTGGCCCCAGCCGGACTTCTCCGCGACTGCGCCCAGCACCCGGATCCAGGCCTTTGCAAAAGGAAACTCCGCATTCGCCTCGAGTAAAGCGCGCCGGTAATGATATGGGTCTTGCCCGGCTGCGTGGGCAAGTTCATCGACGAACGTCTCCAAGAAGAACTCGTTTTGAGATCTTCCCACGGACGTCCACGGCCCAGTCGGAACGTGCGTTTTCCGGAGATGATAGTCGAATAGTTGGTTCGGGACGAAATAGGGAAGTTTGTGCAGGCCTCGGAGAACCTGCTCGTCACCAGGATAGTTTTCATCCATGCCGACAACGCGAGTAGTCCACGCCGCGGGCATCCCGTCCGGTCCCAGAGCAGCGCGGAACCTCGACACACGCATCGGACGATAGTAGCCGTGGCGCGTCGTTTCCTCTCGGCTCCAGATGACCTTGACAGGGCGCCCCCCCAACTGCTTGGCAATCGCAACTGCCTGGCGCACGTCATCCTGATTGCCGCGCCGTCCGAACCCGCCGCCCAAAAAGCAGTTATGGAAGTAAATCTTTTCAAGGGGAACGTTGAATGGTTCCATCACGGTGTGGTCCAGATAGGGCACCTCATAGATGGCCTCCACTACTTGGGAGGCGTTCTTGAGTACTGCTTCCGGATCTCCCTTCCTGGTGACGACTTTGGCGCCGGGCTCGTCCAGCGTCGCTCGGGAAGATTTAAAGAATTCCTCCGAACTGTCGTTGCCGTGCGTCCCTTCGTCCCAGTCAATTGGCATGGCATCCAAAGCGGTCCTCGCATGCCAGTAACTATCCGCGACCACCGCGACCCCCGTCTCAATCTCCTCGCCGCTGAACTCAACGACCGAATGCACTCCCGGGCGATTCTTGGCGACGTCAGCGTTGTAGCTCTTCACCTTGCCTTTGAACACTGGCGATGCTTTGACCGCCGCGTAGAGCATACCCGGCACGCGCACGTCAATTCCGTACGTAGCGCTGCCGTCCACCTTCAAAGGCGTATCCAGCAATTTGGTGGGCTTCTTCAGCAGTGTGTACTGATCCGGTGTCTTGATCTTCGGCTCTGCGGGTAATTTGATAGCAGCCGCTTTCTCTGCAACTTGTCCATAGCGGAGCGTGCGCCCGGTCAATTTGTGAGTAATTACGCCATCCTTGACGGTCAGTTCCGACCTCGGCACGCTCCAAGTCTGTGCCGCGGCAGCCATCAGACGCTCCCGCGCGCTGGCGCCGGCCTGCTGTAAATAGGGGCGGCCGAGGCGAACCGAACTGCTGGAAGTAGTAACTAAACGTTTGTACACCTTATTTTCGCGGAAGTGACGATTGACGGATACGTATTCCGCGCGCACTTTCGACCAGTCGCATTCCAGCTCCTCGGCGACCATCTTCGCGCAAGACGTAATCACGCCCTGACCCATTTCGGACTGACCAACGCGGATCGTTACCGTGTCATCCGGCGCGATCATCAGCCATGGGCCAACCTCCACGTCGCTCTTACCGGCCAACGACTCCCACGGCCGCCCGGAGAGCCTGACGGCAAGGGCGGCCCGCTCGGCATCGTTCTTAGGAAATGAAAATCCCAGCGCTAGTCCCCCACCAACCGCGAGGGTCGTTACTACGAAATCCCTGCGACTTATTCCGCGAGTAGCTTTCATGGGAACCTCCTGATCCGGGGTACCCAGCACCTACCGATGTGCTGGGCTGGTAGTGAGTCAATTAAGGCTTGGCCATGAGTTCAGCTGCTCGGTGGATCGCCTGGCGGATTCGCAGGTACGTCCCGCAGCGGCAAAGGTTGGTGATTTCCCGATGAATATCGGCGTCGGTCGGGTGGGGATTCTTCGCGAGCAGGGCCGCCGCTGCCATGATCTGTCCGGACTGGCAATAGCCGCACTCCGGCACATCGCCTTCGCGCCAGGCGATTTGCGCGGGATGCTGAGCGTCGGCAGACAAGCCCTCGATGGTAGTGATCTCCCGTCCCGCTGCCTGACTGATTCGTGTGACGCAGGACCTGACCGGTTTCCCGTCCAGGTGAACCGTGCAAGCCCCGCATAGGGCCATGCCACACCCAAACTTCGTTCCCGTGAGGCCGATCGTGTCACGGATGGCCCACAAGAGAGGAGTCTCGGGTTCCACATCGACGTTATAAGCTTTTCCATTAACTCTGAGAGATAGCATCGTTTTCTCCGAATTTAAACCGAGGTCTTACAGCAGATGCAAGGGAACTACGGCGCGTCCCTACTTCAGTCCGCGTAACCCCTTCAAAAACGCGGAACGCAAATGAATAACTGAGAGGGCTACTGTCTATCTTGGTGAAATGAATTCCAGAAAACATGCCCGCCTCCAAAAGCTGAGGCGACCGCTGTTCTCCGCGGACGCTTACGTCGTGAAACCGATTGGAAAACCGTATTGGCTCGCTGCCCGTACTTATAGGAGAACAGGCCACTCAAGTCAATTAAAAATCGGCTTGGACCAACTCGTTCGACAGGACGTATAACAGAGGCGTATCCAGCGCCGCAGTGATCGTCCACAAGCGTTCGTTCACCTTAATCTTGAGTTCCCGGGTCATTTTCTTCTGCCTCCCAGCTCAACTTCGACTTTCATGCAGAATATTCGTTTGCCGCACGGAACGGCACAAACATACAACTGAATCCGACAGCACACAACTGTGTGTCGCCACCACGCTTGCAAACGCGTGTTAGGCTCCCAATACTGCTTACGGAGAGATTCTGGACATAAGGACGAACGGACGAGACTTACACTTAGTTGTCTGGGCGCGGCGAGAGGTAGTGGGCTAACACACCTTTAGCCACTACCCGATGAGAGTTAATCTTGACGCCTGGGAAGTGTAGGCATATTTTTGTCACACACTCAAAAAGCTTAAGACAGGAGCATGCCTTCATGAAAAGCCTGACATTCGTGCCGATCACAGTCGCATCGCTCGTAATGCTTACGGCGACGGCTGACAAGGCGCTGGCGCAGTCGACCGTCGGACTGCGGCTCTTCGAGACAAAATGCGCCAGTTGTCACCAGAGCGCCCAGAACCAGAAGGCGCCTGATGCTTCTCGGCTGCGCAAGATGACCCCGGAGGCGGTGTACGCAGCACTTTCCAAGGCGCCTCATGCGCAGATCCAGGGTTTATCGGACGACGATAAGAAAACAGTGGCGGCGCATTTGGGCGGACGCAAGATCGGAGTGACCGAAATTGCCGATGCCAAGAAGATGCCGAACCAGTGCACGAGCGATCCGCCGATGAGCGACATCGCGGCCGGGCCAGCGTGGAATGGGTGGGGAGTCGATCCCACGACCAATGCTCGTTTTCAGCCCGCGAGCGCGGCGGGCTTGAGCGCAGCGCAAGTGTCCAACTTGAAGCTGAAGTGGGCATTCGGCTTGCCTTTGGCGGAGGAGGCGCACAGCCAGCCCACCATCGCGGGAGGGCGCGTTTTTGTGGGCTCCGATGCAGGCACGGTCTATTCGCTAGATGCAGCTAGCGGCTGCGTCTACTGGTCGTTTCAGGCGGACGGGGCCATGCGCGTGGCGCCGACCGTTTCTGCGGTAAAGGGCACCAGCCCGGCCAAGTACGCCGTGTACTTCGGAGATCAGAAAGCCAACGCCTACGGCCTGGATGCCGAGAACGGGAAACTGCTGTGGAAAGTGAAGGTCGATGAGCACCCGGTCGCGCAGATCACCGGGGCTCCGACATTATATGAGGGGCGGCTATACGTGCCGACGGCATCGGCCGAGGAGCGCGCTGCCGGGCTGAGCATGACCTATCCGTGCTGCACGTTTCGCGGCAGCGTGACCGCTCTTGATGCAAATACCGGCAAGCAGATCTGGAAAACGTACATCATTCCGGATCGGCCGAAACCGACGAAAAAGAGCGCCAAGGGCGTGCAGCATTATGCTGCCGCGGGGGGCGCAGTGTGGGCGGCGCCGACAGTGGACCCCCGTCACAATGCGCTTTACATCGGTACCGGCGACGCCTATACGGAACCAACACCGAAGAACACTGACGCCGTGATGGCCCTCGATATGGGTACAGGCAAAGTTTTATGGTCGGTGCAAGACACCGAGAATGATTCCTGGCTCTCGGGATGCGGAGGAGGCGGCACGAACAATCCGGATGGGATTTCCGAAAACTGTCCCCAGCCGCTGGGGCCTGATTACGATTTTGGATCGTCGATGATCTTGCGGACGTTGCCGGATGGGCACCGGGTTCTGGTGGCGGCGCAAAAGAGCGGCATGGTTTGGGCGCACGACCCCGATCAGCAAGGGAAGCTGCTGTGGAAAGTCCAGCTGGTCGATAAGCTGGCGCTGGGGATGATCACCTTCGGCGGCGCAGCGGACGATCAGAACGCCTACTTCGGATTACGCAGTGGCGGAATCGCGGCGGTTTCGCTGAAGACCGGCGAAAAGAAATGGTTTACTCCGCTGCCGGGGCAGCGTCCCGGAGGGCCGTTCCAGGGACAGACCGCGGCGTTGACCGTGATTCCGGGCGTGGTGTTCTCAGGCGGATGGGACGGCATTTTACGCGCTCTTTCAACCGAAGATGGGAAAATGATCTGGGAGGTCAATACGGCCCATGAGTTCAACACGGTGAATGGCGTGAAGGCCAATGGCGGAACGATGGCCTCGGCAGGGCCAACGATTGTGGGCGGCACGCTCTTCGTTGGATCGGGCTACCAGTTTGGCACAGGCATTCCGGGCAATGTGCTGCTCGCCTTTTCCGTGCAGTAGAAGGACTTCTGCGGCGACTTCCGCGCGTGGATCACGGCAGTCTGCAGAATTTAGCCGCGTCTGCTCCCGGCCAGCCTTCGCTCCGGGGGCTAGGGGAGCGCTGTGAAAGAAATCCCGAAACATATAACGGTCGGCGAGGCCAGAACTGTTAAATCCAATTTGCGAGGGTATGAAATGAAGCCCAGGCTGGTAGTGTCGTCCGCCCTGGTCGTAACGCTTTTAGTGGTTTGCGCCTCGATGCTGGCGCACCATGGAAATACGGCTTACGACTATCAACATCCGACCACCATCACGGGAAATGTGACGGAATTCGTGTGGTCCAATCCTCATTGCCAGATCTATCTCGACGTGAAAGACGAGAAAGGGAACCTGGTGAGCTGGTCCGTCGAATCTCAAAGTCCCGGCATTCTTCGCAGGAACGGCTGGACCAGGGATTCCATCAAACCGGGAGATCACATTGCGGTGACGCTCATTCCCGCCAAGAGCGGAGCGCCGGTCGGATTTTCCGGAGAGAAATTGGGGAAAGTCGTTTTTGACGATGGCCACGTCCTGAAAATGGATATGAGGTGAAGAATGCCACGTCGGTCCATCTCTCTGACAATAGCAGTAGCAACGATGCTGGCATTCGCGTCCGGTATTTCGGCGCAATCCGGCAAGCAAGAAGAGACCGCAAGGACAAACCGCGGCCCTGCTCCTAAACGTGACCTATCCGGAGTCTGGTTATACCAAGGCAGCGGTGGTGCTGAAAGCACCGCCCCGGAGAAGGAGATGCCTCCGATGACGCCCTGGGCGCAGGCGAGGTTCGCTACGGAGCGGCCCGGATACGGAACCAGAGCCGTGCCTGACGGCAATGATCCGATTTTGCAATGCGACCCGACAGGCTTCCCGCGTATTATGTTTTTCCCCACGCCGTTCGAGTTTGTGCAAGCTTCGGACAGGATCATTCAGTTTTTCGAGCGTGAGCACGCCTGGCGTCCGATCTGGACCGATGGACGATCCCTTCCCAAGGATCCAGATCCGGCGTGGTACGGATACGCAATCGGGCATTGGGAGGGAGACTACACGCTGGTGGTTGAATCTGCCGGCTTCAATGATAAGACCTGGCTTGGAGCAACGGGCTATCCACACAGCGAAGACATGCGCGTTACCGAGCGCTACCAGCGCGTGGACGGTAACACCATCGTATACAACACCAGAGTAGAGGATCCGAAGGCCTATACCAGGCCGATCATTGGATCTGAGAGGATCATGAAGCTGCGACCGGGCGTGGAGATCGGGGAGCTTCCCTGCGTGTGGTCGGAAGAGAACAGCTTTACGAAAAGGATCCGGGAGCCCGCTGTCGGGAAGCCTAACCGATAGCGGCGGATCCACAGACAATGGAAAACAGAATCATTGACTCGCATGCGCAGATCAATCATGAGATGAGCGATCATTCCAGTCGCCCGTTTCGAACACGATTTGCGATTGCTTTGGCAGTGGCGACCGTTTCTGATCTTGTCTCGCTCGGAGCGGAATTTGTTCCGCCCGTTCAGTGGGCAGTCGACCTGGCCACGGCGTCTCTCTTGTTCTTGATTCTGGGCCGGCGGTGGGCAATTTTGCCCGGTCTTATCGCTGAAGCTATTCCAGGCCTGGCGGCGTTCCCCTTCTGGGTTCTCGTCGTGCTTTCCATCATTCTGTACGATCAAACCGGGCGCAAGAGTTACGCGGCGATCTAAGATCAAGGAAGCATGAATGGCAGGAACGCCTTGAAGTGATTTGGCGGATCGGTATCCTCGCGCTAGCATACGGCAAATCACAAACATTAGGGGAGCACCCGGTTAGCGTCCGGAAGTCGCGCCGAAGGCCCGGATGGCGGTTGTCTGCACTTGCGCCTCATTAGGCTGATTGATTCGCTGCGTCATGCGAGCTTGGTTCGCGCCCGCAGAGGCGAGTGAGCGGCTGCCGGTCCACACCAGCTGCAGTCCCGCCAGAATGGCGATCAATGCAATAGCGGATCTGAGTTTTCGGGCAGGTGTCCGCCGGGCGAGAATGAAACCCAGCAGGACGCCGGGGATCCCAGCAGCCAGAAGTTGCAGCAGCGTGCCGGAACTGACAGAGCCAAACTCAAGATGAATCGCACTGCCGATGGCGGCGAGACCCAAGCCGAAGAGCAAGTCCGTGCCGACGACTTCCGCGGGCGACATCTCCGAATAGTTCAACAGCAACACTGTGCCCAGCGCGCCCGCACCCGCAGACGAGAAGCCGGATTCGATGCCAATCGGCAGCGCAAACCACGGCAGCCAGCGGCCGTTCTTTCGCGCGAATTCGGGATTGTGCAAGCGACGCACAAACGTCAAACTGGAAGAGCCCGCCAATAACGCCCCGAGCGCAATCACAACCACCGGATTACCCGCATTTGTGCTCAACTGCCGAAGCACATAAGTGCCCATCAGCAGGCCCGGGACTGCACCTGCCAAGAGGCGCCACACATATGCTCCACGGACTTGTTTGCCCCAAAGGTAAAACGGTCCCACGATTAGCCTGAGGACTCCGGCAAAGATGAAGGCAGTGCCGACCGCCGCCTTAGGCGACAGCCCAACTAGAAGAATGAGGGCGGGAACCGTGAAGCTGCCGCCGCCAATTCCGGTGAGCCCCACGGTGACGGCAATTACAAACCCAATAACGAACAGCATGGAACTTCCACCTCGCAGTTCAGCCTTATTCAATCCAGATCAGCGCCCAGCCCTGGGATCTTCTTCAGCCGCAATCTCCTTGCCAGACGCTAATAAAAAATTCGTTCACAAAACAAAAAACCCACCTGCCAGCAACTCTCTGGCGGTGGGTTTGGAGCGGACGCTTTAATCTAGAACTTACTAGATCGTGCACCTCGCTGCGCCAGAGAGCAGAGTTGTACAACAGCAGAGACAACAGCTCTGGCCGCAAACAGAAGCTAAGGCGCCTCTAATCATGAGAGCGGTACTCTACCTCTTCCATTTCTTAAAATCAAGCAACAATATCGCGACGACTCTACCGGCCGGAGTTGCCATTCGAGTTTAGTAGGGCTCGGGTAGATGCGATCTCGTTCGTGAAAGATAATCGCGATCATTCAAACGTCGCGATTGTATCCCGGACTGGGATTCGATTCCGCACAGGTGTTCGCTTTTGGAACCACTGAGAACGTCTACCCCCGAACAGTAAGCCAGAAGCAACAGAGTCCAAAGCCCTTACCACAAGCCAGAGGTCCCACAGAAAGACTGGCGGGGGATTTGCAAGTCATTTTGGTCACAAGTTGACGGCACCTTGTGGACACGTCTGGGCCGTGCAGGTGTCTGAACCGCGCAGAGCACGTTGTTCTTGACGGCAGACACATCCACAAGAACTTTGTCGCGTGTCCGGAGAACGAAATTCTCAAGGGCCGAGAACCATGCGCGATTGACGGCGGAGGCTAAGCGGTGTCGCTCGGAAGATTGATCTACAGAGGTGCGGCGTTTAGAAATTGTTTGGTGTTTCGGGTTTGCATGGGTTGTCTTCTGTTGGGATCAACCACGTTTGCCCAACAAGCGACTGGCCAGGACTCCACAATTTCCGCTTCCGAACTAGCGAAAGACAATCTCGAGCGAGTCGCCGCTTCAGAAGCGCAGATTACGGCCGTGTTGACCGCGAATCCAGGGCTATTTGTGGAGTTGAAACGCTGGGCGGCGAGAGATGCGGCCGATCGCGGGCAGATAGCAAGAGATTCCGATCTGACCGACGCAGCCCTTCTCTCGCGGCTCGCGAATGATAGCCGATTCCGGGCCGCTGCGACGCGGCTGCTGCAAAGCTATGGCTATCTGCTGCCCAAGATAAATCCGGATTCTGAAGTGGGCCG
>QHYR01000361.1 GCA_003223315.1 Acidobacteriota bacterium | reverse complement strand
CCGCCACCTGGCTCGATATGACGAGCAGGAACGGCGCATCGAAATGCACCTCGTTTCCACGCGTGCGCAAATTGTGACCATTCCACGCGCCGGCTGCAGCGTCTCTTTTACCGAGGGCGAAACCATCTGGACGGAAAGCTCCCACAAGTACCGGCCAGGTGAACTGATGAAGATGGGGCAGCACAGCGGATTTCGCCCCTTGCGGCAATGGCTCGACCGCGAATGGGCCTTCGCTCAAACTTTGTTTGTCGCCGATTAAGATCAGCCTTCCGCCTATTCGCGATGCGCATGGGGTTCCGCCGCGCGCGCCGCTTTCACGCGCAGGCTTATTTCTCCGGTCCAGGGCTTGCCGGCGGCGAGTTCCAGAGGCCAAACAGCCAGGATCTGAGAGCCCTGATAGACACGCTCGAAGCCTTCCTCAGATTCGGATATGGTCTCGATGGGAGTGATCCAAAGCTCTTTGGCAAAAGGGGCCTCGATGGTGGCGGCGACGTTCTGCCACTCGTCGACAACTCTTAATCGCGATCTTATCTCCGGTCCGGATACCGCCGCGGACCAGCCCAGGGGATGCCGGCCCGATGGAATTTCAAAGTAACGGTTTTGCTCGCGGGGCGCCAGAAAGTTCAAGACGATTTCCACGCCGACGAGAGCGGCGCGCGCTTGCGTATGGGCGCAAGAGAGCCTGGAGGTGCAATGAAGACGGTAGCCTTTGCTTCCCGCAGCAAAAGAAAACCGCTTTGTGCAGCGCATAAGTTCGACTGGTCCGCCACCCGCTGCACAATACGGGCAAGGCACTTCGCATTCGAGGCTGATGCTCGTTGGTCCGTTCTCCAGGACGGCATAGCTCCCGGATGCCAGAGCAGCATTCTCTTCAAGCCTCAGTTCTTCGTAATCCTTGAAAGTCTTATCCGAAGAAAAGAGCAGGAGGCGAAAAGCATTTCGCGGCCAGCGATCGTAACGCAGAAAGCGCTCCAGCCCGTCTTCCTTGGAGCGCACCTGATCGTGTATGGATGCCACCTGGCTCGTCGCGCCGGACGAGGCTTCGCGGATCCGGCGGTGATAGGCCTCGGGCCGGCGCTGCATGGAATTGACCAGCGTTACGGCACTCGGCCGGAAATCCAGCGCGATCAGCGTGCCTCCATCGGCTGGCCGCAGCAAGGCGGCTAAACTTTTCGAGGTGACGTAGAGTTCCTCGCACCCATCGGCGTCCAAGTCGGTTTGCTCGATGTGCACTCCGCCGGTGCGGCCGCGGCGCAGGTCGTCGAGCAAACTTTCGGCGCGGATGAGCTCGCGCCAGAGCTCGGTGCGCAAGTGCGGGGCGTAGATGCCGCCGAAGACTCCGTGCCAATAGGCGTCATTGCATTGCGCGCGCAGAAGATGCTTTTGGGCCAGCGCATACTTGGCGCTTTTCTCTTCGCTCATGCGTTTCGAAGCCAGGTCCCGATGCTTTTCCGATACCCGCAGCATCTTCTTGTGCAGCAAATTCGACTCCGGATATTTGCTGAAGAATGCCCTCCAGTGCCCGCCTCTTAGAAATCGTTGTACGTCGGGACGGTTGGCAAACTCCTGGCTGATGGCATGAAAGTCGCTGCGCGCCTTTATGGGCAGAGTCCATTCCATCATTTCGGAGTAGGAGGCCGTGGGTAGATCGGCGCGGCCCAGGGGCTGGCGTTCGCGGATGTACTCCCCGGGGGGCTTCACGGCGAGCCACTCGGCGGAGTCCTCCAGGGCGGCGAAGAAACGGTCCAGCCAGCCATCGCGGTAGCAGTGATCGTAAGTCCCGGGCCAGCCGCCGAACTTCTCGCAATCATCTCCCATGGCGGCCATACCGCCGGGATGACGCCGGGCGCTCTCACGAAGGAAAGCGATCGCCTCTTCACAAGGGCGGAACGGCAGCAAATAGCGCAAGGCCTTCAGGCCGGGAAAAACCCGCACGGTTCGCCCGCGATCTTCGGCCACGTAGTCGCCATGCAGTTGATCGAGTTCAAAACCGGCGGCGAGAAAATGCACGTCGTCCACCAGCGTGTATCGAACGCCCGCCGAAGCCAGCGCATGAGGCAACTGCGGCTCCCAGACGCGTTCGGCAAGCCATGCGCCTTCCGGCGTCCGGCCGAACTTCTCGCTCAAATAGTCGCGCA
>QHYR01000263.1 GCA_003223315.1 Acidobacteriota bacterium | reverse complement strand
CCCGATCGGAACCCCGGAGATGCGCGTGGCAAGCCCAGAGGCCCGAGAAATACTGAAGATCGAGGAGATCCTGCGACGTGCGCGTGAGATTCATCGCCAGCACGGCGGGATGTTTGGCTATGACTTCGAAGACTGGGCCCAGGCGTGGAGCGCGCGTCCCGAAAGAACCAACCCAACGCAGCTGGAGATGGCAGATGAAATGGACCCAGGACTGACGGCCGACGATGGTAGAGAGGTTTGAGAGCCATGCTTTGGATTCGACAAGCGATCTTGAACAGCCTGGCAGCTTTGGCGATTTTCTGCATGACGGTCGCGACGCCGCGATCGCTGCTTGCACAAACTTCTGCGAACCAGGGGCAGCTTACGTCCCCTGCGTCGGGGGTTTTCGTTTCCGGCCCTCTCGGAACTCAGAGTCCTTTCCTAGGCAGTGTTCCCATGGGCAGACCCACGGGTACGGTTATTTCACTCTCGCTGGGCGATGCTCTGGACCGTGGTCTGAAGTACAACCTCGGATTGATCGAAAGTGACTTGGGCACCCGCACGGCTCGCGCGGAACGGCTCAAGACTCTGAGCGAGCTGCTACCGAATGTCATTGCTTCTGTATCTCAGACCGCTGAGCAAGTGAATCTCCGGGCGCTGGGCCTCAAACTCCCACTACCGGGTTTCCCTGTGGTTGTCGGCCCCTTCGGCGTGGAGGACGCTCGCGCGTATTGGTCCCAGAAGCTCTTCGATTGGAACGCAGTGGAAAAACTGCGCGCGTCTCAGAAAAGTCTGCGAGCCTCGGATTATTCCTATAAGAACAGCCGCGACCTTGTAATCCTGGTGGTCGCCAACGCGTATCTACAGGTCCTTTCCGATCGGGCGACGGTCGAATCGCAGCAGGCGCAGTTAGAGACTTCGCGGGCGCTCTATCAGAGAGCGCTGGATCAGACGAAAGCGGGCGTCGCGGCGCGGATCGACGAACTGCGCGCTAACGTAGAGCTGCAGACCCAGCAGCAGCGGCTGATCGCGGCGCAAGATCAACAGGCCAAGGACTTCTTGAGTTTGGCACGCGCCATCGGCCTTCCGCCCGGACAGGATTTCACGCTGACGGACAGCGCAGCTTACGCTCCTCTGCAAGGAGTCACACTCGAAAAAGCGCTTCAGGACGCCTACGCGAATCGGTCCGACTACCTAAGCGCCCAGCTTGAAGTGCAAGCCGCGGAGCTCTCGCGAAAAGCAGCCGCCGCTGAGAACTACCCCTCCGTCAGCTCACAAGTGGACTACGGCGATATCGGCCCGAATTTTGCGAACTCACACGGCACCTTCAGCGCGGCCGCCAGTGTGAATATCCCGATCTTCCAGGGAACCCGCGTAAGAGGTGATGTCCTGGAGGCGGATGCGAAGCTGCAGCGGAGGCGCGCAGAGGTGCAGGACCTTCGGGGACGAATCGATCAGGATGTGCGGTCTGCTTTTTTGGATCTCACTTCCGCTACAGACCTTGTGAACGTGGCCCAAAGCAATAAGGGCCTTGCTCGCGAGACTCTGAGCGAGGCGCAAGACCGTTTTGGAGCCGGCGTCACCGACAACATCGAAGTCGTCCAGGCGCAGGAATCAGTGTCTGCAGCCGACCAAGCGTATATCTCGAGTCTCTACGCCTTCAACATCGCCAAAGTGCAGCTCGCGCGGGCCATGGGCGTAGCGGAACAAGCCGTGAAAACCTACCTGGGAGGCCAGTGAAATGCCACAAGACGTTACGATCGACCTAGAAGAAAAAGTCCAGCCGGAGGGAGTGGGCGAGCATGATCGAACTTCGCCTCAAAGCTCCAGCGCTTCCGCGAGTCTTGACAATGCGTCAGCAAAACGTAAGCCACGGACCAAAATCCTTCTGGGCGTTGCCGGCGTGCTCCTTATAACCGCCGCAGCGGCGGCCGGATACTATTTTTTCGCGGGCTGGGAATCCACCGATGACGCGCAGATCGATGGATATGTGAACCCCATCAGCTCGCGAGTGGCCGGTTACATTACAAAGGTCTATGTGGAAGATAACCAATATGTGAAAGCCGGAACGCTGCTGGCGCAGATCGATCCAACGGATTATCAAGTAGCTCTCGGCAGCGCCCAGGCCACGCTGGCCAACGATCGAGCCACCGCCGACGCCAGCCAGGTGAATGTCCCCATCACCTCGGTCAACGCCGTGAGTCAAATCACTTCAGCCCAGGCGGATGTCGACAACTCGCGAGCCGCCATATCTGGGTCAGAAAAGCAACTCGCTGCGGCGCGAGCCAGTCTCTTGCAGGCTGAAGCGAACAACGCCAAGGCTCAGGACGATGTGAAGCGCTACAAGCAATTGGTGGACAAGCAGGAAATCGCTGAGCAGCAGTATGTGCAAGCCGTCCAGACGGCCAATGCCACCGCCGCTGCGGTAGAGGTTGCTGCGGCGAATGTTCAAGCCGATCAAGATGGCGTAACGCAGGCTCAGGGGAAGTCGGATCAGGCCGTCGCTGCCCTCGAGTCGGCTCGCACCGGCCCTCAGCAAGTACGCATTCAACAGTCGCGTGCCGTAGCCGCAGCAGCCTTGGCAGAGAAGTCCCAAGAGGCCGTCGAACAAGCCCAACTCAATCTGAATTACACGCGCATCATGGCGCCGGTGGACGGCCTCATTGCCAAGCGATCCGTGCAAGTCGGCGAATACGTCGCGCCAGGCCAGCAGTTACTCGCCGTTGTACCGCTCGAGGACATTTGGGTAACGGCGAACTTCAAAGAAACGCAACTCAAGAACGTGCGCCCGGGCCAGCCGGTGGAAATCTTCGTCGATGCCTATGGCCGCGACTATACCGGTCACGTGGAGAGCATCGCCGGTGGGACAGGGGCCATCTTTAGTTTGCTGCCGCCCGAGAATGCCACCGGCAATTACGTGAAGGTGGTTCAGCGCGTGCCCGTGCGGCTCCGCTTCGATCAGGGGCAAGATCCCGATCATCGGCTCAGACCCGGTTTGTCCGTCGAGCCGAAAGTAAAAGTTCAGTAAAACATTATCGAATAGATCCGACAGAGCGATGAGCGAACAGGCGAAAACACTGCAAACCAATCCCGAGGCACCATGGACGCCGGGTCACAACCTGTGGTTGATTGCTCTCACCGTCACAATCGCAACCTTCATGGAGGTGCTCGATACGAGTGTCGCCAATGTCGCGCTTCCCCATATCGGCGGCGGCCTCGCAGCGAGTCAAGATGAGAGTAGCTGGGTGCTAACTTCTTATCTTGTCTCGAATGCCATCGTCCTTCCACTCAGCGGCTGGCTCTCTTCGATTTTCGGCAGGAAGCGTTTCTACATGAGCTGTGTCGTCCTGTTTACGTTCAGCTCGTTTCTGTGCGGTATTGCGCCTAGCCTTCCCTTGCTCATCGTATTTCGCGTTTTACAGGGCATAGGCGGCGGAGGATTGCAGCCGAGTGAGCAGGCTATCCTCGCGGATACGTTTCCGCCGGCGAAGCGTGGCATGGCCTTCGCAGTTTACGCCATGGCCGTGGTCGTCGCTCCAGCATTAGGACCGACGATCGGCGGCTGGATCACCGACAACTACAGCTGGCGGTGGATCTTCTTCATGAATATCCCGTTCGGCATACTCTCGGTGTTTCTGACTTCGCTGCTCGTATCGGACCCGCCCTGGCTGAAAAGCAGGAAGAGCGGTGGCGTGAAAGTAGACTACATCGGCTTCGGCCTGCTCGCCCTGGGTCTCGGCGCGCTGCAGGTTGTGCTCGACAAAGGAGAACGCGAAGATTGGTTTGAGACGCGCTATATCGTGGTCCTCACTGTCATTGCCATCATCTGTCTCGTAACAGTTTACTTTTGGGAGCTTCGCCACAAACAGCCCATCATCGAGGTTCGCCTCTTCAGCGACCGCACGTTCTTGATGGCTTGCGTCATGCTTTTCATGGTGGGCTTCGTGCTTTACGCGACGACGCTGTTGCTGCCGCAACTGGCCCAGACGCTGCTCGGTTACACCGCTGAACTCGCCGGACTGATGATCATGCCGGGAGGATTTGCTCTCATCATGGTTTTGCCATTGGTGGGCTTCCTGCTATCCAGGTATGACGCGCGGGTCATGATTGCCTTGGGGCTGTTGATGCTGGCCATGTCCATGTTCCTAATGGCTCACCGCTTCGATCTCGATGTGGACTTCAAGACCATGATGTGGGCGCGCGTCTTTCAGGCGGTAAGCCTGGCTTTTCTATTCATTCCCATCAACACTGCTGCGTATTCCTATCTTCCGCGCGAGAAGAACAACACCGCCTCGGGATTGATCAATCTGTTTCGCAACATCGGCGCGAGCGTGGGGATCTCTTTCGTTACCACCATGCTGGCGCGCCGGACGCAATTCCATCAGAGCGTAATGACTGCTCACGCCACAGCGTATAGCCCTCAATTCGGAGCCGCATTGCAGGGTGCAAGCCAGATTTTCATGGCCTCAGGACCGGCGACCGCGCAGCAACAAGCCTATGGGCAACTCTACGGCGATATCCTTCGCCAATCGAACATGATCGGCTACCTCGACAACTTCTGGATGTTGGGAGTCTCCGCGCTGGCGGTGATTCCTTTCGTATTCTTGATGAAGCGACCACCGAAGGGCGCGGCAGCTGGAGGCCATTAGGTCCACACGGCTCGTATTAGGGAGTCCCGCCAAACAGGCCGTTGATCGGCGTTCTTCGTACACAGGAGGAATTATGAAACTCGCCGTATTGGGTGCCACAGGAGGTACGGGCTTAGAGATCGTGCGCCAGGCTATTGAGCATGGCCACCAAGTCACCGCATTCGTTCGCAATCCAGAGCGCCTGAAACCGTTCGGCGACCGCATCGCCGTCATTCAAGGAGACCTGCTCAACAGCGCCGAGTTGGGAAAGGCAATTCAAGGTCACGACGCCGTCCTATCTGGGTTCGGTCCACGGTACCCCATTTCGAAAGCTGAAAGGAACCTTCTGGAGCGCTTCGCAGTCACATTGACGAGCGCCATGTTACATGTGGGAGTCCGGCGCGTCATGGTCGAGTCGGTGGCATTCTTGTTCAAGGACTCCATCATCCCTCCAGCGTACCTTCTCGGTCGGTTGTTTTTCCAAGATATAGTCGCCGATGCATCTGGAATGGAAGATGTCTTTCGGAAGAGCGGACTCGACTGGACCATCGTCCGCCCGCCCAGACTTACCGACAAACCGCGCATCGGCAAGTATCGCGTGAGGGAAGGGCATCTACCCAGTTTTGGTTTCACCATCTCGCGCGCAGATGTGGCCGATTTCATGATCGGAGCCATCGAAAAACGTGCGTCCATCGGTAGAGTCGTAGGGGTGTGCAATTGAACGAAGTGCCCTGGAGAGTCTGACAACGGCTGGACCGCTGCTGGTTCCGGCGCATCATTCGTTTGCTTCGCCGTCGAAAGATTCAATCGAAAGGTTTCCTGCAAGTGGGATAAAATCTTGCGGCATCCATCGCCCGCGACCATAGCCCCCTTCGGCTGCGGGATGGGGTCGCGTGCCGGATGCACTTTCCGCTCCCAAGAGGAGCGCAACGAAGAGGTGCCTATGTTCAAGAAATCCGTGACTCTCGTACTGCTCGCGACTGTCGCGACTGCCGTGGCGTGGGCTGTACCTGCTGCGCTCGGGCAAGATGCCAAGACCATTCTCAGCAATGCTTCCAAAGCGATGGGCGCAGACAATCTGAAAACCGTCCAATATTCTGGGACCGCTACAGAATTCGCCTTCGGACAGGCCGTGAACCCAAGTTCGCCCTGGCCGGGATTCGCAGAAACGTCCTACACCCGAACCATCAACTACGAATCACCCGCGTGGCGCGTCGACAGGGTCCTCGCCGCTATACCCCCGAATCGCCGTGGCGGCGGGCTGCCTCCCGGTCCGACCCAAACCGTTGTTATTGGCGCGAATACTTCGTGGGCCCAGAAGGTGGACCTCTGGCTGACCCCTTACGGTTTCTTGAGGGAGGCCGCCAACAATAACGCCGCAGTCGCGTCAAAATCGATGAACGGGAAGAAATACACCGTTGTGACCTTCACCGCGCCCAACAAAGCGAAGTTCAACGGCTATATCGATGGGCAGAACATGCTCTCTCGAGTTGAGACATGGATCGATACTCCGATGCTCGGCGACACACTCGTTGAGGTCACCTACAATGGTTATAAGGATTTCGGTGGCGTGAAGTTTCCCACCGCCATTGTGCAGAAGCAGGGCGGGTATCCCACGCTCGATCTCAGCGTCACGGATGTGAAGCCCAACGCGCCTGTCAACATCCAAGGCAATCCGGCTGGCGCACCACAAACGCCTCCAGCCACGTCCCAAAAACTCGCGGATGGCGTCTACTTGATCCTGCCCGCCTATGCGGCACTGGCCGTCGATTTTAAAGACTACATCGTCGTCATTGAGGGGCCGCAGAGCGAGGAGCGCGCCAACGCGATCATCACCGAGGCCAAGCGGCTGATCCCGAATAAACCCATCAAGTACGTGGTCAATACCCACAATCATTTCGATCATTTGGGCGGCCTCCGTACCTTCGTCGCCGAGGGCGCCACGATCATCACGTACCAGGGCAATAAGGCCTATTACGAGAAGATCTTTGCCCTGCCTCACACGCTCAATCCCGACCGGCAGTCAGCGGCCAAGAAGAAGATCTCGATTGAAACCATGACCGATAAAAAGGTTCTCACCGATGGCAACCACGTGATCGAGCTGCACCGCCTCCAGGGGAGTAATCACAATGACGGTCTGATCGTCGCTTATCTGCCCAAGGAGAAGATTCTGGTCGAAGCGGACGCGTTCAATCCGCCCGCTCAAGCCGACGCGCCGCCGCCCAATCCCCCCACCGCAAACAACACCGATCTTGTGGAGAACATTGACCGGCTGAAACTTGACGTGGAAACGATCATACCGATCCACTATCCGGCTGATAGCCGCAAGGTCACAGTCGCAGAACTGAATAGAGCCGTCGGCAAGAAAGACTAGCCCTGAGCCGCCGGCCTGAGGCAGGTTCCCAGGATCCCGTTTATCGGGAGTCATGCGGTTCCGGGAGGTAGCACGGGATTGCCTCCGAATGCGCCCCGTTGCTCAGGAGTTAGCACGCGCCGATAGTAGTTCTCCGGCTCCGACATTTTGGAGTTAACCACGGAAATACGATCATCAAGCGTGCGGATGGGCCCGTTGCGAAATCTGATCGCTGCGACAATGGCACGCAGAACGAAGAGTGCCATAAGGGAGGGCTGCGCTAGCAAGAATGGCGGTCTGGACTGCGTCCGGAGCCGCAGTGAAGAAACGTGATGATTTACTAGAGGTGTAATTCTCTAGCACTGTAATTCTCTAGTACGAAAGTACTAAAGTGTCAACGGTCTCTGTGTTCAGGTATCTCACGTATGGGTAGTTCTCTGCACTACATTCATCATCTCATGCAGAGCTAACCGGAAGCCGACCAGGCTCCCTCTCAGATTTATCGGAACCTGGCCGCCCCTGCCCCTCCGGAAGCCACATACAACCTGAGTATCCATCCCGAAAAGGGAGAGTGTAACGCTTGGGTGAGAGGGAACCTATGGCGAAGAAAGCGTGTGTCCAGAAGCATTGGCGCGTGGTTGCAAGCACTACCCCGCGCCTCCTATTGCTCATCACAACTTTTCTATTGTTGCTCCTGATGGGTACGCGGGTCGCAAATCGCACCACGTTTGCCGGTAACACCGTAGGCAGCTTCGAGATCGACGGAAACCTAAGCGTCGATCACCTCGTGCCGCCGTCAGAGCCCATCGATTGGGACAGCAGCCCCTTTCCCGCCGCCCTCACCACGTTCACCGATAAGACGGGGTCGACCGACGATATTTTCGGGCAGGGCTCCAAAGAGAATGACCAGAGCAGTTGGGTCTGCACCACAGGAAGCGCTCCCCCCAAAGACGACGTCGTAAACGAAATCTCAGTGAATGGCGCTCCTCCAATAGCCGGTGAGATCGCCTTCCGGTTCTTTCCTGCCAGCGGCGTGCAGAAGCAGTTCCTCTACGCTAACTGGTCGCGCCTATCCAACAACGGCGACGCCCATATCGATTACGAGTTCAACCAGGCAGACCCCTCGACGAATCGTGTTTCCGGCTGCCCGCAATTGCCGCTACGTACGCCCGGCGACTTCTTAATCGCATTTGATACACAGTTTGGAGGTGCGGTGATCGGCGTGAGCGCCTTCACCTGGAACGGCACTACTTTCGTGCCGCTCTCGGTGGGGAGTCAGGGGATTCTTTGGGACGCCGCAGTAAACACAGTGCCCAGCATCACCGGGTTAACGGCGACGGGAACCAACCTTTTCGGCGAACTCGCCCTCAATGTCACCGATACAATCGGAGAAATCCCCTGCAACAAAGTTCTTTTCGTGTCCATGAAGACGCGGGCTTCGACGTCGTTGAGCGCCGAACTAAAGGACCGTACCAGGGTCAGGCCGGCCAATTTCACCATCTTCAATCCTGCAGGTGCGAACGCTAGCGGCAACGCCTTGGCGGCTGGTGTCCACGACACGCTCTTGGGAATCAACCTGGCGCTACCGGCTGCCACCCCCGCCACCTGTACACAAGGCGTTTGCAGTTCGCAGTCCGGCATCGGGTCGACGAGCAGCAGCAACCAAGTCCTGAGCGTCGCGGTTCCACCTTCCGGTGGCAGCGTCTTGAAGGCGAACGTGCTGAGCGCGTCGAGCACGAGCACGGTTGATTCGACGACGAACACGGCGACCGATACTGGCGTCGCCGAGTCGGCTGGAGTCAACCTCGTGGGTGGGCTGGTCACCGCAGATGTGGTGCGGGCAGTGGCTAGCGCGCAAGCCTCTGGCTTCAACTCGTCCTTCAGTTCAGCGGGATCGTCATTCAACAACCTGGTCGTTAACGGCACCCAGCTGAATAACGTTAACCCGAACACAACGATAGACCTGCCCGCGGCCCAGTTCGGAGCCGGCAGCTTTGTGAAGCTCGACGAGGAGATCGGGTCTAGTTCCCAGCCTCCATCTGGCCAGCTTGCTGGCGGGACCTTTGCCGCCGACCTAATCGTTAACATGATCAGGGTTCACATTACTGGCCTGGCGCTGACCGGCGAGGCGATTGACGTGGTGGTCTCCCATGCCCAAGCGCACGCCGACTTCCCGCAGCCCGCTGGATGTCCCTCGCTGGTGGGAACGGTGAGCGGGAATGCCACCATCGTCAACGAGCAGACCAATCCGTCGCAATTACCCTTGGTAGTTGGCTTCGTGGGCATTCCGCCGCAGGGCGGGCATGATCATCAGGATCTAGACCAGCTATCAACCTCGTTGGTGAGCGGCGGAACCTCGGTGAGCGATAGCGCGGGTACGATTCTCACCTCCAGTAGCCAGTCGTCGAGTGTCGCGAAGGCGCAAAATGTTTGCGTGCTGCCGGTGAACGGTATCTGTACGGCGGCGGCCGCCAGCGCGATCATTTCGCAAGCCAACAGCTCCTCGGGTAGCGGAATATCTTCATCCGACGCGCAAGGCACTAGTCTGCTTGGACTCTCCGTCGGAGGCATGTCGGTGGCCGACAATCCTCCGCCCAACACGACTATCCTGGTGCCCGGGATCGGCTCGGTCACCCTCAACGAGCAGACCTGCGATGGCGGAGGCGGTCCACCGTGTTCTGGCACCACCAGCAGCGGTATACGAGTCCGCGCCATCCATGTGATTGTCGACAACCCGAATGTCTTGGGCGTTCCCCAAGGCGCGAATGTCATAGTGGGCGAGGCGCACGCCGATTCGTCTCACCCGTGACAACCTCTAAGCGGACGAGGAGAGAGCCCGGCACGAAGCCGGGCTCTCTTTTTTCGTGCAACTCAGGAGCAGCGTGATGTGATCCTCGGCGTCCACCAGGATGTTCTCCGGTCGGAGATCGCGGTGCACGATTCCGTGGTTGTGGATGTATTCGAGGGCCTTGCAGACCGCTATGATTGTGGGTACCGCGCGCTAGCTTTCTTCTGGCGGCAGGCGGCTGACCGGGGATCAACTCCTACAGAAGACTTGCTGGTGCCTATAGGCCGTTTCCGCGTGCCTGGGGTCAGCTATTGGGGCCGAGCGATTGGCCGAGGGGCGACGATCTTTGGATCACGAAATAGTTCCACGGTTCAAAAGTCGCGTGGCATAAAGGACACGAATCACCCTCCGAGACGTAGAAAGGCATTACCGGCGTGCCCCTCCCGGGGTCTACGAGCAGTTGCAAGACGAATCCAACCTTGCAGCGTGAACAGCGCCTGCAGAAGTATGCAAACACCAATCCTCTCCGTGTGCAGAAAGCCGAGCTTCGCGAATCACCGAGAAAGGCCGCCTTATCTAGCTCCGTCCAGACTTCGTCCGGGGCTTCGTCTGATTTTCCACCGGACCTTCATCGGGCACCAGGGCCGGAATCTGAGCGCCCGCGGGGGCGGCTGCGTTGCAGCCTGGGAGCCTCCTCGTTGATTGTCAAGCTGCGGCCGGCGAGCTCTCTGCCGTTGAGATCGGCGATGGCGTTCGCGGCTTCGATATCGTCCGCCATCTCCACGAAGGCAAAACCGCGGGGCAGGCCGGTGCCTCGATCATTGACAATGTTAATGCGCGCAATCTCACCGAAAGGCTCGAACAAGATCCGCAGATCGGCTTCGGTGGTCTGGAAATTCATATTGCCGACAAAAACGCTTTTCATTTTACCTTTCTCTGCATGGGGAGGCAGATTTGCCGCCGGCCTTGCTCGATGCGAGCCGGGCATAGACCTTGGCGCCGTGTTTGGCGCGCACTCGCGGGGGAGGAGTGAGGTCAGAAAGTTCCACGACCATCAAGGTGGTGACGAATCTTTTCAGGCCGTGGAGGTCGAAATCAATGGAAGTCTGCTTGGTATCGGACTCGGTGACCACGCCCATGCCGTAGCGATAATGTTTAACGTATTGCCCTTCTGGGATCACCTTCATAGCGAGCCTCCTTTGTTAACAGGCGACGAAAACGATCGCTCGTGTGTGTGAAACAACACTCAGAGCGGGTAGACAGATTGAACGGTGCAATGAGATTCCGCCAGCTGCTTTTCCAGTTCGTCCTTGATCTTCAACGTTGCGCGCAGCGCCAGGGCAGTGGCGCGAATGCGGTCCAGACTCGCATGGGCCCGCAGCAATTTTCTGGCGGCGGCCTTCAGATGGGTCAGCGTCTCTTCGACTATCCATCGTTCGCGGACCAGCCGATCGACACGGTAACCGTGTTTCTCCGCTGGGTTCATGGCGTGCCTCTTTCTCTGGTTCTACCGGTTGCTTACAGGAGGCCTTGGCGGGCCAATTCGTAGTCTCCCTCCTTTGAGTCCGAAAACACAAAAGGGGCCAGCGAGTTGGTGTGGACTCGCAGCCCCTTTAAATGGATCAAAAGGTTTTTACAAGAGCAACAAACGCAGGCGTTATTATAGCACAGTAACGGATGGCGCTGACGCGGAATGTGACGGGAAGCCTGAAGCAAATCTGATCCGATGCAAGCGAGTTCATCACGCCGAGAACTCATTGCCGAAGCGTCCCCGTCTCAACGCCTGAGAGCATTCGGCCCGCCCACTGGGGAACGAGCCGCCCACATCTGCACGGCTTTAAAGGTGCGAACAGCGGCGTTATCTTCGGGAACCCGCCACGGAGAATTCGATGTGCGCCACAGCCGGATATATGAGAAAATAAGATTGCGTTTGTTGCACTTGTAAAAACCTTTGGATTCGTTTAAAGGGGCTGCGAGCCGACACAACTCGCGGCCCCTTTATGTTTTCGGCTCAGGGCGTTCGAGAAGCCGAAATCGCCCGGAAGCATACAAATGGCTGACCAGATTACCGTACAGTACGTTGGCTTCACGGCTGGCGCTGTGGTTCGCGAATACAGCTTTGTTGTTCGTGATGAATCCGGCCGGCCTCGCGACTACACCGTGACGATCGAAAACGAAGCATTCGTGTCCCATCGAGCGCGGTATCAGGACGGACCCATTATTTGTTCGTTGAGACTCCGTCGCGAACTCGCCGCCAACGCAATTGATCTCTCCACAACGCAGTTTTGCGTTACCGATTTGGAGTTGGCCGACTACAACACTCACAACAGGCCCAAGTCGGGGAGCTACTTTCAGAAACAACGGCAAGACTAAAGGAACGAAACGGAGGCCCTTTGGCGCAGGCAATTGAAGAGAAGTATGACCAGTTGCGGCAACTCATTACGCTCGGCAAGGAGAGGGGCTACTTGCTGTTCGACGAGCTGAATGACATTTTGCCGCCCGAAGTCGACTCGCCTGAAGAAATTAACGATGTGCTCTCTACGTTCGAGCGCTGTGGCATCAACATCTACGAAGATGTTTCCGCCGCAAAGGCGGCGGCCTCCGCGCCGGAAGCTGGCGAAGCGCTGGAAACAGCGAAAGAGGAGGACGCCCCCGGCCAGGAGGAGCTGGATCTGACGCCGGGCCTTCTCGACAAAACGAACGATCCGGTCCGCATCTATCTGCGCGAGATGGGCTTGGTCCCGTTGCTGACGCGCGAAGGCGAAGTCGCGCTTGCGAAGCGCATCGAGCGTGGCCGGCTTCTGGTTCTTAAAACGATTACACGTTCGCCCATCGTCATCAAAGAGCTTTTGGAAGTTGCCAGGGATCTGCGCGAGGGGACCCGTTCGATCAAAGAGATCGTGCGGTTCGATGACGACGAATTGAAAGAAGAACAGATCGAGAAAAAGATGCGGCAGACTCTGAAGACTCTGGGTAAGATCGCCGCTCTCTACGACGTTGCGCTAAGACAAGCGGCGCGACTCCGGCGTACTCCGAAATCGAAGAAGCGTTCCCATTTGCATGCCCGGTACACAATCTCTCGGACGCGCATTCAGATGTCCCGATGGGCGCGCTCCATTGAATTCAACACACGTGAGCGGGACCGGCTGATCGCCAAGCTCCGCCAGACTGTCGAGCGCCTGCACTCGCTGGAACGGGAGGTGGGCAAACTCGAGCGCCGCGCCGACTTATCCAAGGGCGATGCGGCGGCTCGACGCGAGCTGGGGATGCGCCGCGCGGACCTAACGGAAATTTCCGAGGCGAGTGAGGTTGGACTGACGGAACTCAAACGGGCTCTACAGATTATTCTGCGCGGCGAGGCAGCCGCCCAACAGGCAAAAAGGGAGCTAACCCAGGCAAACCTGCGCTTGGTTGTGTCTATCGCCAAGAAGTACACCTACCACGGCCTGCAGTTCCTGGATTTGATCCAAGAGGGGAACATCGGCCTCATGAGGGGAGCAGAGAAGTTCGAGTGGCGGCGCGGTTACAAGTTTTCGACCTATGCTACATGGTGGATTCGCCAGGCGATTACGCGGGCTATCGCTGATCAGGCGCGCACCATACGCGTGCCAGTGCACATGATCGAATCCATCAACAAGATGATACGCGCCAGCCGCGAAATGGTGCAGGAACTCGGCCGCGAGCCCACGCTGGAAGAACTCGCCGAGCGCTTGGAGATTCCCGTCGACAACGTGCGGAAGGTAAAGAAGATCGCGCAGCACCCCATCTCGCTGGAAACGCCCATAGGCGAGGAGGAGAGTTCGCATCTGGGCGACTTCATTGAGGACAAAGCGATCGCGTCACCTTCAGATGCGGCTATCAAACTCAATCTGCAAGAGCAGACGGCGTCATTGTTGAAGACGCTGACCCCGCGCGAGGAGCGCATCATCAAGATGCGCTTTGGCATGGAAGACGGCTCCGAGCACACTCTGGAAGAGGTGGGGAATTCTTTTGCAGTCACGCGCGAGCGCATCCGCCAGATCGAAGCAAAAGCGCTGCGGAAACTGCGCCACCCCTCACGATCGGGAAAGCTCCGCGCTTTCCTGGAAGCCTGATCCTGGGACCTGTGGTTGCTAAGGAGAGAAGATATGAAAAACCTGTTTGTCGGCAACATGAGTTTTCAGACTACGGAAAGCGACCTGCGCGCGCTGTTTGAGCCATTCGGACAGATCACGCGTATTCACATCGTGACGGACCGTGAAACCGGGCAGCCTCGGGGATTTGCGTTTGTGGAGATTGCCGATGATGCCGAAGCGACCAAGGCAATATCTGCTTTGAATGGGAAAGAAGTTGCCGGACGCGCCTTGAAGGTGAACGAAGCCACACCCAGGCCGGAGCGCGGCGGTTCACGCGGCGGCGAAAATCGGAACAGCGGTAGAGGTGGACGCGACCGATTTTGAACTAAGGAAGCGAATCGGCC
Source organism: Acidobacteriota bacterium (assembly GCA_003223315.1). Taxonomy (GTDB): domain Bacteria; phylum Acidobacteriota; class Terriglobia; order Acidiferrales; family UBA7541; genus Palsa-189. Next base: position 20,013 of record QHYR01000263.1, on the reverse strand, counting down.
CGAAGGCCAAGCGAACCTCGCTGGTAGGCTCCAGGCGTGAGACAATCCTGCCGGACTTTCTCGTCCCGTATCTCGCAGTTCTGTTCGCGCAGTTCAATCCCGATTTCAGGAGATCGTAATGAGCAGGATTACGTTCCAGAAGCGCCAAAAGGAAGTCAAGCGGCTGGAGAAGCAGCGTCTGAAGGCCGAGCGCCGCGCCCAGAAAAAAATAGCCAGGAACGCGGAAAACGAAGCGCAGGCAGAGACCGTATCGGTTCCCGCTAGGTCAGAGCCATGAGTAACTTACTGGATTTGGTTGAACCGGGGGGCGACAAGCGGGGCAGGCGCGCAGACCTATCTCGCATCTTCTTCAGGCTGAGGTGTACTTAGGGTTGGATTGTTTTCGGGGTTTTCAGTGGCTGCTCGCTTGGCAACTTTCCTCTGCGCGCGTCGCTCCGCTTTGGCACGTTGCTTTTCCAATCGCTTCATCTCTTTTTGGCGCTTCTGGAAGGTGATGCTCATCGATTCTCCTCTAGCGGACAGGATTATGAAGCGTGCGGTTGCAGCTCGCGGCGCTTCACGAAGTTACCAGCGCGGTTCTTTGGGCTGGCGGGCGGCGCCACGATAATCCTCAGTCGAAAATCCGCCGCGACCCCGTGGGCCCCCTCCTCTTTTCTCCCCGCCGCCCCGTGAGCCAAAACCGCTGTTGCCGCGGGGACCGCTGTGTTCCGGCTTCGGAGTGGCCTCGTTGACCCGCAGGGCGCGGCCGGCCACTTCTTTTCCGTTAAGTTCACTCATCGCCTTAGCGGCCTCATCGTCTTTGGCCATTTCGACGAAAGCGAATCCTCGTGGCTGGTGGGTTTCCCGATCGCTCACGATGTGGATGCGCGTGACTTGCCCGAAAGGCTCGAAGAGGGCGCGTAGGTCGCTTTCCATCGTTTGAAAACTCATATTGCCTACAAACAAGTTCTTCATTATTGCTTTCTCCTGAGGCGTGCTTATTCATTTGACGCACAGTGGGCGTTAAAAGAGATCCAATGGCCGTCCCTTTTTCGCCCGGAGTGCAGCTTCTAAATTGTGTTTCCCATCCCCGGCAGACCCGGGGATGGGAAACTTTGCAAGCCCGTTCGGACTAGAGGGCGGTGACGTTCGCTGCCTGCAGGCCCTTTGGACCCTTAGTGACATCGAATTCGACCGCTTGCCCCTCGGCGAGTGACCTGTACCCGTCTCCTTGAATCGCGGAGAAGTGCACGAAAACATCCTCGCCGGACTGACGCTGGATGAATCCGAATCCCTTGCTGGCATTGAACCACTTTACTGTTCCTTGTTCTTTCACTTAGTTGTTCCTTCTTTTTTTCTGAGCTATCTGGTGCGTCTCGAGCCGCCCTCAGCAGAATACAAAAAGGGGCCGCAAGTTGTATTGGACTCGCAGCCCCTTTAAACAGATCTAAAGGTTTTACAAGAGCAACAAACGCAACTGCATTATAGCACAGATTTCGGTCAAGGCGCCGTCAAACGAATGCGTTCTCTCTCCCGGTGTCCTGCAACGTGACACCATTACTGTGCCCAACATATGGCGCGAACGATCAGGGTTGAAAATCGTACAGAGTCGCCGGGTTTTTGACCAAAAGTTTTTCCCTGAGCTCCTCGCTGGGCGCGATCAGCGGCAGGAGGTCGACCAGATCTCCGTCGTTCGGCATGTGGCGGCCGACGTTTGGGTGAGGCCAGTCGGTGCCCCACAGCACACGTCTGGGAGCGGCGTTCACTAGCGCCCGGGCGAACGGAATTGCGTCCAGGAACGGGGGGCCCGTCGCCGAAACGCGCTCGGAGCCGCAAACCTTGACCCAGCAGCTATCAAGTTTCAGCAGACCAAGAAGCGCCCGAAATGGCTCTTGTTCGATGCCCGCACCTGCCTTGACGCGCCCCATGTGGTCGATGACAAACGGAAGCGAAAGCTTGCGCAAAATCCCGGAAAGCTCGGTGATATCGGCGGCGTCGAGATGAACGACTAGATGCCATCCGAGCGGCTGAATCCGCTCGACAACATGGCGGAAGACATTCATGTCCGGCATGCCGCCCAGGTGCTTGACGAAATTGAAGCGCACGCCTCGGATCCCGCCCTCCTGCAACGCAGCATAATCCTGGTCGGTGAACGTCTCATCGACGATGGCGATGCCGCGATAACGGCCGCCGCTTGTGGCAATGGCATCGAGCATGCCACGGTTGTCGGTGCCGTAACAGCTCGCTTGAACAATCACGCATCGCTCAATTCCGAGAGTTTTGTGCAGCGCCGCCAGGCTCTCCTTGGGGGCGTCGGGGGGCGTATAGGCGCGCTTGGAGGCGTAGGGGAATTTCGCGGCAGGACCGAAGACATGGCAATGTGCGTCGCAGGCCAAGGAAGGCATCTTGAACCGCGGAACTTTCGTGTGAGGATCGGGCCCCGTACAAGAATCGGTCCAAGAATCCACTTATCCTCCGTGTGATGAATGGAATGTGTTAAAAAACATTCGACAGAATGTAGAATCTGGACTCCAGCGCCGTCAATGGTCTCTCCGATGGCCAAGCAGCCGCCTTCTCGGATAAGACGGGCGGATGTCAAAGGACGAATCCTACATGACTCCCAAGAGCGAACCTTCCGATAGAAACACGCTGGCCGAGAGAAACACACTGGAAGCCAGCACGATGCGCCAGGTTGCCCTGCGCATCGTGCCCTTCTTGATGATCTGTTATTTCATTGCCTTTGTGGACCGGGTCAATCTTGGTTTCGCGGCGCTGCAGATGGTCCAGGACCTCCACCTGTCAGCCACCGTATTTGGCCTTGGGGGCGGTCTTTTTTTTGTTTCCTATTTTCTCTGCGAAGTGCCAAGCAACTTGCTCTTGCAAAAGGTCGGCGCGCGTCGCTGGATCGCCCGAATCATGATCACTTGGGGATTTCTGGCCGGCGGAATGGCCCTGGTGAAAGGTCCGCACTCGTTCTATGCGATGCGTCTGCTGCTAGGGGCGGCGGAGGCCGGCTTTTTCCCGGGAGTGATTCTCTACCTGACTTACTGGTTTCCGGCCAACTATCGTGGGCGAATCATCGGAATTTTTATGGTGGCTATTCCTGTCTCGAGTTTCCTCGGGTCGCCGATCTCCGCGGCTCTGCTTGGAATCGATGGATGGCTAGGGCTCCGCGGATGGCAATGGATGTTCATCCTGGAGGGCGCTCCGGCCGTTGTGCTGGGCTTGGCGTGCCTGTTCGTGCTGAGCGACCGGCCCACGGATGCGAAATGGCTCGGCGCCAATGAGCGAAACTGGCTGGAGAGCAGGCTCGATGCTGAGACGCGGCAGGAGCGGCCCGTAGGGCGTCTGAGTCTTTGGCAGGTATTGTGGAACAAGCATGTTCTCGCGCTCAGCGTGGTTTTCGCGGGAAGCACGGCCGTGAGCAGCGGCCTCCAGCTGTGGCAGCCGCAGATTATCAAATCTTACGGCCTCACTAACCTGCAGACCGGGCTGCTCAATTCCATCCCTTTTGCGCTGGCTTCGGTGATCATGGTCTGGTGGGGAAGGCGATCGGACCAAAGCGGCGAACGGATTTGGCATGCCGCGTTGCCGCTAATGCTGACGACATTCAGCCTTGCGGCAGCGCTCCTGTTTGACTCGCTATTCTCGATCCTCGTCATTCTGTCCCTGGCCGTGATCGGTATTTATGCGGGCAAGGGACCTGCGTGGGCGGTGTCGACCGAGTGGCTTTCGGCAAGCACAGCGGCTGCCGGCCTGGCGCAAATAAACGCACTCAGCAATCTTGCTGGTTTCGGCACGACATATCTAATGGGATTTATTAAGGACCTGACCGGGAGGTTTTCGCTGGCCCTCCTACCACTCGTAGTGCTGGCAGGGGCGGCAGCTCTGGCTATCCTCCTGCTCGGGCGCACCGAATCACCGAGCGCGGTCCCAGGCGAAAAAGCTGCTGCAGTGGGCCGGTGAAGTGACCGCGGCGTTTCCGCAGTTCTGGACTTCGCTACTGCGGCAGCTGATCCAGAAATAGACAGCGTTTAAGGTTTGCAAGCCGGGAAACAGTAGGCGTAAGATGCCCCGCAGGCGTTAGCCTGAAACAATTTCGTAACCCTTTTTGACAATGGCGAAGCAACGCGGACGCATCAACGCTCTGGTTGGCACCTTGATTGTACTGGCGGGGTGTTCAGCCATTGCCCAGAATGGAGAATCGTTCAAGGCACGACTCTCCACGGTTCCGGTGGACGCGACCATGCTGTCTACCGTCGCCGGCTCAGGTTCCCTAAAGGCAGTTTTGGCAGGTAACAAGCTCACGATCACAGGGTCATTCGAGGGATTGCGCTCACCTGCTCTTCGCGCGAGCCTCCACATCGGTCCACAAAAGGGTATTCGTGGTCCCGCGGTCCACGATCTCACCGTTACCAAAGAGAAGACCGGCGGCGTTAGTGGGTCGCTCGATTTAGCATCTTCAGAGGTTGAGGACCTCAGGAATGGCCGCCTCTACGTGCAAATTGATTCCGAACGCGCCCCAGAGGGGAACCTGTGGGGATGGATATTGCGTTGAAAGGGTGCTGACATGACCAGAAAAAGAGCGCGCCTGTTTCTAACCGTGGTCGCGGTGATTGTGGTTGGCGTGGTGAGCGCTGCCGGACAACAGCTAGTGAGATCAGACTCTTATACGGCCGAGCAGTTCACCGCTGGCCGAGCCGCCTATCTGGCCAATTGCGCGGCGTGCCACATGCCCGATCTGAAGGGTAGCAACGAAGCGCTGCCGCTGGCTGGACCGGACTTCATGAACACATGGCGTAGCCGCACAACCCGAGACCTGTTCAACCGCATTTCGACGAGCATGCCACCGGGCAAGCTAGGCTCAGTTGGGGAACAGGGCGTGGTTGCGATTGTCGCCTTCATTCTTCAGTCCAATGGTGCGACTCCGGGCACTAAGGCGCTCACGGCAGCGACCGCTATAGGAATTGGCGAACTCGCCGGCGGCGAAACGCCTGTGGCGGTCTCGCAGGAAATCTCCGCACAAACCGCGGCCCGAAGCGTCGCTGCCGCAAGGCCGGCCAGCCCGGCGGGCCTCACGTTTAGCCGTGAAATTAAGGACTATGTTCCGGTCACCGACGAAATGCTGCGTCGTCCCGATCCCAACGACTGGTTGATGATTCGCGGCAACTATCAGGCCTGGAATCACTCAGCCCTGACGCAGGTCACGCGCGAGAACGTACATGACCTGCGTCTTGCCTGGGTGTGGGCCATGAATGAGGGTAGCGGGGCTAATGAGCCCTCGCCTTTGGTGCACAATGGAATCATCTATCTGCCGAATATAAACAACATCGTTCAGGCGCTCGACGCCCGCACCGGCGAGTTGATCTGGGAGAATCGCTTGAGTTCAGGAGGAGAGCAGAGCGGCGGCACCGGTGCGACGCGGAATCTCGCTATCTATCAGGACAAGGTGTTCGTCGCAACCACCAACGCGCACCTGGTCGCCCTCAATGCGCGTACGGGGGAAACGGTGTGGGATGCCGTTATTGCCGACAACGCCAAAGGCTATGGCAACAGCAGTGGTCCGAATGTAATCGGCGGCAAAGTTCTGCAGGGGCTCGGTGGCTGCGATCGTTACAAGTCCAAGGATACCGAGCAAGGCTGCTTCATCACTGCGTTCGACCCTTCGAACGGAAAAGTGCTCTGGCGATTCAACACCGAGGCGCGATCCGGCGAGCCGGGCGGAGATAGCTGGGGCGAAGTTCCCAACATGCTGCGAGTTGGCGCCGAGACTTGGATCACGGGAAGCTACGATCCGGAGTTGAACCTCACTTACTGGGGCGTCGCACAGGCCAAGCCCTGGGTGCAGGCCAGCCGGGGAACCGGCGCTGCGGCGGCGCTTTACTCCAGTGCCACGCTGGCTTTGCGGCCAAACGACGGTACACTCGCCTGGTATTTCCAGCATGTTCCTGGTGAATCGCTCGATCTCGACGAAGTTTACGAGCGAGTCTTGGTTGATATTGGCGATCGAAAAGTCGCCTTCACCATCGGCAAGGCTGGCATCCTGTGGAAGCTTGACCGCAAGACCGGCGAGTTTATTGACGCCAAGGAAACGGTATTTCAGAACGTCTTCACCTGGCTTGATCGGAAAAAGGGGTTGCTCGCCTACCGCCCGGACATCATTGCGTCTAAAACTCAGCAATGGATCCCGTCATGTCCAAGCACCGAAGGTGGTCATAACTGGCAGGCCATGAGCTATGACCCTGGAAGTAAAGTGCTGATCATTCCCCTAAGCCAGAGCTGCATGGAGATGTCCGGACGCAAAGTCACCTTCACGGAGGGCTCAGGCGGCACGGCGGGTGACCGGCGTTTTTATGAGATGCCAGGTTCGGACGGCAACGTCGGCAAACTCGCTGCCTTCGACGTCAAAACCATGAAACAGGTTTGGACGCATGATCAAAGGCCGGCGTTTTTGACCGCAGTGCTGTCAACCAACAGCGGTCTGGTCTTTGCCGGCGATTTAGATCGTAATTTCCGAGCTTTCGACGTGAACACCGGGGAAATTCTGTGGCAGGTTCGACTCGGCACGTCGGTGCAAGGTTTTCCGGCGTCCTTCAGTGTCGGTGGCAAGCAATACATCGCAGTCACCACGGGACTCGGCGGCGGCAGCCCGCGGAACGTTCCTCGTATGATCGAGCCTGACGTGCGCCATCCTCAGTCCGGCAATGCCCTCTACGTCTTCGCCTTGCCAGACAGGAACACAAGCAAAGCGCCTGCAATCACGCGCAACCTTGCAACGCAGCCGGCTAACCGTTAATCAACATCTGACGTCGCGAGTCTGGGGCGGGCCGGAGACTTGCGCACCTTCCTCAGGCGGCTCCCTTGCGGTTGAAAAGCCCCGGGCGATTTGGCATAAAATCTCTCGGCATGAAACCGCGGATCGTTTTCGTATTTCTCGCTTTCGTATCAGTTGTCACCGCGTCTGCTCAGAATCAACAGAACCCTCGGGCGCTGAAGCGGACTCAGCGATCATTTACCGTCGTAGAAGCCTCGATCCCCGAGATGCAAGCGGCAATGAGGACGGGGCGCGTCACCTCGCGAGAGTTGGTCCTGCAATACCTGACCCGGATCGCGCTCTATGAAGACAAGCTGCACGCGGCCATTACCGTCAACCCAAACGCACTGAAAGAGGCCGAGGCCCTCGACCGCGAACGCGCTCAAGGCAGAATACGCGGTCCCCTTCATGGAATACCGATCGCGCTCAAGGACAATATCCAAACGACCAACATGCCCACAACGGGCGGAGCTCTCACTTTCGATGGTTTCACACCGCCTTACGAGGCGACGCTCACAACAAATCTTCGGCGAGCCGGAGCCGTGATCATCGCCAAGACGAGCATGACCGAATTGGCGAATTGGGTCGCAGGCCCACCCACGCCCATGCCTGGTAACTACAGCGCGATTGCCGGATATGGGATGAACCCCTACGATCCGAGACGCGATCCGCGCGAAGGGAGCTTCGATGGCCGCCCCGCGCTTGCGGCCGGTGGGTCGAGTTCGGGTATTGGCACGGCGGCAAATTTCTGGGCTGCCAATGTGGGGACGGAGACCTCCGGCTCCATTCTCAATCCGGCAAATCAAAATATGCTCGCGGCTATCAAGCCAACCGTCGGACGTATCAGCCGGTACGGCATCATTCCGATCACCGCGGATCAGGACACACCTGGTCCTCTGGCCAAAAGCGTGACCGATGCGGCGATGCTGCTGGGAGTCATGGAAGGTGATGCGCCCGACCCAAATGATCGGGCCACGGGCGCCTGCAAACCTCCGCCCAGACACGACTATAGGCGCTTTCTCAAACAGAACGGTTTGAAGGGTGCGCGCATCGGCATTCCCCGAGCGTTCTACTACGACGAAGTCGTGCCGCCCGGCACGATTATTGCCGGCGGGGGTCTCAAGCCGGCCCAGAAGATCGTTATGGATGAGGCCATCGAGATTCTCAAGAAACTCGGAGCCATCATCGTCGATCCAGCCGACATTCCCAGCGTCACTTCTACAGATCCGCAAAGCAATTTGCTTTTGTGGAGCATGTGCTCAGGCGATCAGAATGCAAAGGGAAAAGACGAGAATTGCTCGATCGTTTTGAAATACGGTATGAAGCGCGATTTCAACAATTGGCTCCAAACCCTGGGACCTGCCGCGCCCGTTAAGTCGCTGACCGACCTTCGACAATTCAATCTTGCTCACCAGCCCGCGGGCGCCATTAAGTACGGCCAGTCTCAACTTGACATCTCAGACGAAATGGATGTGGATGCGGACCGCGCCCGATACGAAGCCGATCGCGCCAAGGATATTGCCTTGGCCGCTACGCAGGGAATTGATGCAGCACTCAAGGAGAATCACCTGGATGCTCTGGTATTTCCCGGCGCAACGGGCGCCGCGATTGCCGCGAAACCCGGTTACCCGACAGTAATCGTCCCATTCGGCATGGTTCCGAATGAGTCGACGCCGCCGTTTCCCGACGGATTCGACGCCAAACCAGCGCCATTCGGTGTGAGCTTCACGGGTAGCGCGTGCAGCGAGCCACGACTCATCGAACTTGCCTATGCACTCGAGCATGCCACCAAGCGCCGCATTCCTCCGCCTTCTTTCCCCTGAAATGTTGCCAACGACGTCGCACACGCACCCCTTATTGACGCAAATATGTGAATGACATAGTCTTTGCGCTAGCCGCGGTTTCATGCAGTTAATAAGTGCAGATAAGATGTCTGCGCGTCCCCGAGGAGCTTCGCCATGACTAGGATCTTCGTTGGTGTAATCGTTTCCGCGCTTATCTTCGGGTCTGCTGCTTCGGCGCAGCAATCTTCTGCAGCTTCGAGCGCGATAACAGATGCCTCGCGGGCTGAGGCAGTGCAATTCCTCACGGATCTGGTGAAGATTGACACGAGCAATCCTCCCGGCAATGAGGTGAAGGCAGCGAACTATATCAAAGCGGTCCTCGATAAAGAGGGGGTTGCTTCGGAGATCTTTGAATCAGCGCCAGGCCGCGGCAACATCGTGGCGCGGCTCAAAGGCAACGGTGCCAAGCGTCCGCTGCTGCTCATGGGCCACTTGGACGTGGTCGGGGTCGAACGGGATAAATGGACAGTGGATCCCTTCGCTGCGGTTATAAAGGATGGTTACCTGTATGGCCGCGGCTCGCGTGACGATAAAGCCATGGATGCCGCTAATCTCGAAGTATTCCTCGAATTGCACCGCAGGAAAATTGCGCTCGATCGGGATGTGATCCTGCTCGCCGAAGCAGGTGAAGAAGGAACCACGCGGTACGGCATCGATTTCATGGTCGCTCAGCACTGGGACAAAATCGAATGCCAATACGTCCTCAACGAAGGCGGAGCCCTTCATGAAACCAACGGCCGGGTGGACTATGCCTCCGTGGGCACGACGGAAAAAGTGCCTCGCGAGATGACGCTGATTGCGCGGGGATCGAGTGGGCACGCTTCCATGCCGCGCCTGGATAATCCGATCGCACATCTAGGCGCGGCGGTAGGGAAGCTCTTGGCATGGCAGCCGCCCATGCGGCTGAATGAAACTACCAGAGAATATTTTTCGAGGCTGGCCAAAATCAGTTCTGCGGAAGATGCGTATCTTTACACGCATCTCCAAGAGCCCTCCGTTCAGCAGAAACTCGCAGCCGGCAAAATTTCTCAAAACTCTATGCTGCGAACTTCGATTGTTCCTACGATTATCAAGGGCGGTTTTCGCGTGAACGTGATCCCGGCTGACGCTGAGGCCACACTGGACGTGCGTGCACTGCCCGATGAAAACGTGGATGAGCTCGTGGCCACCTTGCGCAAGGTCATTAGCGATCCTGAAATCGAGATTGTACGCAACAAATCCAACGATAGACCTGCGGGCGCACCATCTTCCATTCACAACGAAATGTTCGAGGCGCTGGAACGCGCCCAGGCCAAATTGTTTCCAAGTGCTGTAACGCTGCCGATGATGGGAACCGGAGCCACGGACTCCGCGCAACTCCGAGCCAAAGGCGTGCAGGCTTATGCGATCGGACCGCCAACCGGTGACTCAGACGCTTTGCGCGTTCACGGGAATGACGAACGAGTCCGGCTCGATGGCGTCGGCAAGTTCGTGGAATACCTCTACACCGCCGCCATCGACGTTGCGGCGTCAAAGAAATAGTTTCCAAGCCGGAACCGGCCGGCAGATTCAGGGGGTTATCATGCTGCTGCTCTTACTTCTCGCATCGCTGCTCGTCCCGTCCGGCAATCTCTACGCCCAGTCCCGGCCTCTCGATATTTACTGGATCGACGTCGAGGGTGGTGCGGCGACGTTGATGGTCTCTCCCTCCGGAGAATCATTCCTGATCGATACGGGATGGACGGTGGGCGATCGTGACGCTAAACGTATCTATGCGGCGGCTCAACTCGCCGGCTTGAAAAAAATCGATTATCTGCTCATCAGCCATTTCCACGCAGACCATGTGGGCGGGCTCGCCGCGCTTTCTAAAATGATCCCCATCGGCAAGTTTTACGATCACGGCGATGCCATCGAGAAAGAAAATCAGCAATGGCTCGATAGCTACACGACTGCCTCCGCCGGCAAGCGCACCATCGTGAAGCCGGGAGATGAGATCCCGGTGAAGGGACTTCGCGTGCTCGTGGTCGCTTCCGATCAAAAGGTGCTGGCGAAGCCCGTCAACGGCGGAGGCCCGAATCCGCTTTGCGCCACCGCGGAGCAAAAGGCTCCCATCGGGCTCGAAAATCAGCGCGTGGCCGGCGTGCTGGTCAGCTACGGCAAGTTCAAATATCTGAATCTGATCGATCTCGATTGGGAAAAAGAGATGGAGCTCGCGTGCCCGGTAAACAAGCTGGGCACGGTAACCGTCTATCAGACCAGCCGTCACGGCGCATTCGACGGCGCGGGAGCGCCCGCGTTTCTCGACGCCATCAAACCTCAGGTCGTGGTCGTCAATAATGGGCCGCGCAAGGGCATGGGCCAGGTTGACGCCAACGCCAAATCGATCACGCCTGGCGGTGCTGCTCGGTACGAAAAGGTGGCTTATTTGCGGCTGGCGCAGATCCCCGGAATCGAGGGCATCTGGCAGGAACATTTGTCGCTGCTCGATCCGGACCCCCACCACAATACTTCGCCAGACATGATTGCAAACCTCGAGGAAACCGCGGACTGCAAGGGGAACTGGGTCAAAGCGTCAGTTCAGCCGGACGGCAAATTCACCGTCACCAATAGCCGCAACGGGTTCAGCAAAACCTACATTGCCCGCTGATCGCAGAGAGATTGACTAATCCGATTTCTTGCCGAAGTGGGCGGCTAGATAAGACGCCATCGTCAGGATTTCATCTTGGGTCGCGACGTTCGTGCCCGCACGCGCCATCATGTTGCTCACGGTGTTGTTCCACTCTTCCTTGCTTCTTCCGACAGTGGTGATTCGTCCTAAGTCGTGACAGAGGGCACAGTGTGATTCGACGAGTTTTTCACCATCGCCGGACGGAAGCGGCTCACTTTTGAGGCCGCTTTGCATCGGGGATGTGCCGGGTCCAAAATTTTTTGAGAGGTATTGGGTTACGCTATCTGCCTCCTGGGGCGTCAATTGTGCTCCGCGCAAAATCATGTCGTCTACAAAATGCTTCCAGCCCACAGGGCCATCGCGGAGAGCCACAATCAGTTTCAAGCCGTGGCATTGCGTACATGCTGCGGCGACCAAATCTCTTCCGGTTCCTGCTGGCAAGCTGTTCGCCGCCGACTGCGCATAGGTTCGTACCGTAAAGCTGATCGACAGAAGGGCCAGACACACACCCAAGAGATGCTTCCGAAAGTGGAATGCCGCTTTTGAGTGCATATCAGACCTTCCTTTGGCGCAACTCGGCAATTGAATAGGACGGATGCCATGTCGACGTTGCGCCGATCCCATTCCGCTCGATATGGACGTCGAGCAGGTACGGCCGACCATCCGCCGTCGCACGTTTTGCACGCTGTAGCGCCGCTTGAAGCTGCGAAGGCTCGGCGACAATCTCTCCTTCCACGCCGAATCCTGATGCGAGTTTGGCATAATCAATGTCCGGATCGCCGAGATAGCAGGTCATATCGCGGCCGGTCTGGAACTGCCTTCCGCCGATGTTCCAGATGCGGTTGCGTTCATTATTGTAGCTGCGGTTATTGCAAACGATGATGGTGACCGGTGCCTTGTACCTGGCATAACTCCAGAGAGGTTGCGGGCCGGCAAAGAGGAATGCGCCGTCCCCGACTACCGACACAACCGGCAGGTCGGGATGTGCCAGTTTTACACCGAAAGCTGCCGGCAATCCCCATCCCAGTGCCGCTCCGGTGGTAGTGAAGTATTGCTTGTCTGATCCGCCGAAGGACATGAAGTCTTCCATCTTTCGGCCCGAATCGCTTTCCGCTACCACGCACGCGTCCTTGTCCAAAGCGGTCTCGAGTTCCATGCCCAGCCGTTCGAAACTGACCGGGCTGTGGTTCCATGTCTCACGGCCAATGGACTCGCGGAACTTCCGCATCGTGGTGGTGTATTCGTGCGTCTTGGCAGCGCGTTCTTGGCTGATCTGGCGCAGTCGGTCTGCCGTGGCCATGCTCCGCAACGCGGCAATCAGGTCGGCCGTCGTAAACTTCAAATCTCCAAAGATCGCCACGTCAGTCGGAGCGGTACGAGCGAGGTTGGTGGGATCCATACGGACCTGAATCAGCTTTATGCCCGGCTGGATTCTCTCGCCATAGGCGAGACGCCCTCCAAGATTCAACGTCACGTCCACATGCGCCGGATAACGCATCTCACGGAGGTTGGTGCCGAGGTATAGCGGATGTTGCGTCGGGAAGGCTTTGGACCAGCCGATGGTGCCGCCGTCACGCGTTACCGGCATACCCAGAAGTTCGGCCAGCTCTGCAACCTGTTTCTGCGCGCCACACCGAACAATTTCATCTCCGACATAAAGAAGCGGGCTTTGGGCCTCGAGAAGCATGCGTGCAGCCTTCTCGACCAAGTCTGGATCGGGTCGCACTTTCATCGAGACTTCAAATTTAGCTTGATCGATTACCGATGCTTGAGCTTCCTCGTCGAGGATATCTTCCGGATACGCCAGAAAAACGGGGCCGGAGGGCATGGTGGAAGCAAACTTGAACGCTCGGCGGGTAACCTCCGGAATCTTGTCTGCCGATTGAGCCACCCAATTCCATTTCGTGATCGGATGCGCGATATTTTCCAGATGGTCGGCATCTTCGAAGCCATCTTCACCCAGTGTCGCGCGGTTCACATAGTCCACCGCGACCACCATGGGTATCTCATCCTTCCACACGTTGTATAACTGAGTCATCGAGTTCGGGAACCCAGGTCTGGCGCAAATGACGAAAGGAGTCTTGCCGGACGCCTTGGCGTAACCATCCGCCATGGCCACCAGAGCACCCTCCTGAAGAGCCTTGATCAAATGCATCTTGGGTTCGTCCACCAAGGCATCGAAGAAGGGAGCTGCTCCAGAGGAAGGATTAAAGAAGATATGCTCGATACCCGATGCTTTCAGCTGCGCGACGAGCAGCGCGCCTCCCGTCCCTTGCATGCTCCGCGATGCTGACGACGCGCTTGCGCCGCCGTCTTCCGCCGCCGGGAGAAACGGAGCCAGCGACTGGGCCATGGAGTTTGCCGCAGCGGCTGTGATTCCAAGCGTTCCTAAACCTGAGAGCAGGTGCTTCATTGCATTCTCCTCTGCAATTAGACTCTTCTTCGAGGTTCATCTGGAATCTCAGCCTTGGATCTCTGTCTCGTGCATCGTACGCTTCCCTTGTCCTCGGACGCAACGAATTTGCGACCAGAGCGGGCCAGCACGGACGGTTGTTTGCTACGGCAGCAAGCCGAAGACGGAGCAACGCGAACGTCAGGCTGGCCCCGAGGGTAAAAAACAAAAGATCTGGTACCTGGAAGCGGCGCACGAGCTTACCCCATGCGGCGCTATGTTCTATATCGCGGCAGCAGCCGTGCGGCATTCTCTCGATCGATATCCCGCAGATTTTTGGCGGTAAATACTCCGCAAGCCTTGAGCCCCTTCACGTGATCCGCTGCGGTGCGGAAAGGGAAGTCCGTCCCGAAGAGAATTTGCGACACGGGCACCACCTTCAGCAGCGCGGACATCGCCGCAGCATTGGCCGTTTGCGCGGTGTCGTAGTACAACTTCGTCGCCTCGGCCAAAAATCCCTGTGGAAGCTGGGACGCAAATGCGGGACCTTTAGCTAAGTTGACGAACCGCTCGATCAGGAACGGCATCGTGCCCCCGGCGTGCGAAAAGATGATGTGAACGTTGGGATAGCGTCTGGTCGCACCGCCGAAGACCAACTCTGTGATCGCGCGAGTCGTGTCGGTCCCGTACTCAATTTCCGAATCCGGGATATTCGGGAGAACGTTCCTGCAGCAGTTGGCGGATTTCGGGTGCGTGTAGACGACGGCCCCGCGCCGATTGAGCTCCTCAAAAACGGGATTGAAAAATGGATCGCCGAGCCATTTGTCTCCGTAGTTGGTAAACATGGCCACGCCGTCGGCCTTAAGCATGTCCAAGCCGTACTCAATTTCGCGCAGACTGCCTTCAATATCCGGCAGCGGCAAGTTGACGAACATGCCGAAGCGCCCCTTGTGATCGGCCACCAGCCGCGCCGCTTCATCGTTGCATTTGCGAGCAAGACTTCGGGCTGCGGCGGCATCGCCGGTCCATACGCCGGGCGGCGCGAGCGACGTAATGGAAGTCGCGACTCCGGCCTGGTCCATATCCTCGATATCTTTTGCAGGCGTCCAATTGAGAACTTGCTGCGAGATGAGGTGCTTGGGACCGAGTTCCGACGCGTAGCTTGGGGGCGTAAGGTGATTATGGACATCAATGCGGTGCGGCGCGGCTGTGGAGGTCTGGGCTGCCGAGAGGGTCCTGGAAATCAAAACATCCGCGCCCACGGCGGCGAGGCCGGCGAGGAATTCCCGGCGGCCCCAATCGGCTGCGGCAGAGAACGGGCGGTTCACCTTTTCTCCTGCGCGAGTCTCGTCGGCTATTCGTTGTGTGCGAGCAATGAGCTTCACGGACGTCCCCCTACGCGTGGCTTCTCGGCCTCTCTGGCGAGGCCACTCTACACTCCTCATCACTGCTGCGGCAAGGACGAGCTTCCCTCGGGCGCAAAACGCGGGGATACCCCCACCCCATTTTTCTGCAAGTGTTCATTCTACGTGACTTCCAGTCAACACTTCGTATGTGCACATTTCAAGAGAGTTCCCTCGCTGCAGTTCGACTTTGTTACCCGCGAAAAGTGCATCCTGTTGGTAGCCTTTTCGCGGAGGATGGTGACTTTCGCCGGGGGGATCTGGTCGGATGGCCGTTTTACCGCAAGCGTCAACCACTAAGAATCGGGCCAATAAGAAATCGGGTGGTGGTCTTCAAACGGACCGATTGCGGCTTTCACGGAGAGGCTTGTACGCATGCGGCAGGAGGTGCTATAAGCAGCGTATTTGGTGCATGCGCGCCGACGGACATTCCTTGAATGCGAAAGAGAAGAAATTAACTCCGAGGAGGGGGTATCCATGAAAAGACTTTGGCTTTCGGCCCTGGCAGTCGTGTCGCTCGTTATCGTAAACGCGCCCCTTTCCGTGCGCGCCCAATCAGCGGACTCGATCCGCGATTTTGTGCACGTCGCCGGCAGCTACCAGCTGACTCCGAACGTCACTTACCGCACCGCGAGCAACTGGGATGCGAAGCTGGACGTGTATCAGCCGCGCGGGCTCAAGGCTCCGAACACGACGATGCTCTTCTTTCACGGTGGCGGCTGGACGAATGGAACCAAGGAAGCCTCAACTCTCTCGCTGCTTCCGTATCTGCAGATGGGTTGGACCGTTGTGAACGTGGAATATCGAATGACGAACGTGGCGCTGGCGCCGGCGGCAGTCGAAGACGCACGCTGCGCGCTGCGCTGGGTGTATCGAAATGCCGCGCAGTACAATTTCGATACAAGCAGGATCATCACGAGCGGCCAGTCGGCCGGCGGCCATTTGGCGCTGATCACCGGAGTGCTGCCGATGTCGGCGGGCTTCGACAACACTTGTCCGGGCGACCGCTCGGGTGGCGCTTCAAGCAGCAGCCCAAACAATACAGACGAATTGAAAGTGGCGGCCATCATTGATTGGTACGGCATTGCCGATGTGAACGAATTGCTGAGCGGCGCCAATCAACGGACCTGGGCCGTGGCCTGGCTGGGCGCGCTGCCCAATCGCGAGGAGCTGGCCAAGCAAGTGTCGCCGTTGACCTACGTACGCGCCGGCATTCCGCCGATCATTAGCGTGCATGGCGACGCCGATCCGGTGGTTCCTTATACACAGAAACAGCGGCTGCATCAGGCGCTCGCGAAGGCAGGCGTGCCTCACGAGCTCGTCACGATCCCCAACGGCAAACATGGCGGGTTCACGGATGAGGAAAACCTGAAGGCATTCGCCGCGATTCGCTCGTTCTTATCGCAGCATGGGCTGCCGACATCGACAACAGAGAAAGCGACGCCCCTGAGCGCAGGGCGTTAGGAATGGAGGGCAATGGGTCATTTTCCGATCATCGGACTTTTCGAGAATTGGCTACGCAGAGGTTAATTCGAAGCGCTTCGGGTGTGTAAGGGTGCCCATCCAGGAGATCAAAAACGAAAATTTCCGGTTTACTACCGCAATCACAAAGCCGTTGTGAAGTTGGAGGAAGAACGTGAGGCCTTGGTCCGGGAGATATCTCGGAATGCTTCTGATCTCATTGATCGCAGCGTCGGCTGCCGCCTACGAGCACCCCCTGGACTCCACCGCGATTCGCAACGCTTACTTCTTGGGAAGCAGCAACAGTGAGTCTGTCAATTTCCTCTCCAAATATAAGGAAACGCTGCCACGTCCAAAGACTGGCCCGGACATCGCCGAAATGGAGGTGCGAACTCCTTTTGCTCAGGTCGTCGTAAGCTCCCGCGAACACTCCGTTGGCTACAGCCCGATGCAGGCCGAGCAGGACTACAGAAAGGATCCTGACACGCTTCAGGTGCGCATCCAGATTCTTTACCCTGCGCCGTCGCCGCTTCTGCCTCCAGTTTCGTGCCAAGGCGTAAACCGTATGATCTCTGTGCAGGACTGCTTTCGCGATTTTCGGTTCCGGTTCAGGCAAAGTAAGGACGACCTCCAGCCGATCCGCTCTTATGGTGTACCGATCTACTCCGGTGACGGCGATCGGAATGGTGGCGACGTGTGGTTCACATTCCGGGCGGCGGAAGTTGCCTCGGGACCGTTGCGGGTCACGGTATCCACTCCCGAAGGCCACGAGGTCTCCGCAACGTTCGATCTCGCAGCTTTGCGTTAGCGCTGCGGGCGCAGACCAGTGCCTCTGATTCGTTCCGGGGCCCACGAAGCGGTCGTTGCAAGGTTAGGGGGTTCCGGGTTTGCGCGTCGCGGGTGCTGGCTTGGCGAATCTCGAGGCTTCGATGGGCACATTCGGCTGCACCGAGCTGAGCTCCGTGGTGGATCGTCCATCGGTCCAAGTCACGGTCCAGTGAAAGGGCATCTTCACTCCGCCGACGTCGCGGTAGTCAGCATAATCGATCTGCGCAGGATTGGTGCCAATGGCGGTGTTTGTATAGCGCACGAGCCGCACGAGCAGGCCAGATTTTTTGTCGAAATACAGTTTCACGGGAGTCTTGGCCGCGCTGGTGCCTTGAACGACGTCGACCTCCTTCTCGTCAATCACAGTGGTCGGAAATCCTGTACGCCATTCACTGAGCGTCTGCTTGATCTGCGCAGGAAAGCATAACTCCGCATCCAGCTTGGCGCCCCCCAGATTTCCTCCGGCCAGCATCAGGAAAGGTACGGGCAAGAGTGTTCCCGTGGATGTCGTCCAACCTGTCCGGCCGTCATAGGTTCTGATGCTGTCCCCTTGCGGGATATGAACGATAGTAGTGAGTTGATTGGGGGCTTTGGCGTAGACTTCTACTGGCGCCGGTTCCTCACCGGTGTCAAAACCCTCGTAAGTTCCCTTGGCGACAAAGCTGGTGAGCTTGGCCACTTGCGCCGCGCCGCCGATTGACTGGATATATCTGTCCAAAACTTGATCGGCGGAGGGCACCCCGGGTCTGGACTCGCCGACAATTTCGACCTCGTTCGGATCTTCCGGAGGCGGGGTGCCGTACTGTTCCGCCAAACTCGGTATGTTCTTTGGGGCGTTACCGCTACGATGGCAGGAGTAGCAGGTGACGATCTGCTTCCCGCCAAAATTCGCCGCATTGATGGACTTCACCATCAGGATCATTTTGCGTGCGGTCTGCTTGGTCGGGGTGTCGACGGCATATTTAGTCACGTCGCTGGCCGCTTCCGTGGTGTGGCAATCAATGCAATTCATGCTCAGGGAGGCGGCAATGAAGCCCATTGTTCCCATGAATTCGTCCACGGTAAGTCCTCGGAGAACCTGAACGTTCTTAAAGATCTCATCCGCCATTTGCGGCTTGTCTTCCGGCGCAGCCTGGCAGTTTGCCGACGCAACACCCAGCAGGAAGATGATCGCCATGGAGATGGCGTCAACGATGATTCGCCTGGACCGGACTTTCATGTCGCCTTCCTTGCTTGCCGCGCGCGAAGATAGCGGATCCGTTCGCACGAGCGGGTTAATGGGGACTGGCACGCCTCAGCGCATTTTTCCCTGAGGCCGCATATCCTATCACGTTGTAATTAGTCGGGAAAAAAATTTGGCAGTGTCCGAAAGTGAGACACTGCCAAAAGATTGGAGATCATTAAGAAGCAGGGAAGCGGCTTAGTTCACGGGGTCCTTATCGATATCCGCGGGAGCAGGCCCTTCTCCGTAATATCGCTTTCTGCCGACCACGACTTCCCGATCATCCGCCACCTTTACTGTCTCGGCAGCGCCCTTCGCCAGACCGCCCTTCCCAGGGCATGCTCTTACCGTGACCGTCTTGCCGATGCTCTCGACCAAATCCGCCCGTCGTGTCCCGGTCCTTTGCACCAAGCTCACCGAGGAGCCCTCAAAGCGCCAGCTGGTCACCTTGCCGCTAGGATCCGGAACCGTTGGATCCTGCGGCGACATCTTGGATTCGACGTTAAAATAGAGGTGCGGGTTTTCCCATTCCACCTTCGTCAGCGTACCGGTAATGTAGATGTATTTGCTTCCATCGAATTCGAACTGAAAACCGTGATGAGCGAATACCGGAATTGCCAGCAACAGAGAGCTCGCCGCCAGAAGGCTCAAATTCACCAAGATTGCGACTGGGAGTTGACGTCTCATTTAGGAAATCTCCTTATCCAAGCTGCAAATGACCAAGTTGACCTGAATCTATCGGAATGCAAAACACCTGTCAAGGTTTGGACTTTCCAACCGCCGCATCCCTGACGCGATCGTTAAACCGATTTTCTTCCGAGGGCGCGCAAATCTCTTCAAAAATGGCCACTTTCACCCTTTCGAAGGTGATCGTGTCAGCCACCCAAGGGACCGTATATGTTTTCGGGTCGGTCAACGTCATGTCCAGTTGCAAGGTGTCGGCATCCAGGCGCTTGTAGCGCTCCACGAGCGTCATCTGATCGCTATGCGGGTCGCCGAAATGATCGAGCCAGGTCCTGTCGTCGTAGCCAATGGACTCCACGACAAAGGTGTCTCCATCCCAATGCCCGATTGAGTATCCACTCCAGGCGGGGTCGGGGTCCTTCGGAAGTGCCCGTCCGTCCGTCCAGATCGTACGCCACAGATCGTGATACTGCATGTGCTGCAACACCCGGTCAGATGCCTGAACGAATTCAAAGGGTCTCAGATTCGCTTCCCAGAGGTCGCGCGGATAACCCATCGGTTCACAGGTGGAAACCAGGTCATTCCCCAATCCAGGAGGAACGGATCTGGGGCCGTAGCTGGGTTGCGTGGCTTCGAACTTTGCTTTTCCCCAAGCCGTCATGGCAGGCGGGTAACTCTGCGCCCTCATCTCGCCTGGGAGACTCTTGTCTTGGATGTTTAGCCTCTTGTCGTTCAGGGA
>QHYR01000299.1 GCA_003223315.1 Acidobacteriota bacterium | reverse complement strand
ATTATTTTGACCTTAAATGTAGGCTATAGGCAGACTCGGTCATAACAGCCGTGACTTCTCATGCCAGGGATCATTTCGCGGTCAGAATTCCACCGAGACAGGACGTCGCTTTTGTTTGTTAACGAGGGTCATCACCAGCTCGACAGCAATGCCGAAGCTGCCATCCGATAACGCATCGATCCGCACGACCTTGCCAAAGAAATGCACGTTACGTTCGGTGGCATGCGAGTAGGGGAAGGTAACTACGAGGGACATGCCAACTTTGTAGGATGGAACTTTGGTCGCAAAGTACAGACCGTCGCGGCAGGCGTTCAAGGTCGTAGAAACTTCTTCAACCTTATCGATCTCGCCGTTAGAAGAGCACACACAAAGGGGTAACGAA
>QHYR01000298.1 GCA_003223315.1 Acidobacteriota bacterium | reverse complement strand
CAGTTCGAAGCCGCCATTTCTTGCCCCTGATTAGCTGGTTGATAGTAACCGCACACCTGTCCTTCGGAATTCCCTTCACCAGCTAGGTACTAGTACAATGGCAAAAGAGCTATCTGTCTCGCTGCTCTTCTCGGAAAAAGTAGGAATCCAATCATAGCTGGAGCGTCCGAGCCATGAATTCCAAAACACTCGAAAAGCAGAGCTTGCTCGCGTTTGCACTCGTCTTTGGGTTGAGTTTTGGCGCGGCTCGGATCTGGGGTGCCCAGGAGTCCACCTTCGACTGGCTGGCGGCAAGCGCTGAAAGCGCCCGGCTGGACCCGGCCGATTACCACACGGGACGGGTTTTCAAGCCGGGTGATCAGGCCGGGAATGTCCACATTGATATCGACGCCCAGGAACCGGTAACCGTCGAGATGGCACCAGCCGAAGAATGGAGTGAGACGGTCCGGCATCCCGAGCTCCTGCCCCGCGTCAGCTTTCGCTGCGTTCGCGAACACGTCACCAAGACAACTTACCTATGCGACGTTGCTCCGGGGCGCCCCATGACCCTCGTCCTCCGTGACGAGCGCAGTAGCGAGCGAACCGCGGTGACAGGTTTTGGGGCGCCGCTTAGCGAGCATGGTACCGTGCGCGAGTTCATCTCCCCTAACGACATTCACATTCAGTATTACCGCTGGGCTTGCGTGGAGAACTGCAACCCGCCGCGATACCAGTGGATCAGCGAACTCAAAGAGACATACGAGCTGACGTCAGCGCCGAAATCTTACGATGGGATCAGGGCAGAACGGGATGGCGAGCCTTTTAGCGTCAAGGTCAATTCTCCCGTTCCGATGACTGTGGCTATCGTGCCATCGCGAGTGGCCGAAGAACTGCTCGGAAAACCGGACAGCCTCGACTCTGGGTTGGATGGCCGATCGTGCATGCAGAGATCTGTGCGGTCCGCCGCCTTCGAGTGCACGTTTAATCTTGCCGATGGGCCGCAGTCTTTCGTCGCAGTGCCCGAAGCGGCGAGCAAGGTGCCCGGTAACAAGAAGGCGGAAGTCGAAGTGGCCGCCTCGAAATGCGTGGCGAACTGTTTAACGGATCTCGAAAAGTAACAACCCGGTTTTGTAGCTCAGGCCGCCCGATGCCTCTTCCGGGGATCTGAGGTTTCCCTCCGCGATTTCGCCGAATGGGTTGGCAAGCCGCTAGAAATGATCGGTCTCCACCTCTTCCGGTCTTGCTGGACGGGTGGCTCTCGAGGTAATTCGGCCCCACACCGTATTCTCCTGGCCCGCCGGCGTTTCCACTCCCCATGACGGAAGCGGCATCAACAGCAGTTGCGAGAGCCCATTGAGGTACGGTTCGTAAAGCCGGCGCAATTCTTTGAGCTTGGCGTCGCCCGCTTCGGTACAGCCTGGTACTCCGCACTGAATCAACAGGCTGCGCACCTGGGGCAAATCCTCAGCCGGCAGGCGGTTCGTGTCGGGCATGCGGGAATCGATATAGAAGATCTGTGCCAGATCGGCTACGGCATGGCGGCAAATGGCAAAAGTGAGCTGCGCTTGCCATTTCGTCTCGCCCTCGCCATAGGCGATTAGAAGCGCGCAGGTGTCTAAGATGGCCGTGAACGCGGCGACCCAGGATTGATTGTCATGCTGCGACCGGAAGAAACACAAAAAGGGATAGGTCAGGTGTGTTTCCATCAATTGCGCCGACCATGTTTCCCAGTCGCGGAGGTAGTGAGCGAGGCCGTTCTGGATTCGTTCCGGGCCGTGGCGGCGGAGCAGTTCGGAGGCTGTGGGAGGCGAACCGGCGCGGGCATCAAGCAGAGGGATGCTCACTTCGCGTTGCGAAAAGGCGCCGTATAGAGTGGGCAAATAGGCAATGATGAGCGCGAGAAAGCCGAAGCCTGTCCCTGCCTCGAAGACGGACAGGATTCGCGCTCCCGAACTCTGAGGCGTGATGTCGCCCAGTCCCAGCGTGAAGAAAGTTGTGCCGCTGAAATAGAGGTCGGTGCGAAATGTACTCGGGTTTCCAGGTGAAGCCAGCGCTGATCCGGCGGCCCACTGCAGCATGGCAAACGCCAGAACCAGCGCCAGCGCCCAAAAGCCAATGAGCAGAAGCAGCGAAAGCGGGCCAAAGTAGCTCAGGTATCCTTCTCGCCGCTTGGGAGTGCGAATGTAGGCCGCTGTAACGGACCAGATCGTCCACGCGGTTCGGAAGAAAAACCGAGCGATACGGAAGGAGCGCCGCACATGGCGAGGCAGAATTACGCTCTCGAAGGCGTCCCAGAGAATCGCCACCAGGAGTACAAAGCCGAGAATTCCGATCATGGTGTGCATCGATGTTATCTCCGCCCGGCGCGCGGGGCCCGCTGAGACAGCTTCGGAGAAGTATCTTACTCAGGCAAACGGCACTATGCCATGATTCGAGGGCCGGCAGCAGCGAAGCTTAGGGATACAGCGGCGCGCGCCAAAGGATGTGTCCTGAAATCAGTGGCCCTGCGCGGCGGAGCTCGAACGCGTTGACTTCGCGCATCCACCGAAACTAGAATGCATGTATGTTGATTTGCTGGCAGAAGGCTTGCAGGGCGGTCTGTGGCGCCTGTTGTTGTGTGCCTTCTTGCGGTGGGAGGTTGCTCGTTTAGCATACCTGCAATCTAAGCGAGCGAAGCCCACCGCCAGGATGACTGGCCGGTGGGTTTTTTGTTTTGGCGCATAGCGCATGGAGCACATTCTGTTGCAGCTGCAAGGGCAAACGCGCGGTGGCGTTGACGAGCAACCATAATGGATGAGTTATTTCCCTTATTCCTGAAGCTCGCGGGACGGCCATGCTTGATCGTCGGCGGCGGTGTTGTGGCCGAAGCCAAGATGCAAGGCCTCCTGCGCTGCGGCGCCGAAGTTCGTGTGGTTGCGTCGGAAGCCACCCCGGGAATCCGCGAGGCTGCCATCGCGGGCCGGATTGTGTGGGACGAGCGCCCGTTTTTGCCTGCGGATCTCGCTGGGGTCTTTTTGGTGGTTGCCGCGACGAATTCCGCCGAATTGCACGAAGAGATTTTCCGCCGTTGCCAGCAGGCAGGCATCTTATGCAATGCTGTCGACGAGCCGGAGCGCTGCGACTTTTATTATCCCGCGATCGTGCGACGGGGAGCTTTGCAGCTGGCCATCTCCACTGCGGGACATTCTCCCTTTCTGGCGCAGCGGTTGCGCCACGAGCTCGAAGAGCGGTTTGGGCCCGAGTACGGGCCTTGGCTCGAGGAGATCGGCCAGCAGCGCCGGGAGCTATTCCAGGCCGACATTTCTCCCGAAAGCCGGCGCGCGATTCTGAAGGAGCTTTCAAGCGAGCGCGCCTTTGCAGAATTCCAAGCACGCGAAAATCCCGCCAGCGAGAGTGCGCCGGGCAGAGTCTATTTCGTAGGTGCGGGGCCCGGCGATCCCGACTTGCTGACGCGAAAGGCGTGGACGGTCTTGCGTTCGGCGGACGTGGTTCTGCACGACGCGCTGGTCCCTCCGCGGATTTTGAGCATCGCGCCGGCCGGCGCAATCTTGTGCAACGTGGGAAAACGTTGCGGCGCGAAATCGATCACGCAAGAAGAAATTCACGCGCTCCTCATCGGGTATGCCTCTGCGGCGAAGAGAGTGGTCCGGCTGCAGGGAGGCGATCCATTGATTTTCGGCCGTGCCGGTGAGGAGATTTCCGCCGTGCGGGAAGCGGGAGTGGATTTCGAAGTCATCCCGGGCGTGACGGCAGCTTCCGCCGCGGCAGCCAGCGCACAAATCGCGCTGACCGATCGGCGAGCCGCTTCCCAGATCATCTTCCTCAGTGCTCACCGCCGAGAAGGCGAATTGGAACGCGATTTGAAGTCCGTGCCGCGCACCGGCGCCACGCTGGTGATTTATATGCCGGGAAGCAACTACGAGCGCCTGGCGCGCGCCCTGCGGGACGCGGGTATCTCCGGAGAGACCGCTTGCCTGATCGTCTCGCAAGCCTCTGCGCCGCAGGAATCAATTTATCGAACTGATCTGGCATCTCTGACAAGCGTGCCCGCGCCGCCTGCGCCGGCGTTGCTCATTGTGGGTGCGGTCGCGGCGGCAGCGAAAGCCGAAGCCCCACCGCCGATCGTGGAGGCGGTCTGAGGGGAGCCGGCAAATGGGGCCTTCCCCCGTGTTGAGGTTCTGAAGGCAACCGGGGCGCGAACCGGACAGCAATCGCGTTCGTCAGGCGAGGCAACTCCTGCCGCTACCTGAAATTAAGCTGGATTCTTCACGTGCAGGCCGCATTCGATCTTGTTGAATCCGGACCAGCGGCCCGCCCGCGGGTCCTCACCGGGCTGCACCGGCCGGGTGCAATGCGTGCAGCCGATGCTCGGATAATTTTGGTCGTGCAGCGGATTGTAGGGCACGTTATAGGCGCGGATGTATTCCCAGACCTGCTTCCAATTCCAGTCCGCGATCGGATTGAGCTTCACCAGACCAAATTTCGCGTCCCATTCCAGCTTTCGCGTCTGCGCACGCGTGGGCGCCTGATCGCGGCGAACACCTGTAACCCAGGCGCTCAAGCCAGAAAGCTTTTTCTTGAGCGGCTCTACTTTTCGCAATTGGCAGCATTGATCCGGCTGCGAAGCCCACAAGGCGTCTCCATAGCGCGCCGCCTGCTGGGCTGGGGTCAGGTCGGAGTGGGTGCGCTCCACCTGGATTCCGTAACGTTTTTCGATCCGATCGATCAGCGCATAGGTGTCGGGGAAGAGGAAATCGGTGTCCAGTGTGAACACGCGGAATTCGGATCGGAGCCTGGACGCCTGATCGATGAGCACCACGTCCTCGGCTCCTAAACTTGCTGCGATGGCGAGGGATTGGCCGAATTCGGAAAGGCCCCATTGCAGCAGCACCTTCAGGTCCCAGCCTTCGGCCTGATCTTGCAGTTCGATCACTTGCCGTTCAAGCGCGAGCATTCCTTCCTCACTTCGTGTGCGAGTCCTGATTCAGTCGATCTGATCCCGCTTCGGTTGCAGGCGCACGGGCGCAAGGAGCGTAAGCACCGCCGCCAAAGCTTCCTGATCATCGGCGGGCAGGTTGTGCGCCGCGAGATCCAAAACGAGGCCGAAGCGCTGGTCTGCGGCAATTCTCCTCCACTGCACCTTGCGACCAGAGTCCACCGACGCCGAGAGAATCACCACCAATCCCAGCGAGCTCGCCAGGCCCAGCAGAGTCTGCGGATCATGAGTTGTCGCCTCGGCGCCTGAAAGATTCAAGACCTGGAAGCCTTGGGCGAAGAGGGCGCGTTCGAGATATACGGACAGCTCGGGGCGCGTATCCGCGAAGATCAGCGCGGGCAGGTGCCCGAGGCGCTCGTAGCGATCTTCGGCTGCTACCGGTCTGTTCCAGGCCGCATCCGTGGCGGAGTCTGACGCAATGGATTCCCCGGGCCGCGCCGCGAGGTCGCCCTGTATCATCGCTGCGCCCACGGTCGCATTGGAGAGCGGATCGATCAGGATGAAGCTTCCGGTGACGCGATTGTGGGTGTAGGGATCGAAAAATAATGGGCTGGCGGCCTCGAATTCGACGGCGGCGATATCATTCATGCGCAATTCGAGCGCGAACTCGCGCTCGAGCGTTTGCATATTCACTCGAAAACCGATCTTGGTGGCCTTGGCGCGCGAGTTCCGAACGTTGTGCTTGATCAGATAGTTCTGTCCCAGCGTGAGCGGTTTGGCATCAAGCCAGACGACCATGGCTTCGATTCGGCTGGAGACATGTGGAGGCGAATCCGGCGAAACCAGCATGTCTCCGCGGCTGAGGTCGATCTCCTCTTCGAGTGTCAGAGTAGCGGGCATGGGAGCAAACGCTTGCCCGCACTCACTTTCGTAGCCGACTAGGGCCCGCACGCGCGTCCTCTGGTTGGATGGCAGCGCCAGCAGCACATCACCCGCCCGAATGGTTCCGCTCGCTAATTGCCCTGCAAAGCCGCGGAAGGTCGCATCCGGCCGCAGCACGTATTGCACCGGGAATCTCACCGCCTGGTGCCCTGCATCGCTACGCACGGCCACAGTTTCGAGATGCCGAAGCAGCGTCGGCCCTTCGTACCAAGGCATACGCTCGGTGCGGTTAACGACGTTATCGCCGGCCAGGGCGCTGATCGGAATGCTCACCACGCGCTCGATTCCCAATTGGCGGCTAACCGCGAGGAATTCCTCCTGCAGCCGATAGAAAACCTCTTCGCTGTAGTCAACCAGATCCATTTTGTTGATCGCCGCAACAACATTGGCGATGCCTAGCAGCGAGGCGATATAGGCATGCCGGTGAGTTTGTGCCTGCAATCCTCGCGTAGCATCCACCAGAATCACCGCCAAATCCGCCGTTGAGGCGCCTGTGACCATATTGCGCGTGTACTGTTCATGGCCCGGCGTATCGGCAATGATGAACTTTCGTAGTGGCGTCTCGAAGTAGCGATAGGCGACGTCGATGGTGATGCCTTGCTCGCGTTCGGCCCGCAGCCCGTCGGTAAGCAACGCGAAATCTATGGGACCCCCGGAACGATTGAAGCGGCTGCTCCGCACCGACGCCAATTGGTCTTCGTATATGGCCTTGGAATCATGCAGGAGCCGGCCGATGAGGGTGGACTTGCCGTCATCCACGCTTCCGGCAGTGGTGAACCGCAGCATGTCTTTCTGCAAATGATGAGCCACCAGGCGCTCGAGCGAGGAACTTAGCCCATCCGAGCCTCTCGTCTGCGTTGCGGAGGTCACTAGAAGTAACCCTCCCGCTTCTTCAACTCCATCGATCCTTCTTCATCGTGATCGATGGCCCGATTTTCCCGTTCCGAATGGCGGAACGAGAACATCTCCTCGATGATCTTTGGAACGGTGTCGGCTTGTGACCGGATAGCGCCGGTGCAAGGCACACAGCCGAGTGATCTCATCCGGCACTCCAAAAATTGCGGCTGTTCCCCGGCCTGCAGTTCGTGATCACCATGGATCAGCACGATCGATCCGCCACGAATCACGACGCGACGCTTGCGAGCAAAATAAAGGGGCACGATGGGGATGTTTTCCATGTGGATGTAGAGCCAAACGTCGAGTTCGGTCCAATTCGACAGGGGAAAAACACGGATGCTTTCGCCGTTGTTGATGCGGGAGTTGAAGATGTTCCACAATTCCGGACGCTGATTTTTGGGATCCCATTGCCCTTGGCGGTCGCGGAACGAATAGATGCGCTCCTTGGCCCTGGATTTTTCCTCGTCTCGCCGCGCCCCGCCGAAGGCCGCATCGAATCCGTTCTCAGCCAGAGCATCGAGCAGCGCCCTGGTCTTGAGCAATCCGCAGCATTTTTGGGTGCCCAAGGCAAAGGGATTGGCACCCTGGTTCAGGGCTTCGCGGTTCTGATGGACGATCAGTTTGGCGCCGATCTGCGCGGTATAGGAGTCACGGAACTCGATCATCTCGGGGAACTTGTAGCTCGTATCGATATGCAGCAATGGGAAGGGGATCTTGCCGGGGAAAAAGGCCTTTTGCGCCAGGCGCAACATCACGGAGGAGTCTTTTCCGATGGAGTAGAGCATCACCGGGTGCGCAAATTCGGCGGCAGCTTCCCGAATAATGTAAATGCTTTCCGCTTCCAGGCTTTTCAGGTGGTTCAGCCCAGGATGCGCAGCGGAGCCATAGATAGCCTTTTCGACTGTGGTCGGCATGCCCTTTGCCTTTTACGCACTCGACTTACCGAGCGGCCAGAACAGGTTTGGCCCAAAAAACACAAAACCCACCTGCCAGGTCAGTCTCTGGCGGTGGGTTTGGTCAGGACGCTCTATCTTTTGACGCTAGATCGTCTCCCTCGCGACGCCAGAGCACCGAAACGGACAACAAGGACAACACAGGGCCTGGCAGCGTAGGGTGGTAATGAGTTCCTCCATTGCGAAGGCTAGGGTACTCCGCCCCACCCCCAAAATCAACCCAAATCACGCCGGGCTAGCCTGGCCATGATCGGAAGTTCGGCGATTGTCCGCCAAATGAGCGATGCGGAAATAAAATTGCTCCAACTAAGCGTTGGAGTGAAACCACCAGGCCATTGTTGCAATCTAACTTAATTGGTGGATGCAGTATCGGGGTTGGGGAGTAGGGGAGGGTTGCGGTGTCGCTCGAGACGGTTCAGCAGGTTAAGAGGTTTTCCAAGATCTTTGCGGGTTTTACGCTCCTATTTGTTGGTGTAGTGATGCTGGTTACTCCCGGTCCGGGCTGGCCGGCCATCATCGGAGGCCTAGCCATGCTCGCGGCGGAATTTGTCTGGGCGCGGCGGCTGCTCAATCGCTTAAAGTCAGAAGGAGAGCGCCTGCGCCAGACTGTAATGCCACCCTGGAACTCAAAGGCCTAATCGGCTCGGCCACTTTCCACATCCGCTGAAGTATGCTCATTTGCAGGAGGCCCTATGGAGCGATGGAGAGGCAAATGGGCTTTGGTTACCGGTGCAAGTTCAGGTATCGGCTGGGCGCTTGCCGAGCAGTTGGCAGCTCAAGGCACAAATCTGGTTTTGACCGCCCGGCGTGCCGACCGGCTGGCGCGGCTGGCTGACGACGTCACCACTCGCTATAAAGTTCAAACGCAAATCTTTGCTGCGGATTTGGCGCGGCCCCAAGCGCCCGGCGAGATCTTTCGGTTTACGAACCAGAAGGGCCTGCCCATCGAACTGCTGATCAATAATGCTGGGTTTGGCGCGTACGGCGAATTCCGCAAGATCGAGGCGCAGCGTTTGTTGGATATGGTGCAGGTGAACGTCGCCTCGGTCGTGCATCTGACCCACCTGTTTCTCCCACCTATGGTGGAGCGACGCTCGGGATACATTTTGATTGTGGCCTCGACAGCCGCCTTCCAACCCGTTCCGTATATTAGTACCTATGCCGCTACCAAGGGGTTCGACCTCTTGTTTGCCGAAGGCCTAGCCGAAGAAGTGCGGCGATATGGCGTGCGGGTTTGCGCCTTATGTCCGGGTTCCACGGTGAGCGAGTTCAATGAAGTTGCGGGGCAGCCCGCACACTTGCTCCGGGCTCAGGAGCCGAACGAGAAGGTCGCGCGCGTAGGCCTCGAGGCACTCGCTGCAGGCAAGTCTCGCGTCATTTCGGGAACTCGCAACTGGCTAAGTGTCGAAGGGCAGCGGCTCGCCCCGCGCCGGCTGGTAACGCGCGTGGCCGCTCGGATGTTTATGCCGCCGCAATAAGGCTCAGTTAAAATAGCTTCGGAATTTGAGTGGGAGACACTTGTGGGCGTGAAAATTCCCGAACTCGAAAAGCAATTGCATAGCGAGGGCTTTCGTAACACCTACGTTTGGGAGGACGGGCCGGATCGCCGCTATTCCGACCACACCCACCCCGCCGAAACCGCGCACATCATTCTCGAAGGAGAGATGACGCTGACGGTGGATGGCCGAAGCACGATGTATGGCCCCGGACAGCGCTGTGACGTTCCCGCCGGGACGGTACACGCGGCACGCATGGGTCCGGCGGGCTGCCGCTATCTCATTGGCGAGAAATAGCTGAGACCATGGCTCGGTCCAGGGCCCGATCGAGCAACTCCATCACGTGCAGCACCTGCTGCCCCGTCTTGTGGATCTCGCTTCCGGCGCGCATTTGCAGCAGACAACCCGGATTCGCGGTGACGATGGTTTCCGCGCCGGTTTCAGCTGCGCAATGCATTTTTTCAGCTAACAACTCCAGAGAAGTCTGCGTTTGCGTGACGTTGTAGACTCCCGCAGACCCGCAGCAATTATCCGATAGGCGCATCTCCGTGAGCTCGATTCCGGGAACCGCGCAAATCAGCCGCCGCGGCGCTTCGCGAATTTTCTGGCCATGCGCCAAATGGCAGGAGTCCTGATAGGTCACGCGCATGCGAAGCTCGCGCAGAGGCGCCGTCATGCCCAACACATCGAGAAATTCGGTGACGTCACGCATTTTCGCGCGAAATTCGCGAGCCTTTTCGTGCGCCGGATCATCGGCGGAAAATAGCTGGTCATATTCTTTCAGGGTTGAGCCGCATCCCGCGGCGTTGGTAATGACGGCGTCAAAATCCTCGCGCAAAAAGACGTCCAGATTCGCGCGCGCAAGCTGCCGGGCGATATCGCGCACGCCGGCATGAGCGGCCAGAGCTCCGCAGCAAAGCTGCCCCTCGGGCACGACAACCTCGCACCCATTTGCCGTCAGCACGCGAATGGTAGCCTGGTGCAATGCCGCGAAGCTGACTTGAGAAATGCATCCCGCAAAAAGCGCCACGCGAGCGCGGCGCTTGCCCTGCGCTGCAAAGGTCTGCCCCAGCCGCGAAAAAAAGAATTCCTTCTCCACCGTAGGCATCAATTTTTCGCGATCGGCCAGTCCCAACAGGTGAAGCAACCCCGACGCGCGCGCTACGGTTTGCAGGCCAGAGTTTTGATAAAAACGCGCAAGGCGCGCCACGGTAGCGATGCGGCGCGGATAAGGAAGCAAATGGCGGTAGACCAGGCTCCGGGCGATGCGCGACGAAAACGGGCGGCGATAATTCTGCTCGATCTGGGCCCGCGCCGCTTCCACCAGCTTGCCGTACTCCACTCCCGCGGGGCATGCCGTTTCGCAGGCGCGACAATCCAAGCATTGGTCAATATGCCGGACGAAAGACTCGCCGAGCGCCAACCGCCCTTCGTCCACGAGGACCATTTGACGAATGCGGCCGCGGGGCGAGTCCGCTTCGAGACCCCACAACCGATACGTGGGGCAATGGTTGAGGCACAAGCCGCAGTGAATACAATGCAGGTAGTCCACGTCTCGGGGGCGGTCCGGACCGTGGAAGCCACTCTGGCCCTTGGCCGGAGAGGCAGATTCAAGCGTCGTTGTGCTTGGCGACATCTGCGACATCGGAGTCAGATGCCTCCTCGAAACCGGCCGGGCGAGAGAATGCCTTGCGGGTCGAAGACGCGCTTGAGGCGCTGGGCAATCTCGTGTTCGCTTCCCACAGGGGGCCAGATGCTGAGCGCGTTTTTTATTTCCAGCGGACAAAGCTCGATCATGGGGGCTGCTCCGGAGGTGGTGCAGAGGGTCGTCAGCTCGCGTGAGCAGTTTAGCAATTGTGG
>QHYR01000297.1 GCA_003223315.1 Acidobacteriota bacterium | reverse complement strand
CCCGCAAAACAGAACGGCAAATAATGAAACACGCGATCCGGCTCCGCGCGCCTGCCCATCAGCTGTTCGAACCGCGCCGTGGTGCAGGAGAGCATATACGTGACGTTGCCCACATTGAGCACCACGCCCTTCGAGTCCCCGGAAGTGCCGGAGGTGTAAATAATCGTGACTGGATCGGAATCGGCCAGCGGAACAGGAGCGTGAGAGACATTTCCCGCACTGGCCCCTCGCGGCGCGGCGAAGATTTCTTTCAGCAGCACCGTGCGCGGTGCGCCCGGCCATGCCGCGCGAAGAGCATCCTGCGACGCCGCGTCCCCGCAACAGATCACGGCTGGCTGAGCATCCCGAATCACAGCCGCGAGTTCAGCGGGCGCTTGCCGCGAATAAAGCGGCACAACCAGGATCCCATCGGCCATCGCCGCCAGATCCAGAGCGACCCACTGGATGCTGTTTGGCGCCAGCAGCGCGCAGCGGTGGCCCTTACGCACACCGGCTGCAGTGAGAAATGTGCGAGCCACCTGGATGCGTTCGAGCAGTGCGCCGGCGGTTACAGAGACGCGGGCCGCAGGCCGCATCTCTTCGAGCACCATGCGTTGCGGCATGCCCGCGAGGCGTTCAAAAATGTTCTGCAGAAAATTCACTGCGGAATTCTCGCGTTTTCAGTTCGCCGCCATTGCTTGCGCGCGGCCATCGTACCACTCCACCAATTGCCTCAGGCCTGGATGTAAAGGCGGGAGATAATTTTCCCAACTCCGCAGCCCGCCCTGCACGGGAAATTCCGGATAGCGCTCGTGCACGGTGCGCTCGAGAAAAACGCCCATGCGCGCCATCATCTTCAGATTTCTGACCACCGTACGCCCAATCCCGTCGGCAATGGCCTCGCGCTCGCGCTGCAGGGCATCAATAATGTGAATGAGCTTTTCTCCCAGCAAAGCATCGTCCACGTTCAGCAACAGATGACCATGGCCGCGTTCCTGCATCAGATTGCGAATCCGTTCGTCCATGGTTACTCCCGCCGACGGCACCAGCGCCGGCATCGATGTGACGATGCCGTGATACCTCGACGAGATCATCAGATGCCCCGCCCGCAAGATGCTCACCAATTGGTACATGTCGTAATCGTCTGAAGCGAAGACGGGCGCGCCGTTGATGCGTTCGGCGATCGAGCGACAAGCGTGCGCGTCCAGCCTCTCGCACGCTACAAACACGGGAAAAATTCGGTGCTTTTGCCGGGCCGCTTGCGCCGCCTGGGCAAATGCATTCAGGTATTGCTCGTAGCTCGCCTCCACCTGCGCGCCCGATTTGTGGAAGTACGGGCCGCGATAGTGGCTGTGTTTGTATGCCCCGGTCGTGCCGCGCGCTACCCACTTGAGAATAGAAGCCTTCACCGGCCAGAAAAACGCATTGATGGGGCAGAAGACAAGGACCGGCGCGCTGCCGTCCCAGCCTGCGTCCGCTAAGACTTTGCGTCCATACTCCGCCGGGTGCGACTCGAACGTCCACGCCGTGTCCGTACCGAGCTCGCTCTCCACTCCCAACGCGCTGAGCACAGTCTGCGATTCCGCATTTCGCGTAACCACTACGGAATGGCGGCAATAACGCGCGCAAAGCCGTGCCAAGGACGGATCCATGTAACCAGCTTCCGCGCCATAGCCGATCGAAAGTTTATTTTCCGCGGCAGCCATGCCCAGAGCGCCGATAAACATCGTGGTGAGCGCATTTGCGAACTTGCTCTTGAACATCGATCCTTCGCAGGCGATTACGCCATGATGCTGCCGCACTTCGTTGTAGAGGAACGGCGGAAATAAATCCGGCAAGCGCACCTGCGCCGCGTCGCCAAAATAGCCGCGCGTCAACCCGAAGTCTAGCGCCGTGACGGTCAGCTGCACGCGATCGGCGCCGAGCACCTGCCGCACCTGCCGCAGCATCTCTTCGACGCGCACGTCGGAGCCCGTGTTGCGCGTGCCGTTGTATCCGGCGAACAGCAATTTCAGCCGCTCGCCGGGTTTCCACGGTTTGCCGCGGCCGAGCATCCACTCCAATTTCGTCCGCTCGATCAAAGCCGCCACCCAGGCTTGCAGGAGAAGATCGGTCATTTGGCAGGTTCTCCGGCGCTCACGTGGCGCGCTGATTCTGAATATTCCGAGTCCCTGGCAGTACTGGGCAGCGTCGCAATTTCAGGCCATTCACGATAGGGATAACGGAATCGGTTCTCTTTCGCATAGCGAAACAACGAAAAACAATAAGAGGAAAAGGGCGCGGGAGCGCGCCTCAGCTCAGCCACCAC
Organism: Acidobacteriota bacterium; assembly: GCA_003223315.1. Lineage (GTDB taxonomy): Bacteria > Acidobacteriota > Terriglobia > Acidiferrales > UBA7541 > Palsa-189. Next base: position 7,580 of record QHYR01000297.1, on the reverse strand, counting down.
GCGCGTATTATCGAATACCGTGTTCCACACAAGATAGGGCAAAAATACCTCCAGCCGCGAAGCTGTGTAACCCAGATTGTCGCGGCGGCGGGAGAGCCGCTCCACAATTGCGCGGAATGGAGCTTCCAGCTCAGGCCAAAACAACGGCTTCATCTTGCCACGAGCCTCCGCGAGTGCCGCCGTTAATTCTCGAAAGCTCTCCGAATTCACCCCCGAAGAGAGGTGATAGATCTCGTATTTCGGGCGGGGACTTTGGTGCAAAGTGACAATCGCGTCCGCCACATAATCGACGGGTACGATATCGACGCAGTCGTCGGGACGAAATGGCAGCACGGGCAGGCCGCCCAAAAAAACGAAAGCCCTCACCATGTCGAACTGCGTGGTTTCCGGCCGGCGGCTATCTCCCAGCACGATGCTGGGACGGAAAATCGTTCGAGGTACGTCCGGGAGCAGTTCCCGCACCAGGTGCTCGCCGAATTTCTTTGTGCGCGCGTAGGGATCATAGTCGGAGCGATCCCAATCGATGGCGCTATCTTCGGTCACCTGCTCGTTGCGGCGCTGGCCCGCCACGGCAACCGTGCTCACTTCACTGAAGCGCCGTAATCCATGCGCGTCATGAGCGCGGCGCGCGAGTTGAATGACCTCCAGCGTGCCGCGCAGATTTACGTTGAGGCAGCTTTTTTCGGACTTTCGATTGAGCGAGGCGGCGCAATGCAGCACCGAGTCCGTGGACGAGACCAGCAGGTCGTACTTCTCGTCATTGAGCCCGAAGCGCGGAGAGGTCAGATCGCCGCAGAAAATGCGTATGCGTGCCGAGAGATGTTCGTGAAAAACGGGAAAGCCGAAATGCAACTGCAAAGAGCGCCACAGGCGGCGCTGCGCCTCCTGGCTGTCTTCCGCGCGAACCAGCAGATTTAGCGATTCGCCATGCTGTTCGAGAAGTTCCGCCGCCAGATAGGATCCGATGTATCCGGTTACGCCGGTGAGAAATATAGCCATGTAGCTCAGGTGCCGTTGGCGTCGATTTGCGATGGCCCATCCGCCGCATCCGGCAGGCGGAACTCGCGGCGTGGCGCGCTTTCCAGCGCATGCCCTTCGATCAGCGGATAGCACCATTTGCGCAGCGCCGGAATATGGATATTGATCCAGTAATCCCACCAGTCGATGATCTCGGGTTCGTAGGCAAATTGTTGGTGTTCCTCCGCCGGCAGGAGAGCGGAGAGCAATTGCACATTGGCGCACTCAAAAACTTGCTCGTTGTGCAGAATGAAAGGTTCGTAGAGTTGGATGAGTTTCTCGACGCGCTCGAGATCCCGTTCCGCTTTGGCCAGCGGCGGGCGTCTGAACTGAAGAGCCGACGCGGCCCGGTTGATGCCTTGCACGACGAACTTTTGCGCCGGAACCGATAAGTTCCGATAGCGCTGCTTGGAGACCGGAATCGTATCAAAGCGCATGCGGACCCAATGCTCCAGACCCTGCTGAGCGCGATAGTGCTTGCGATGCGCGAGCGCGGTCAGCTCGATGGAGCGTCCCATATTGCAAGGATTGTCCGCGGAGGTAGCCAGTTGGTAGAGACGCTTATGACGCCGCTCGACGAGCGCGGCAGCGATTAGCGTCATGCCGCGACAAACCATGTCCACCGGGATCACGTCCAGCCTTTTGCGTTCATTTGAGGGCAACTGCCGGAAATAAGTCCCCAGGAGATAGGAAAGAGGCGCGGAAGTGTTGATCCCCTCGTTCCATCCTCGAAAGGGCTCTTCTATTGAGGTCTCCACGATGGAGGGGCGGACCACCGCGATGGGCAGACCGGCGCCTCGCGCCGCAAGCAGCGACTCCGCCAGACTCTTCGCGAACGTATACGTGTTGGGCCAGCCCAGCCTTCGAGCGCGCCGTGTTGCCGCGCGCGTGAGCCGGTTTCGTACCCAGCGCTGCCGGTTTTTCCGGATGAACTCGTCGACTTCGCGCCCTGGTGGCCGCTGATTTTCATGCAGGCGGCCCAAGGCCTGCCGGCGAAGCGCCGCTTCCACTTCTGGGCTATGAGCGCGCTCTTCGACTTTGCGCACCAACTCCCGCAGGGAGTGCCATTCCCGCTCTACGTCGAAATCCTCGACGTCTGCCGGCGTGTAATTTGGTTTCAGATCTTCGGCGACGCGCCCGTCGCGAGCACCTACGACGTAGCAGGTGGAAAGATGCAGCAGCGCGGCATGTTCGGCTGCCCGGAGAAACTCAATCAGATGGGTTGCGGGTTCGACGTTGCTGGCTAAGGCATCGCGGAGGTCGGGATTGAAGTCAGTCAGACCAGAACTATTCACAACCAGATCGATCACGCGTGCCAGGCGCTGCCGGGTTTTATCATCTAGGCCGAGTCCCGGCAGACTTATATCCCCTTCCACCACCTCGATCTTTTGAGCCAGAAACGCGCTCAGGTTTTTCCCATGGCGCTGTTCCAGCCGGTCGAACACTGGCGATTCTTCCACGACCTTCTCAAATCTGCGCCGGGCCGTGCTCTTACGCTGCCGCCGGATCAGCAAATAGATCCTGCCGATTTCCGGAATTTCAGAAAGGAGGTGCTCGAACCAAACTTTGCCGATGAAGCCAGTGACACCCACCAACAGAATCTGTTTCCCCCGTAACGCTTGGCGCACCGAAAGATGCCGCTCCGGCTGCCGGTCAAACACAACTAGCGGGCTGTGATTTTGAGGAGATTGTCTTTCTGCCGGGGAAATAGCGTCTGCTAGCTGATCTGGATGTTTTTCGAGTCCCAGGTCACGAAGCAATTGCCCGGCACTGAGGGGCCCAGCTGCTTGGCGGCCCCCGAGAATCGCCAACGGCCCCCGCGGACGTATAACCGGGTTGAGCAAACGGCCGGTGGCAACACCATTGCGGAACTCCAGCCGGTTGGCCACAATTCTTTCGACCCCCAGGTGCTGCGCCAGCGGCCGCATGACGTGATCCAAGCCTTGGCTGACGAGGACGACTTGCCCATTCTGGGCCATCCATTCGCGCAGCTTCGCCACGCCTTCGCTGCTGAGCTGACGCTTCAGCATGTATTGGAAGTATTCTTCGCCGAGCAGATCCAGACGGTCGCGGCTCACGCCGCCCAACAGCGCGTGTAAGATCCTAGTCGCCAAAACCCTGTGGCTCGCGTACAAGAGTGGCCGAACCAACGCTTGTAGGAAGAGGCCTCCGCGGCGCGCCCAGCGCTCGGCGAAAGTGTGAGCGTTCCACGTGAAATAGGCAATTGGACGCACAGCCGTCAAATGTGCCAGGCTGCCTTCCACGCGCCAGAACACGGGCCGTTCTCGGTGATTCTCAGCGTCGGCTAACGGCACACCAGTTTGTTCGCCCGATCTCGTGAAGATGGGGGCCGAGGGCTGTCCATTTTGGGAGTCGGCTATGCGCAAGATTGTTCCCGCCCAGTGACGAGAGTGCGCGCCTGTGTACGTCCGACGAAGGAAAACGCCACTAACTTACCTTTTTTCGGGGAGAGCCGCAAGACTCGGCGATGAGGAATCGCTCCTGGCCCGGTCTTGGGGCCGGCAGAATCAATCCAACCCTACGAGCCGGGTCTGGGCATAGCGGCGCAACTGCTCAGTCAAGGCGCATTGCGCGCGAGTCTTGAAGCGATGCTTCAGTTGCGCCAAGCCGACGATGCGCACAGCGCGTTCGTCGCTGATGCGCACAAATTTGCACCTGGGGTGTCGCTCCACAGCCATGGCAGGAACGACCGATACGCCCATGCCGGTGGCCACCATGGAAATGATGGTCGAAAATTGGCCGCTCTCGAAGACCACATTTGGGCTCACGCGCGATCTGCGGCAGGCGGAAAGGGCGTTTTCCCGGAAACAATGGCCCTCCTTGAGCAGAAGAAATGGGGCATCACGGATTTCGCTCAGCACCGGCGATTTGCGCGCGGCGAGACGATGGCCTTCCGGCAGAGCGGCGAACAGGGACCTGACATCGGACCTTGCGTGTTTGCGGCGCTGCCTTCATCATCGTTTCCGAGATGTATGAGGAAAAAGCGGCCCAGGGAGCGCCGACCGAAAGCGGAGCGGCGAGAAGGGCATTTGAGGCGCGAGCCTTCGAGGTGACGCTGGTTACGCCTTACGGCGCACGCGTGATTCGTGCGCGAGCAAGCGAACACCTCTGGGATGAAGCCAGAGCCGCCGGCATCAAAATGCCGGCGATTTGTTATCAGGGACGATGCCTCACTTGCGCCGGCGAACTGCTCGAGCCGGGCGAGTTTGATCCCAGCGACGCGGTTAGCTACTATCCTTAGGACCGCGAAGCAGGCTACATTTTGCTGTGCACGGCAAAAGCGCGGTCGAATCTGCGCCTCCGCACGAACATGCAGACGGAAGGCGCGCACCGCAAGGAAATTGGCCTGCCCGCGCCGTACGCATAAATGCCCACGACAGGGATGCAGAACGCAAACTGGATTGCGGTGGAGGATTACAAATTTCCCGGCGGCTGGACTGGCGTTGCAACGGGCGCCGGAAATTCCGCGGATAAAGACGCGCGCGCGCGGGCGCTTTGCCGGGAACTGGAGGCGGGGCGGATTCTCTTTTTCCCGAAGCTGCCGTATGAATTTCCGTCGGACGAGCGCGAATTTCTGCTTTCGCGCGAGTGGAACGAGCTGCGGCTGCACAAGAACGTCTCGTACCGTCCGGCAGACGACGTGATGCGCGGATTTTCCGGCGATCACGGCACCCTGACGCACCTGCATCACATCGTGCGAAACTACAGCGCGCACGTAGTCGAATTTCTGCGCGATTTCCTGCGTCCTTACGCCGGGAAATGGAAGCTGGATTTCGCCAGCTTCCGTCCTCTGGAGGAGCAGGGGCGCGACCTTTCGCTGCACAAGCGCAACGATCTGCTGCACGTGGACGCCTTCCGGCTGCGGCCGACGCGCGGCGGGCGCATCCTGCGCGTCTTTACCAATCTGCATGCGACGAAGCCGCGCGTGTGGTACGCCATCGGCGATTTCGGCTGGATGGCAGAAAAATACGCCAGCGACGCCGGGCTCCGGCGTTTCGCGGCGAAGAACGGCGCGTTGCGGCGAAGCGTGTCGCGATGGGCGGCGACGCTGGGCCTGAAGCGGCTGAGCCGCACGCCGTACGACCGTTTTATGCTGCGGTTCCATGATTACCTGAAAGAGAACGACGACTTTCAGCGCAACTCCCCCAAAGTGCGGCTGGAATTCCCGCCCGGCGCGACGTGGATGGTGTTTACCGACGGCGTGGCCCACGCCGCGATGTCCGGGCAATTCGCCATGGAGCAGACGCTGCTGATCCCGCCGGAGGCGCTGGTGGCGCCGGAGTCGGCGCCGTACCGGGTTCTAGAGCGCATCGCGGATAGGCCTCTCATTTAGTGACTTTGTTGAGCGGCGAAAGCCCATCGTGTTGGTAGACTTTCGCCGCAGGAGCGACGGCCTGCGGCAGCAAGCTCGCGGAGGACGAAAACAATGAGGTGACAACGGGATGCCGGGCTGAAGCCCGGTGCTACGTTAAAGGCAAAAGCGCAGGCAAGCTCATTCGGGGGGAATGGCGTCGACGATTTCGCGAACGATGGCTTTGGCGCGTTTGGCGTCGTCGGGGAAAACAAGAATTCTAGTAGGACGCATTTCGTCTGGCGCGCTTTGCGGCTCCGCGATATCGGGGTCAGGCATATCGGGATCGGGGCGATAGGAGATGTGGTTCTCCCGCAGCGATGACGCGATCATGGCGGCCACATCAGCGTCCTGGCCAGACCAGATTTCAACCGTGGCGTCCTGGGGATCGAAATTTAGCAGATCGCGGCGTTCCTCATCGTCATTCTCAGCATCATTCTCATTGGGCGAGCCTTCCTCGGGCGGGATTTCGAGAATGCCGGAGTCCAAGAGTTGGTCAGAGTCCGAGGGCCGTTCGGAGTCGTCTTCCGTGGGATCTGCTTGATGGAGAGCTTCGCGCGCGAAGCTCATGAGGTCAGCCGGCACATATACCTCAAATTCCTGACGCATCGTTGGGCTAAAAAGGTGATCTTCGCGGCGGAGCGTACGCGCGGGAATCTTCTGACGATTCAGGGCCTCGCAGATTTCGGCGTGTATGCGTGCATCACTGCCCGACCAAACCAGCGTGAACGGCGCGTCGTCGGACGTGTCATCGGTGGGCGGATTAGCCGAGGGGTCACGCGGCGGATCAGGCACCAGGGCGACCTGGCAATCCGAGCAAACCGAAAAGCCCTGGCGATATTCTGCGCCGCAGAGCGGACAGTACATGGCGGGTAGGAGTCTACTACAGGCAAAGGATGTCGCTGCGGATGGAGGTAAGATGCCGGGCTGAAGCCCGGCGCTGCGTTAAAGCCAAAAGCAGATCGCGTGGTCCCGGAGTCCATAGAGCGGACCTCGTCCACCCGAGGCGGACTCGGGATGACAACTGGATTGTTATTGCTGGTTTTGGGGGATGACTCGCGCTTTGACTTTTTTAACGCGCCGGGCTCGACTTTTTTACCCGCGAAAAGCGCATCCTGTTGGAACCGAGGACACCGGCGCTACTGCATGAATGAGACCTGCCAGAACCCGGACGGCATGAGAGCCGAACAACACTTTTCTTCGGCGCGTGAGAGCGCCGAAGAGACCTCAATGTTTTTAAAGCATCGAGGCTGAATCCCTATACGCCTGTGTAACTCAGGCGCTGGGATTCTTGGGCTGCCGCACCTGCTGTACTTCATTGCCGGGCGAAGACGCCCTAAGCAGGGCGTTTCGTTTGGCAAAAACAGGATAGGCGAGCCAGTCGTCTTTAGAAAGGAGGTGATCCAGCCGCAGGTTCTCCTACGGCTACCTTGTTACGACTTCACCCCAATCATGAATCATACCTTGGGCGCTTGCTTCCTTGCGGTTGGCATGGCGACTTCTAGTACAACCCACTTTCGTGATGTGACGGGCGGTGTGTACAAGGCCCGGGAACGTATTCACGGCGTCGTTCTGATACGCCATTACTAGCGATTCCAGCTTCATGCAGTCGAGTTGCAGACTGCAATCCGAACTGAGCACGGTTTTTTCCGATTAGCTCCCCCTCGCGGGTTCGCGACGGTTTGTGCCGCGCATTGTAACACGTGTGTAGCCCTGGACATAAAGGCCGTGCTGACTTGACGTCATCCCCACCTTCCTCTCCGTTATCCGGAGCAGTCCTCTTAGAGTTCCCCCTTGCGGGTGGCAACTAAGAGTAGGGGTTGCGCTCGTTGCGGGACTTAACCCAACACCTCACGGCACGAGCTGACGACAGCCATGCAGCACCTCTACCGGTGTCCCTTGCGGGAAGGCGATGTTTCCACCGCTGGTCACCGGCACTTCGAGCCCAGGTAAGGTTCTTCGCGTTGCGTCGAATTGAACCACATGTTCCACCGCTTGTGCGGGCCCCCGTCAATTCCTTTGAGTTTCAGCCTTGCGACCGTACTCCCCAGGCGCAGGACTTAACGCGTTAGCTCCGGGACGACCCGCCAACGCGGGCCACCCCAAGTCCTGATGGTTTAGGGCTAGGACTACCAGGGTATCTAATCCTGTTTGCTCCCCTAGCTTTCGTTCCTCAGCGTCAGTTGCGGTC
>QHYR01000262.1 GCA_003223315.1 Acidobacteriota bacterium | reverse complement strand
GGCGTCTATTTCTTCGCGCTTGTTTGCATGCATGCGCAAGAGGCGGCCGATGCGCTCGCGCGTGCACTTGGAAGCGTTGTAGACGTAGCTGCCAGCCTTCAAGACTCCCGAATACACTCGGATATAGGTGAGGTGTCCGACAAACGGGTCGGACATGATCTTGAATGCCAGCGCCGAGAACGGCTGGTCATCGCTCGCGCGGCGCAGAAGTGGCTCGGTGCCATCAAGCGAAGCGCCCTCGACCGGCGGAACATCGAGAGGTGAAGGCAGGTAGTCAATTACCGCGTCGAGCAGAGGCTGAATGCCCTTGTTTTTGAATGCGGAACCGGCTACGACGGGCACCAGCTTCAGCGCGATGGTCGAGCGGCGAATCGAAGCGCGCAGCTCTTCGGGCTTCAATTCGCGCTCGGCAAGGTACTTGGCCAGGATGGCGTCGTCGTGTTCGGCGATGTATTCGACCACTTTCTCGCGATGCTCTTTATAAAATTCCGGGCTGATTGCCGAGGCCTTGATTGCCGCCACGACTTCCGGGCGGTCTTTCAAAAATGCCTGATCCCAAAGCTTTGCGATCGGGAATTCCTCAAAGTTCGCGCCGAGGGTGTCTTCGAGCCAGATGACTACTTTCTGCTCGATGAAATCGATGATTCCAATGAAGCTATCTTCCTTGCCGAGAGGAAACTGCAGGGGAACAGGGTGGGCACTGAGCCGCTGGCGCATGGAACGGATACAGTGGTCGAAATCGGCTCCCACGCGGTCCATCTTGTTGACAAAGGCAAGCCGAGGCACGCGATACTTATCGGCCTGCCGCCACACCGTCTCCGTCTGCGGCTGTACACCGGCAACCGCGTCGAAAATGGCCACTGCGCCATCGAGCACGCGCAGCGACCGCTCCACCTCCACGGTGAAGTCGACGTGACCGGGCGTGTCAATGATATTGACCCGGTAAGGCTGGTCGAAGCGTTTCCAGATGGTCGTCGTCGCCGCTGAGGTAATGGTAATGCCGCGTTCGCGCTCCTGTTCCATCCAGTCCATCGTGGCGGTGCCTTCATCGACTTCGCCGATTTTGTAGGTCACACCGGTGTAAAAGAGGATGCGTTCGGTGGACGTCGTTTTGCCGGCGTCGATATGCGCCATGATGCCGATATTGCGCGTGTGTTCGAGTTGTGTTCTTGCTTCCATGGTTCTACTAAACTTTTCCGCTCGAGTCTCCTTTTACCAGCGGTAATGGGCGAAGGCTTTATTAGCTTCGGCCATGCGGTGCACGTCCTCTTTGCGCTTGATGGCGCCGCCGCGCCCGTTTGCCGCGTCCAGAAGCTCATCGGCGAGCTTATCGACCATGCGCTTGCCGGGGCGCGTGCGGGCATGCAGCAAAAGCCAGCGAATGGCCAGCGATTGCCTGCGAAACTGGCTGACCTCAACCGGAACCTGATAGTTCGCGCCACCCACGCGGCGAGACTTCACCTCGAGTACGGGCTTGACGTTTTCCACCGCTTTCTTAAAGACCTTGAGCGGCTCGTCATTGGCTTTCTGTCCCACCTGCTCCATGGCGCTATAAAAGATGCGCTGAGCCGTGGAGCGCTTGCCATCCCACATCATCGAGTTAATGAACTTCTGAACCAGATCACTGCCGTAGACCGAATCCGGCAGGACCGAGCGGCGCGATATGAATCCTTTGCGTGGCATGAAGCTTCTCCGTTCCTATTTCTGCGCAGCCTTGGGACGCTTGGCTCCGTACTTCGAGCGCCCTTGCTTGCGATTATCGACACCCGCCGCATCGAGCGTGCCGCGAATGATGTGGTAGCGAACTCCGGGCAAATCTTTGACGCGGCCGCCACGCACGAGCACGATGGAGTGCTCCTGCAGGTTGTGGCCGATTCCGGGGATGTACGTCGTAACTTCGACGCTATTGGTCAGCCGCGCCCGGGCCACCTTGCGCAGAGCGGAATTGGGCTTTTTGGGAGTCTGCGTGTACACGCGAATACACACGCCGCGCTTTTCCGGACACCCTTGCAGCGCGGGCGACTTGGTTTTGGTGCGTACCTTCTCGCGTCCATTACGGACCAGTTGCGCAAACGTCGGCACGGCTCTCCCTCACACGAGCAAAAATTTGATTTCGTTCCCGGCCGGCTTTCACCGGCACGCGGAGTTTAGGGGTTTATCAACAGAAAGGGTCAGTAGCGACCCCGGCGGACCGACAAGATTCTCCACGCAAACAATCCACTGCGGCTTGCACAGCAGCGGGTCAAGCGAAGAGGCTTACTCGGCTTTGCGGGGCTGGCGCCCCATTCCGGCCGCTCTCCTAGCCCCGTCCCTTATCTCGATCTTTCGGAGCAGGAGACCTTCCCCTTCTACTACAGGGCAAAATTTCCCCTGACAAAACGCTAAGTATAGGCAAAAAAGGATTCTATGTCAAAATAAAAAAGGCGTTTCAGAGCCGAATGCCGCTCGCAGAATGCAGTGGCTGGGGGATAGAAACCGGGCGCATATATCAGGAGGCTGGCCACCCGCGGCGACGCCGATTAGCTAACCGTTTGCCTTCAATGACTTACAAGGAATGGCTTACTTCAACTCCAGGATTTCCTTCTCTTTTGCGGCGCAGAGGTCCTCGATTTTCTTGGTTTCGCTGTGGGTGATCTTATCCAACTCTTCTACCGAACGTTTGCGCTCGTCCTCACTGACCTTTTTTTCTTTTTCCAAATGCTCGATCGCTTCCTTGATGTCGCGGCGCACGTTGCGCACGGCCGTGCGATGATTCTCGAGAACTTTATGAAGGTGCTTTACCAGATCTTTGCGGCGCTCCTCGGTTAACGAAGGTATCGGCAGGCGAATTATTTTCCCGTCGTTGGTGGGATTGAGTCCCAGATCGGAGGTGCGGATAGCTTTATCGATCAAGGTTACGGCGCCCGGATCCCACGGAGATATAACCAGCATCATGGGATCCGGAATGGTGACCGTGCCAAGCTGGTTGATGGGCATTTGCGTCCCGTGATAGTCCACGCGTACGTGGTCCAGCAGGGCTATGTTCGCGCGGCCCGTGCGAATGCCGGCCAACTCACGGCGGAAGTCGTCGACCGCCTTTTCCATTCGCGTTCTGGCTTGAACCAGTGCGTCTTTGCTCGTGGCTACAATACTCATAGGATCCTGCCTCTTCGTTTACTGACTGTCCGGACTGGGGACACTAGCTGGCCGTGACCAGCGAACCCACTTTTTCACCAAGAACGACTCGCTTGAGATTTCCGGATCGATTCAGATCGAAAACGATGATGGGCATCTTGTTATCCATGCACATCGAGATGGCCGTCGAATCCATCACCGCAAGGCCGCGCTGCAGCACATCCAGATAGCTAATATGCTCAAAACGGCGGGCCCCCTGCACCTTTTCCGGATCGGCATCGTAAATTCCATCCACACGGGTGGCCTTGAGAATAACGTCTGCCTTGATTTCCATGGCGCGCAAGGCCGCGGCTGTATCGGTGGAAAAATAGGGATTGCCGGTGCCCGCGGCAAAAATTACAATACGGCCTTTCTCCAGGTGCCGGGTCGCGCGCCGGCGAATGAAAGGTTCCGCCACCTGGCGCATATCAATGGCGCTCAGCACACGCGTGTGGGCGCCCTGCTTTTCGAGGGCGTCCTGAAGAGCGAGCCCGTTGATCACCGTCGCAAGCATGCCCATGTAATCGGCTGTAGCGCGATCGATGGACAGCGATTTCTGGCGCGTGCCGCGAAAGATGTTTCCCCCGCCCACCATGATGGCGACCTGAACGCCGATATCACTGATCTCTTTCAGCTCTGCGGCCACGCGCGCCACAGTTTCCGCATCGATGCCGGAACCGTGAGGTCCCTGCAAGGACTCCCCGGAAAGCTTCAGTACGATCCTCGAATATGCGGGACGTGTAGCCTCAAGCGATGGCATCGCGCCGTTCATACCTCATGTACTGGCTGTAATGGCATCTTAGGCCGCGACTTGGGCCAGTTTTCGGCGGGCATTTTAGCAGAGATTCAGCGCACCGGCTGCAGCACGGCGGGACCGTTTGTTCCCGACGAGGAGCCGGTTGTTTCGCCCACCTTGAGGCGCACAAAGCGGCGCACGGAAATGTTCTCCTTGAGCTTGGCAATCATCTGGTTGATAAGCTCGGAGACGGTGACGGATTCGTCCTTGATGAAGTGCTGCTCGTAAAGGCAATTTTCCTCGTAGAATTTCTCCATTTTCCCGCTCACGATTTTCTCAATCACCGCCTCCGGCTTGCCTGTGGAACGCGCCTGCTCGCGATAAATCTCCCGCTCGTGATCGAGGATTTCCGCCGTGACTTCTTCCCTGCGCACATAGCGCGGATCGAGCGCGGCAATGTGCATGGCCAGATCGTGGCAGAGCCTCTCAAAATCGTCCGTGCGAGCCACAAAATCGGACTCGCAATTGACCTCCACGACCACGCCAATTTTCCCGCCGGCGTGAATGTAGTGCCCGACCAATCCCTCGCTGGCTTCCCGCTGCGCCTTCTTCTGCGCCGCCGCCTGGCCCTTGCGGCGCAAGATATCGATGGCGCTTTCGACATCGCCCTTGGCCTCAGCCAGCGCGTTGCGGCAATCGCTGAAACCCGCACCCGTGCGTTCGCGCAACTCTTTGACCAGTTGCGCGGGTACATTGGCCTGCTCAGGGTTTGTCGCCATTTCGGCAAATCCTCAAACGATGATCAGATTTGGCTGGATGAACGAAGCCCGGCACGAGCTCGCCGCGCAATCAGGTTTCGGACTCGCCTTCCGCCTGGACGGTCTGCTCGGAATCGGTAAATTCCGGCGTTTCCACAAAATCGCCTTCCTGCTTCTCGTAAGCCTCGTAGGCGCTGGTGTCCACGTATTCCACGTTTTCGACAACTTCGGCGCCTTCGGCAGCTTCCACCTTTTCGCCTGCGAGCTGGGTCTGCTCAAAGGCAGCGCGGCCCTCCACAACGGCATCGGCAATCTTGGTCGTGAAAAGGCGGATGGCGCGCAGCGCGTCATCATTCCCCGGAATCACCCAATCCACCTGGTCGGGATCGGAATTGGTGTCCACCACGGCCACCACCGGCACGCCCATGCGGCGCGCTTCGCGGACCGCAATCTGCTCGGTATGCGAGTCCACTACGAACATGGCGTCGGGTTGCGTGGTCATATTCTCCACGCCCTCCAGATTCTGCAGCAGGTGTTTTAATTCGCGCTCCAGGCGGGCAGCTTCCTTTTTCGAAAGCTCCGCCATGCGCCCGTCTTCGATCATGGCCTTGAGCGTCTTCAGGCGCTTGATGGATTTCTGCAGCGTGGCCCAATTGGTGAGCGTGCCGCCAAGCCAACGGTGATTGACGTAGAACATTCCGCAGCGCCGTCCTTCTTCAGCAATGGCTTCCTGCGCCTGGCGCTTGGTGCCTACAAAGAGGACTGCCCGCCCCTGACCCGCCAGCTCGCTCACAAACCGGCTGGCGTCACGGAACATCTTGAGGGTTTTTTGCAGATCGATAATGTGAATCCCGTTGCGTTCGCCGAAGATGTATTCCTTCATCTTCGGATTCCAACGGCGAGTCTGGTGGCCGAAGTGCACGCCGGCCTCCAGCAACTCCTTCATGGTGATTTCAACTGCCAACGGACCTCCTTCTTGATTTAGATGCTTGCAAACTTTGCCGCCGCTTGCCGCCTCGGTAAAGCCGAGCATCCTTTTGCCGGCATCCCGCCGGCCATGTATTCAGCCCGGCCCTGCCGGGCTGGAGTCCTCGGTTAACGCTTGCTGAACTGGAAGCGCTTCCGCGCGCCCTTCTGGCCGTATTTCTTGCGTTCCCGCATGCGCGAATCGCGCGTGAGGAAGCCGTTATTCCGCAGTCCGTGGCGTAAATCGGGATTGAAAATCGAAAGGGCGCGCGAGAGCCCCATGCGCACGGCGCCGGCCTGACCTCCCACGCCTCCGCCATTGACTGTGGCCCTGACGTCCAGCTCATTCGTGGTATTCGTAAACTTCAGAGGCTCGACAGCGCGCGTCAGCCAAGTGACATTCTTGAAATAGGAATCGACAGCCCTGCCATTGACTTCAAATTTTCCGCTGCCCGGACGAATGAACACGCGCGCCACCGCGTTTTTGCGACGGCCCGTGCCATATGCCTGCGTCTTCAAAGCGCTTTCGGTCGGCTGTACGCTAGAACCCAACTGTCCTCCTCAAAAAAGATCAGAAGTAAAAACCCTGTTCGGCTGGTTCAAGGTGTTGGACGAATTTATAAAGCCAACGGTTGCGGCTTTTGGCCTGCGTGACGTGCCAAGCCCTTGTCATCGAGGTAGACGCGCAGTTTTCGCGCGCGGCTGGCGCGAAGCCGGTTCTTGGGCAGCATCCCCAGAACTGCTTCACGTAGCATCCAGTCGGCTCGTTCGCCACGAATGCGCTTTGCGGGAACTTCCTTGAGGCCACCGGGATAACCGCTATGGGTGCGGTATACCTTTTCTTCGAGCTTATTTCCCGTAAGACGAATCTTCTGCGCGTTGATGACGACCACATGATCGCCGCAATCGAGGTAGGGAGTGAAGTTGGGCTTATCCTTCCCAATCAAGACGCGTGCTATCCGCGTGGCTACGCGGCCCAAAACCTGGCCCGCGGCATCGACCACAAACCATTGGGGACCCTGCGACAGCGCTTCCGCCTCGCGGCCCTCTGGAACATATGTCCGCATTCGCTCTACCAACACCTCACCTATAGGGACAAACGGAAACGATAGTGGATGGGCGGGGATTTGTCAACGACGGTCCAGACAGCTACACACATCCCGCCAACGGCCAGTCGCAATGGACCAGGCCGAGGCGAGCCATGGGCACAGAATTTCCCTGGGCTTAGGTGGCCTGCGTCAAGCCGAACCTAGCTCGAGGCCTTGCTGGTCTGCACCGCCGCGGTAGCAGCCTTGACAAACGCGGGTTTCTCCGGACTGCTCGTGGTGGTGACCTCCCCTTTGCGATCAATCTCGATGGCGCCTTTGAAGTACGCGCCATCCTCGATCATGATGCGCGAGGTCGTCAGATCGCCGATGACCGAACCATCCTTCTTGATTTCGATGCGATCGCGAGCGCGCAGATTACCCTTAACGCTTCCGTAAACCACCACTTCGCGGGCCACGAGGTCGGCGGTGACTTTGGCGCTGGCCCCCACGACCAGCCTGCGATCATCAAGCTGAATCAGTCCCTCTACTGTGCCATCCACTTGCAGATCCTCATTACCCGATATCTCACCCTTGATATGCAGACTGGCTCCCAGACGGGCGGTAGATCCGGCCGGAGCCGCAGCCACCGGGCGAGCGGCGTCGGTACTCATGACTTTACCCTCCACTGTTGCCGAAGTCGGCTTGGTTGAATTTGTCTCCGGAGCCTTTGACGGAGCCGGAACAGCCGCTGGCGGCGAATCAGGTTCAGCTTTTTTGTTTCCCCACATCGGCCCTCCTCGGTCATTCCATGGTTGGCCAGAAGGCTCTGGCGTTTTGGACCGGGGTGACACACTCTAGTCCTCTGTTTCAGGGCGGAGCAAGCAGATAATCTGAAAGCCTGTGCGTGACAGTAACGCGAATGTGAAAATGCCCCCTGAAAAAACTATGGAAGGCTGCGGAAAAAACTCCTAGTACTTGCGCAGCACACCGACCACGCGGCCCTGAATTTTGATTTCCGAGGCTGCCGCGATGATCGGCTGCATTTCCGAATTCGCCGGCTGCAGGCGGACCTTTCCGCCGGGTTCGCGATAAAAGCGCTTTAGCGTAGCTTCATCTCCGCCGACCAGCGCCACCACCACTTCGCCCGGGTTGGCCACTTGCGAAGGTTCGACAACGACATAGTCTCCGTCCAGGATGTGATCCTCGACCATGGAATCGCCCTTCACTTGCAGCACGAAGCTGCCGGCCGCGCGTGTGAACTCGCTGAGCGAGAACGTCTCGCGATTTTCGACCGCCTCCAGAGGGCGGCCCGCGGCGATGCGCCCGGCAAGCGGCAACTCCACGCTCTGCCGCTCCAGCACTTGTTCGCGAACCGTCTTGGGCAGTTGCATCACTTCAATCGAACGGCTCTGGTTGTATCCGCGACGTATGAAACCTTTGCGCTCCAGCGTGGTGATGTGCTTGTGCACGGTGGCCAGCGAAGTCAGGCGCAAGGCCCGGGCGATCTCCTCGAAGCTGGGAGAGTAGCCGTGCTTGTTTACAAAATTGACCAGGAAATCGAGGACTTCTTTCTGTCGCTTGGTGAGTGTCATGGCCTTTCACCTCCCAGCACGATCCGCAGTAATTAGGCGAAGTATAGGCGAAGCAAAGGCGAAGCGTCAATCGAAAACTCCAGGCTCATCAACGCGCAGAATCCATCGCTGGTCTTAGAGCCCGAACTGAAAAAAACGAGGTATACGGTCAAGTTGTTTGGTTTCGATTCACCGTCCTTTACCGCATTTTTGGCGCAATTTGAGCATCTGTCAATCCTTGAGCTCGGTTTTCAGCGGGGCCGGCGCTCCGGATTGAGACAAAACATTGAAGCGGAAGCGGCCAAGGATGGCCCCGGCGGGAGTTTCCACGTTGACCCGCCATGCTCCGCGCTTGAGACCACTCTTCACCGAGTATGTGCGATAACCGCCATCGCGTCCGCCTCGAACCGGAAGCGGGATGCGGTCGGCTGTGATCCACCCGCGCCTGTTGTCGTACGTCTGCCACTCGTGAATGATCTCCGTATTCAGAGATGTGGGAGAGAAGACAGCGCTGTAGAAGTAGATGGGCTCCCCCGGGGCCGAATGAAATCTAGGGACGAGCCGGAAGAAACCGAGCCAACCTTGCTTTTCAGATTGCACGAGGTAAGTTCCATTCTCCATTCGCATAATGGAGTGATGAACACTGGCGTCTTGCAGCGACAGTGGAAGCGGAGGAATAACATTCATGAAGTAGAGGACGTTAATGAGGATGAAAATGGCCGCACTCGGGGCGACCACCGTTCCCGCCTGATGAGAGAGACTCTCTTTGGCGCGTTCTCGCAAGAGGCGAACGAAAAGCCACCCCAGCGCCACACTCAAGGCTCCGCTAAGCAGGAAGACCAGACGGCCCATGGCGTGGAGCACGACGGGCAAGATGAAAATCATGAAACAAAACAGAGAAAGAAAAAAGATGCTGAGCTGAAACTCAAGGCGGGCGTACTGACTTTTAAACTTTTCATTGGCGACGAAGGCCGCCGTGAGGAGGAGATAAAAGGGCCAGCTTACCCAAAAGGTGCCGCTCCGGAAGTAGAAAACCATAAACGTGCTCAGCAAACCGCCGAAAAAGAATTGCAGGAGGTGGATGAGCCAACGGTCGAGCTTCGCGGCCCTGCCTTCCCGTTCGGGCCTGAAATTCGCCTCACGGGTCACCCAGAAGATGCAGAAGGCGACGACGAGGAGATGAACCACTACCCACAAATTCTCCCAGAACATGTCAATGCGCTTCAGGGTGACAGCGTCGAAGGCGAAGCCGCCGACAAGCGAAACAGAGGAGAGAGAGATGTGGGCCCGTGCATAGCGGGCGGTCCAGTGGCTCGCGTGGTGCAGCAATGACATGCCAAACGGTGCAGTGGGCATCGGGGGCGAAAAAGCATAGCAGTGCTCTGCTGCCGACAGGCGAATGCCGCAGTGCTGGGTTGTCGAATCTGCTAAAGTCGTATCCCTTTACTCGTGCGGTAAAATAGTATATGGGCGTACTCCGTATTAGCTTCGATTGCCCCCGGCCTTCGGCTGGCTCGGCGATACCGGCCAGCCCCGGCCTGGCACTTTTCACCTCAGCAACTCCTGGCCATTCACGATTGTGCCTAACTCCTTCGGAATCACATCGTTGCGCAAAAACAAAAAGGAAACTCCAATGGAATCACATCGTTACGAAAAAACTAGGGGGGAGGGGGTCCCCTCAACTGTTACTTCAACTGACGATCTCGCCCCGGCTGAGTCACAGGCTGAAGCCGCAGAAACCGCGGTCTGCCGCCATATCGACGGTCGGGGCCATCGCTGCCGTATGCTCGTCATGAGCCCCACGGCAACTCTCTGCTCCCATCACGCTCAGCGCCGCCTGCAAACTCAACGCGGAAGCGAAGCCGCCGCCGAGCTTCTCGCCCGCGTCAGCGACTTCAGTGACGCCGCCTCCGTCAATCGCTTTCTCGGAAACCTCGTCAAGCAGGTCACCTTGAAACGCATCCCGCGCCGCGACGCCATCACCCTCGCTTATATCTGCCAGTTGCTTCTCAACAGCCTCGGCGCCATCAATCGCGAGGATTCTTTGCGCCTCGAAGAATCGCGCCTTGCGGCTCTAAGTGCGGCGAAGCTCCCTCCCAAAATCATTTGGGATATTCCCGGACCTCCATACGAACCCCCTGATCCCATCGAAGCCGCTCTCGCTAACAAAGCGAGCAATGACGAATGCAGCCGGAGGTAACGTGAACATCTCGAACTTCTATTTACTCGTTGCCCGCAAAGCGTGCTCGCCGCCGCTGAACTTATGCTATATTTAAAAAGCGGCGCCCCTCCGCGGGACTCCCCTTCAGCAGCAGTTCTGCATGGTTGGGAGGGAGCTTGTTCGGCTGGACGTCAGCTTCCAACTCATTGAGGATCATAGGCGATAATGGCCACGATTACCGATGCTGTCGAGAGTAAGCCCAAGCGGCAAGTCATCGAGCGGGCGGTTGTGCGCTTCTGCGGCGACTCGGGCGACGGCATGCAGATTTCCGGCAGCCAGTTCACCAATACCGTAGCCCTTTATGGCAACGATTTAGCCACCTTCCCCGACTTCCCTGCGGAAATCCGCGCGCCTGCGGGAACTCTTCCCGGCGTGAGCGGATTCCAGGTGCAGTTTTCGTCGAGCGATGTTTACACGCCGGGCGACGCAGTGGATGTTCTGGTGGCCATGAATCCCGCCGCGCTCAAGATGAACATTAAGGACTTGAAGAAGAACGGGATCCTTATCGTCAATAGCGATAGCTTCGGCGAAAACGATCTGCGCAAGGCCCATCAGGCGACGAACCCGCTGGAAGATCATTCGCTCGATGCCTACCGCGTATTTCCGGTCCAGCTCGAACGCTTGACCCAGACGGCGCTGGAAGAACTTGGCCTCGATGCCAAGTCCATGAACCGCTGCAAGAACTTCTTTGCCTTGGGTATGTGCTATTGGCTCTACAACCGGTCCATGGACCATACCTATCGCTGGCTGGATGATAAGTTCAAGAACAAGCCGCTGCTGGCTGAGGCCAATAAGCGCGCCATGAAGGCCGGTTACAGCTACTGCGAGGCAACCGAAGCCTTCCAGGTCAGCTATGAGATTCCTCCGGCCAAGCTCGCTCCGGGAGTTTATCGAAACCTGAGCGGCAATCAGGCGCTGGCCATGGGCTTTGTGGTAGCCGCCCAGAAGGCGGGGCTTCAACTGTTTTTGGGCTCTTATCCGATTACGCCCGCTTCCGACATCCTGCACGAACTCTCCGGCTACAAAAATTTCGGGGTCCTAACCTTCCAGGCGGAAGATGAAATTGCGGCGATCACGTCGGCAATTGGCGCGGCTTATTCCGGGGCGCTGGCAATGACCACGACTTCTGGTCCGGGAATGGCCCTCAAAACGGAGGCCATGGGTTTGGCCGTCGCGGTGGAGTTGCCGATCGTGGTTTGCGACATCCAGCGCGGCGGCCCTTCCACCGGCCTGCCGACCAAGACCGAACAGGCCGATCTGCTCCAGGCCATGTTTGGCCGCAATTCGGAGGCTCCCATACCTATCCTGGCCCCTTCGACCCCTGGTGATTGCTTTTGGATCGCGCTGGAAGCCAGCCGCATCGCGCTGAAGTACATGGTCCCGGTAATCGTTCTGTCCGACGGCTACCTGGCGAATGGCGCGGAGCCCTGGCGTATTCCCAATCTCGCCGAGATTCCGCAGATTCCGGTGCATTTTGTAACGGACCCGCAGGGATTTCTGCCTTACAAGCGCGATCCGCAAACGCTCGCGCGTCCCTGGGCTATCCCGGGCACGCCTGGACTGGAGCATCGCATCGGCGGTCTCGAAAAGCAGGACGTTACCGGAAACGTCAATTACGAACCACTGAACCACGAGAAAATGGTTCGCTTGCGAGCCGCGAAGGTAGAGGCTATCGGCCAGGACGTTCCCGACGTCGTGCCGGCCGGCGATCCCGACGGCGACCTGCTGATCATCGGCTGGGGTTCAACTTACGGCTCGATCACCGCTGCCCTGAAAGCGCAGCGCGCGGCGGGACATCGCATTGGCCACGTCCACCTTCGCTATCTGAATCCGCTTCCCCGCAATCTCGGGCAGGTCATGGAGCGCTATAGCAAAGTGCTGGTTCCGGAAATGAATATGGGCCAGCTCTCCATGATTCTCCGCGCGAAATATTTAGTGGACGCGGAGGGCTACAACAAAATCCAGGGCCAGCCGTTCAAACAGGCGGAGCTGGAAGCCAAAATCGAAGAAGTTCTCAACTACGGAGCAGTAGGGGCCGGGAGAAATGGGAGATAAGCGAAGACCATGAGCGCCACAGTTCCTGTTCTGACCAAGAAAGATTTTCAAACCGACCAGGAAGTCCGCTGGTGCCCCGGCTGCGGAGACTATGCCATTTTATCGGCAGTGCAGTCCGTTTTTCCCGAGTTGGGGATTCCCCGTGAGAAATTCGTGGTCGTATCGGGCATCGGCTGCTCCAGCCGTTTTCCCTACTACATGAATACCTTTGGATTCCACACCATCCATGGGCGCGCGCCTGCTGTCGCCACAGGCATCAAGGTGGCGCATCCGGAACTCGAAGTCTGGGTGGCTACCGGAGACGGCGACTCGCTTTCCATTGGCGGCAATCACACCATTCATATGCTCCGGCGTAATGTGGGCATCAAGGTGCTGATGTTCAACAATCGCATCTATGGCCTCACCAAAGGGCAATACTCGCCGACTTCGGAATTCGGCAAGAAGACCAAGTCGACACCCTTCGGTTCGGGTGCTCGCCCCTTCAATCCGCTGGCGCTCGCAATTGGCGCCGAGACCACATTTGTGGCTCGCTCGGTCGATGTCATGCAGCAGCATTTGAAGGAAACCCTCAAAAAGGCCGCGGCGCACAAAGGCGCGGCCTATATCGAAATTCTGCAGAATTGCAACATCTTCAATGACGGCGCCTGGCAGTACCTGACCGAGAAAGACGCTCGCAGCGAGCACATCGTGCAACTCGAACACGGCAAGCCTTTGATCTTCGGCAAAAACCGCGACAAGGGCATTCGCATGAACGGGCTTGATCTCGAGGTGGTTCAGTTAGGCAGCGGCGTTTCCGAGCACGATCTGCTCATTCATGACGAACAGTACCGCAATCCGGCGTACGCGTTTTTGCTCGCCAAGATGGAAGAGATGCCCGGTTTCCCCACCCCGATCGGCGTGCTTCGTTCCTGGAACGACGTCCCGCGCTTCGAAGACATCATGGCCAATCAGGTCAAGGATGTGGTGGCCAAGCGCGGCGCGGGCGATATCGATAAGCTGCTCCGTTCCGGCGACACTTGGGAAGTGCGCTAGGGCGCTGGTCAGCCTTCTCACAATCCTGGAAAATTTTGGGAATTAGCGCGCGGCAGCCGTATTCGCGCTGAGGTTTGATTTCGCCCCGGACTTGTCCACGAAATAATTCTCGCCACCGAGACGGCGATAGATGCGACCCGCAATTTGCGCGGCCATCGATCCTGTCACAACTCGACCGTGTCCTCGCATCAAGACAGCAATCACGATTTTCGGGTGCACCTGGTCGGCATAGGAGACAAACCAGCCGACCCGAGAAGCTGAATCGGAGCACGTTCCGGTCTTTCCCAGGGCTTGTTCATCGTCCAGGTAACTGAGGCGCGCGGTGCCATAAAGAACCGCAGCCAGCATGCCGTCGCGAACATCGGGCAAGAGCGATTCGATATCGAGCCTGCGCTTGATTCGCGGCTGGAAACCGGCGATTTCCCCTTCCGAGCGGGGGTACTGCAGGTAATAAATCGTGCCGCCATTCGCCAGGGTGGAAACGAGCGCAGCCAACTGCAGAGGCGTGATTTGGATTCCTTCGCCAAAGCTGGACATCCGCGCTACGCCGCCATTCCTGGGCGGCTCGGAGGGAAACGCTCCGGGCTGCTCTTCGGGAAGGTTATAGCCGGCCAGCTCTCCCAATCCCAGCAGGCGCGCGTAATGCGACACAGTTTCAAATCCCATGCGCCGGCCCAGTTCCTCGAAGAACGCATTATTGGAATGCGCCAGCGCCTCCACGAGGTTCAGGTAGAGCCTGGGCGCCACTTTGATCATGGTGTCGCGGGTGACGACGCTTTCTTCGAGCGCAGCAACGGCGATCACCGGCTTGATCGTGGAGCAGGGGATGAATCCGGAGGAAAACGCCAGCTTCTGATTCACGATGCTCAGAATACGGCCTGTATTCGGATCGACGGCAACGACTGAGCCGTTAAAATGGCCGAGCCCGGCAATGGCTGCCTGACGCACTACCGGATCGTCGAAAGTCGCAATGTCGCCCTGGGTAGGATCAGCGAAGGTCGGAACGCCGCGCACCCTCGGTCTGCGCGTAGCGCGCACGGCAGCTTTGGCTACGACGGCCGACGCCGAGTGAGGCGTAAACGCTAAAATCGCTAGAAATGAGGCTGCAAAAAGCAGGCGACTGAGACGATACATAGGACTGGGTTCCATCTGCCGATTAGACGTTCGACTGTAAATTATGGCCAGCCCCGAAGTTACAGTGAACTCCGGATCCTAGCATGCCGGATTCTAGAGAAATCAGGTGTCCTCTGCAATAGGCAATCGGCACTATCGCGCCCTTAGTACCCTGCCTTGACGGGCTTTGACACCAAAGAGATACTCCGCCGTCTAGCCGTGCCGAGCGAGCTTTGAAGGACTTTTGGGGAAAATCGGTCCGGTGCTATCGCCTGGTGCTAACGTCCGTTCTTGCCGCGGGCGCCCGCAGCAGCCGCGGAAGCCGCTGCAGCGGCTTTTTCCGGTTGCCTTTCGGAAGTGCTTGCCGAAGCTTGAGACTGAGCGGCCGGATTGGGCAGACCCAGTTTCTTGCGCAGCGCGGATTCCAGCTTCGCTCGGATATCGGCGTGTTCCTTCAGGAAAAGGCGTGCATTTTCGCGGCCTTGGCCGATCCGCTCGCCGCCAAAACTGAGCCAGGTGCCGCTTTTTTCGACCACATTGTGCGTCACACCGAGATCGAGCAGATCGCCTTCCAGCGAGATGCCCTCGCCATAGAGAATATCGAATTCCGCTTCGCGGAACGGCGCCGCCACTTTGTTCTTTACTACTTTTCCTCGCGTGCGCGAGCCCACCACGCGATCGCCTTCCTTAATGGATTGGATGCGGCGGATATCCAGGCGAATAGAGGCATAGAATTTCAGCGCGCGCCCGCCGGTGGTGGTCTCCGGATTGCCAAACATCACGCCGATTTTTTCGCGGATTTGGTTAATAAAGATCAGGCAGGTGCGCGATTTCGATACGATCCCGGTCAGCTTTCTGAGCGCCTGGGACATCAGCCGCGCCTGCAAGCCCATCTGCGGCTCGCCCATTTCGCCTTCCAATTCCGCGCGCGGCACCAACGCAGCCACGGAGTCCACCACAACCACATCCAATCCGCCCGAGCGGATCAGCGTCTCGGCAATTTCCAGCGCCTGCTCGCCGTTGTCCGGCTGCGAAACCAGGAGATTATCCACATCCACCCCGAGCTTGCGCGCATAAGCGGGATCCAGGGCGTGTTCTGCATCAATGAACGCGGCCTGGCCGCCCATCTTCTGCGCTTGCGCGATGACGTGCAGCGTCATGGTGGTTTTGCCGCCGGATTCCGGACCGAAGATTTCCACCACGCGTCCGCGCGGAAATCCGCCCACGCCAAGCGCCGCATCCAGGCTGAGCGCTCCGCTGGGGATCACACTCACCGGCACGAGCACGTCGCGATTGCCCAGGCGCATGATGGCGCCCTTGCCATATTGCTTTTCGATCTGCGCAATGGCCGATTCCAGCATCTTGTTGCGATCATCTGCCATGGTGCACCTCGAGAGAGATTTCGCCGCCGGGGATGGCCGGGAGTCTATCAGATCATTTCTCTTGTGGCGAACACCGGAACCACTTTTCAGCCGCCGCCATACTAATCGCAGGGCGAATAAAAAGCAAATACAAATACTGCTGCCACGGAGGCTTGCTCTTTGCGCTAACGGGTGCCTCATGGCCCGCCATAAACATAAAAGCCGCGGCCCGATTTCTTCCCCAACCAGCCTGCCGACACCATCTTCTTCAAGAGCGGGCAGGGACGAAACTTGGAATCACCAAAACCATGGAACAGAACTTCCATGACATCGAGGCACACATCCAAACCGATGAAGTCCGCCAATTCCAGCGGCCCCATGGGATGGTTCATTCCCAGCTTCATCACCGCATCCACAGCCTCCGGCGTGGCTACGTTCTCCATCACGCAAAAGGCAGCTTCGTTGATGAGCGGTATAAGGACGCGATTGGAAACGAAGCCGGGCGAATCCGCGACGGCCACAGGCTTCTTCTCCAGCTTCTCGCACAATTTCATCGTCGTCTCGAAAGTCGCGTCGCTCGTTTGCAGTGCGCGAATCACTTCCACCAACGGCATCACCGGCACAGGATTCATGAAATGCATGCCAAGGAAACGGTCTGGCCGGCGCGTGGCGGCGGCGAGGGCGGTCACGGAAATAGAAGAAGTATTCGTAGCGAGGATCGCTTCGGGGCGCAACACACGATCCGCCTCGCCGAGGACCTTGCGCTTGAGTTCGAGTTGTTCCGGGACGGCCTCGATCACAAAATCGGCGCGCGAAATCGCCTCGATTTTCGTTACCGCATTGATGCGCGCCAAAATCGAAGGCCTTTCCGTCTCCGCTATCTTGCCTTTTTTAATTTCGCGATCGAGGTTCTTTGCGATGGTTTCCAGGGCCCGGTCGAGAAAGTGCTGCTCGACGTCGCGCAGGATCACGCTATAGCCGCAGCGCGCGAAGACGTGGGCGATGCCGTTGCCCATCGTGCCAGCACCCAGGACCGCCACGGTACGAACCGCATCAGGATTCAAAGGTGGCTCCGTTTTCAGAAGGAAAGTGCAAAAGCGATGAGAGATTCTTCGCTTCGCTCAGAATGACAACTCTCACGGCGACGGCTTAGCGTTCGACGGCCAGCGCCACGGCATTGCCTCCCCCGAGACAGAGCGCGGCAATTCCGCGATGCAGGCCGCGCCGCTGCATTTCATAAAGCAGCGTAACGAGAATGCGGGCGCCCGACGCCCCGATGGGATGCCCAATGGCGACCGCGCCGCCATTTACGTTGACCTTTGCCGGATCCAAACGCAATTCGCGCATCACGGCAATCGCCTGTACGGCAAATGCCTCGTTCAGCTCGTAAAGGTCCACGTCGCGATCGCGATCCCATCCCGTCTTGCGCAGAAGTCTTTCCACCGCTTCCACCGGCGCCATCATCACCCACTTCGGTTCGACCCCGGAGACAGCCTGGGCGACGATGCGCGCCATAGGCGTTTTTCCGAGCCGCGCCGCAGTGTCTTCGCTGGTGACGACCACGGCGGCCGCGCCGTCATTGGTGCCTGGAGCGTTGCCGGCAGTGACGGTGCCGTCTTTTTTGAATGCCGGCCGCAATTTGGCGAGCGCCTCGAGCGAGGCGTCGGGACGCGGCGACTCATCGCGTCTCAGCACAACCGGCTCGCCCTTTTTCTGTGGCACGTCGATGGGCAGAATCTGAGATTCGACAAAGCAGGAATTCATCGCTTGCACCGCCCGCTGGTGACTTTGGAGAGCGAACTTATCCTGCTCTTCGCGTGAAATTTTGTATTTGTCCGCGACCAGTTCCGCGGTCATGCCCATGTGGAAATCTTCGTAAACATCCCAGAGTCCATCGTGAATCATGGAATCGATGACTTGACGATCGCCGATGCGATAGCCGCCGCGCGCCTCCGGCAGCAAATAGGGGCAATTGGACATCGATTCCATTCCGCCGGCGACTACGATATCGCTTTGGCCGAGCATCACGCTCTGCGCAGCCAGCGCGACGGCCTTGAGGCCCGAGCCGCAAACTTTGTTGATGGTCATGGCGGCGACGCGCGGATGTAATCCTCCCCGCAGGGCCGCTTGCCGCCCCGGATTCTGTCCCAGTCCCGCCTGTAGGACGTTGCCCATGATGACTTCGTCTACTGTGTCCGGCTCAATACCCGCGCGATGGGTGACTTCGGCGACTACTCGAGCGCCGAGTTCCGTGGCCGAAAAGGACGAGAGCGCTCCCTGAAATTTACCCACCGGAGTACGTACGGCGCTCAAGATGACGGGCTGGCGGAGGTCTGACTGTTGCATAAGGCACTCCTCGCGGGCTATCGCACCGACTCGCGTGGGCTAACGCGTTCAGTATAGCGCGGCGCGCAACGCGGTCAATTTTAGCGGCGCGGGGTAGGTGGGTCAGTTTCCGGTAATGCCGTTGGGGGGGCAGAGTGAAAACGCGCTCAGCCGCATTCGCCCGGCTGCGCAGAGGGTGAAACGCAGGACAAACGAAGCGCGTCTAAAACACAGAATTGCGGACCAGATGTGGCGGGCCTCCCGGTAATAAAGCAAGCCAAAACAGGTCAATGGACGGTCATCCTACTGTGCTCGCAAGATCGAAATCGAAATTCCTGTTCGGGTCTGAACTCGGATTCTGGGCCACGTTTTTTCTCATTTTTCTGGCGGCCTCTGGGTGTTCGAAGGAGCAAGCGGCGCCTGCGCCCCGGCCGACGGCTGTTCCCGTGGTGGTGGCGAAAGTCACCCAAAGAGCCATGCCGGTGCAGCTGACTGCCATCGGCAACGTCGGAGGCTACACCGTCTCCGTGGAAGCCCAGGTAGCCGGCGAACTTCTTGAAGTGCATTTCACAGAGGGCGACTTCGTTCATAAGGGCCAACTGCTTTTTACCATTGATCCGCGGCCTTACGAAGCTGCGCTCGCGCAAAGGCAAGCGACACTTATGCGAGACCAAGCCGTCGCCGCAAACAGGCGGGCTCAGGCGCAGCGCATTTCGAAGCTGCTCAGCGACGGAGTGGTATCCCCGTCGGATGCGGAGGCCTCTACCAGCGCGGCGGCTGCGGCCGAGGCCACGGTCGCTGCGGACGAGGCGGAGCTCAACACGGCGCAGTTGAATCTGGAGTACTGCAAGATTTACTCGCCGATGGATGGACGCACCGGCGCAGTGCTCGTTAAGCCGGGAAATCTGGTGAAGGTCGCCGACGTGCCGATTGTGGTCATCAAACGGCTCTCCCCGATCCCCGTTGACTTTACGGTGCCTCAAGAGTATCTGCCCGACATCAAAAAATATTTGACCGTGAGGCCGCTGCGCGTCGAAGCAACCGTGCCCAACAGTTCGGGCCGGCCAGAAGTAGGAAAGCTCGTGTTTGTAGACAACGCCATAGACACGACGACAGGAACGATTCGGGTGCGGGCATTATTCGAGAACTCCAGTAACACTCTCTGGCCAGGTTTGTACGTGAACACTCTAATGACGCTTGCAGAGCAATCAAACGCCATCGTGATTCCCTCTCAGGCCATCACAGCGGGCCAGCAAGGGTCCTTTGTGTACGTGGTCCAGGCGGACGGCACTGTCGCGCCTCGTGCGGTGGCGTCGAGCCGTAGCGTCGAAGGACAAGCGGTCATTGACAAGGGGCTCCAACCCGGCGAGACCGTGGTGACCGACGGTCAAGTGCGTTTGGTGCCTGGCGCCAGGGTGCAAATCAAGAATAACTTGAGCAATTAGGATTCCTCAGCCTGCTGGGCTCGCAAAAGCCAGGAAGGCGGCTGCCTCGGCCGAGGGGCATTTTCCGAAAAGCTCGATTCTCGACTCGGGCCAGTTCCTGGTAAGTCCCTCTTACCGGAAACTGACTCAGTACGGCACGGAGTTTCGTGCGCGCTGCGGATAAATCAGCTAGGATGACGGCGTGGCGAATCTCTTCGAGCTAGCCGCGCCGGCGGCGGAGTTTGGCGAGGAACTCAATATCCAGCAGCGCGCCGCCGTGCGCCATGCCGAAGGACCGCTGCTGGTGGTCGCGGGGGCGGGCACCGGCAAGACTCGCGTCATCACCGAGCGAATCCGCTACCTGCTGCAATCGAATCCGAAGCTGCCGGGCGAGGCCATTCTCGCCCTGACCTTCACGGATCGGGCCGCAGGCGAGATGAAACATCGCGTGATCCGTGCAGCCGGCGAACGCGGCCGCGGCGTTTTCGTGGGCACATTTCACGCCTTCTGCAACGCGCTGCTCGTCGAGCGCAATCCCAGCTTACAGACGCTCGACGACGTGGATCACTGGATTCTCCTGCGCCGGAATCTTTCGGTTCTGGCGCTGGAGCGCTATCGCCGGCTGGCCGAGCCGGGCCAATTCCTCGGCGATTTTGTGAAATTTTTCTCGCGCTGCCAGGATGAATTGGTTACGCCGGACGATTACGAGCGTTACACGGAATCGTTGGCTGAAAGTTACACGCGCGAGAAACACGGGCTTGCCGAAGACGAACGGAGGGTGCGCGAGGAGAGAATTGCGGAACAACGGGAAATCGCGCGGGCCTATCGAGCCAGCGACCATCTGCTTCGCGAGCGCAACTTGCTCACGTTTGGCATGCAATTGCTCGACGCCGTCCATTTGCTTCGCAGCGATCCGGCGTTTGCCGCCGCGCTTCGCAAGCGTTATCGCTACATCCTGGTGGACGAATTCCAGGACACCAACATCGCCCAGATCGAGCTGCTCGGGCAGCTCGCGGCGGATCATCGCAACGTCGTCGCCGTGGGAGACAACGCCCAGGCGATATATCGCTTCCGCGGCGCTTCGTTCGGGAGCTTCACGGTTTTTCTGGAGCGCTTCGCGGGCGTTCCGCGCAGCGATGGCGCGGGGGCCTCGCGATTTGTCCAGCCGCTCGTCGATAACTACCGGTCCACCGCGCGCATCCTGCGCACCGCTGCTCAGGTCGTCGCCTTCATCGACCATTCGCCTCTCGTGCCCAAGAAGGAACTGCTGCCGCACAAACCCGAGGGCGAAAAAGTTGGCATCGTGGAATTTGCCTCCACGCAGGATGAAGCGCGCTGGATTGCCGCCGAAATCGACCGACTGCACGCGGCGGGCTTGAACTGGCGGAAGTTCGTCGCCCTCTATCGCATTCATGGACATCGCGCGGAATTGGTTAACGCGCTCGAAGAACGCGGCATACCGTTCGTGATCCGCAACCTCTCGATCCTGGATCACCCGCTGGTACGCGATCTGCTCGCCTATTTGCGCTTGATCGTTAATCCTGCGGACAATATTGCCTGCGCGCGCGTGCTGGCCGCGCCGGCCTGGGGACTTGAACCCGCGGAGCTGGTGCGACTTTGCGAACGCGCGGCCAAATCCAGGAGTTCGCTCTGGGATGCGCTTCGGGCGCCCCAGGCGGAACTGCCTTTCAGCGGCCGTGCGCCTGCCACCAACGATCTCATCGCCGGCTTGACCGAGCTGCGCGCACAAAGCGAGAGGACAGACGCGGCGGATCTCTTTGATGCTGTGGCCCAATGGCTGGAGCTCCCGCTCAGTACGCGATCCGCGGATCAGCCTTACCTCCGGCGACTGGCGCAATTTATTCGCGAATGGCAGCAGTCCAAGAGCGAAACGTCCCGGCTGCCGGAATTTGTCGAATATCTGGATTACTTCGCGCAGGCCAGCGGGCAAATCAATCTGGAACAGGAATCCGGCGATGCTGTTCAACTGATGACGGTGCACGCCGCGAAGGGGCTGGAGTTCGATCACGTGTTTGTCTTGCGGCTGACGCACCGGGGCTTTCCGATGGCGCCGCGAGGCGCTGTGCTCGAATTTCCGGAAGCGCTCATGAAAGAAGAATTGCCGCGCGGCGATTTCCACATTCAGGAGGAGCGGCGCTTGTTCTACGTGGCGATCACCAGGGCGCGCGAGCGGCTCACCCTGACCACCGTCGTGCATAAGCGCTCCCGGCCATCCGTCTTCCTCGAAGATATTCTGAGCGCTCCTCACGTGGCGAGGCAAAATGTGGAACAGGCTGCGCCGGTTTCGCCCCCCCTGGCGACGGCGCGGTTGCAAACGCCTACGGACCAGGGTCTTTTTCCGGAAGCTGCCGGCCAACCGCGAATTTACTCGCTCATCGCGCGATGGGCCGAGCGATACCGCCCGCCGGTTTTCGAACCTTTGCAATTGAGCGCTTCGGCCATCGAGACGTATCAAAAGTGCCCGCAGAAATACCTGTTCAGCAACGTCTGGGGCATACGGAGCGGCCCGAGCGCGGCAACTACTTTCGGCAACGTGATGCACACGACGATCCGCCAGTTTATCGCCGCGTTGCGCAAGGGCCTGCGGCTCAGCTTCGAGGAAGTGGTGACGATCTTGCGGCGCGAGTGGACCTCGGCCGCCTTCGAGGATGACCACCAGGAAGAACTTTACCTGAATGACGGCATCGGGCAACTGCGGGCTTTTTATGCGAGCAATGTGGGCGCGGCAGTCCACGTCGTCGCGCAGGAAAGGCGCTTCGCCATCCAATGCGAGAATGGCGTGGAGTTGATCGGACGCATGGACCAGATCAATCGCATTGCTCCCGGTGAAGTTGAAATCATCGACTACAAAACCGGAAAGCCGAAATCAGAGACTCACGCTCAGAAAGACCTGCAACTGAGCATCTACGCCTGGGCGGCTCGTGAAGTGCTCGAGGTGACGCCCGTCCGGCTGATTTATTACAACCTGCAGGACAACGGGTGTGTCTCCGCTTCGCGCGAGGAAAGCCAGCTTCAAGAGGTGCGCGGCACGATCCAGGAAGTGGCTGCCGATATTCGCGCACGCGAGTTCCCCGCCCGCCCGGGTTACATTTGCAAGAATTGTGAATTTCGCTTTCTGTGCCCTGCCCACGAATCTCGGTGGCTGAAAATTGAGGCGGGGGATGACGTGGAACGAGGAGCGGTTCGCTCCTTCCTGCAACAGAAATAATTGGGACACAAAAAAAGCGGGACGCCCCGTAGCGTCCCGCCTCAAACCAACAGGAAGAGCAAGATGGGCTGGTTCGGGCCCCCTCTTCCGCCTTACCGCGCATTGCCTCTATGAAGAGGCTTCTCCCCCCTGGGATCTGTGTGCGTTCGCGGACTCTCTTTCACGCGAGACCGCACCGTCATTCTTTCTATACGGTTCGTCGCTGTTGATGTCAAGGGAAAGTTCCGTGCTGGATGCCAACCTCAAGGGAGCCGAACGAGATAGTAGCCGTCGCGGGAAAGCACATCCAAACCCGGCCGCCGCACGCGCACTTCGATGGAGTGATAATTCTGGGCGCGATCGGTGCCCGCGGGTACGTAGGCCAACGTGTATTGATGACGCGCCTCCTCGGCTACCTGAGCGAAAGCACGTGAAAGCGCCGGCGCATTATTGACGAAGTAAGTGTCACCGCCGGTCGCGCGCGCATAACGAGAAAGCGGGCTGGCGCCACGGCGCAGCAATGCGGCATCGGTGCCGATGGCATAGACGGATACGTCTGAAGAAAGCAGCAGCGCCAAGGTCTGCTCATAGTCATAGGTGTTGTTCCTGGCATCCACTCCGTCGGAGACGAGAATGATTACTTTGCGCCGTTCGCGATCGCGCCCGCGCAAGACTTCGGCGGCGGCGTGGAGGGCGTCATCCAGGTGCTTCGTACTCTTGTCGGCCACGGGCTGCTGCGGGGTAGTGGGCGCCCCGGGAATGGGCTGATCGCCAGCCGTCGGATGAGGTGCAGTCGATTCCGGATCGGGAAAGGATTCGTCGCCAGAAACGAGCCGCTTGAGTTCAGCCATTAAACGATCGTTGTCTTGGGTGAACTCCATGACCGGCGTGAAGAACGATGCGAACCTGGCCAGGGCTACTTCGTCGGATTCGCTAAAGGCGCCGGCAATGGCGATGAGACTCTTCTGCAATTGCCCGGCAGCCTTAGGCTTGAGGTCGTCATCCAGCAGGACCACGCTGGAAAGAGGAAAGGCGTCAGTGGAAAAGAGCGAGACCTGTTGTTCCACACCGTCTTCGAAAACGCGGAACTCATCCCTGCGAAGATCGCCGACAAGATTGCCTTTGGAGTCTTTCACGGTCACCGGCACGACAACCAATTCAACGGTGCTGCGAATCCTAGCGCGTGGATCGGACGATTGCTCTTGCACCTGCGGCTGCTGCGGTGTTCCGACAGGACTAATTTGCGCAGCCTTCGCCAGGAACACGCTGAGCGCGATGATCAGGATCGAGACAGCGGGTTGACGCGAAAGACTCACGGACCGACAATTCCAGAGTGATCTCAGTCTTCGAAACGAGGACCAAATCTGGCGCGCATCCTTCATGAGGCGATGGCGCATCGTAAGGACAAGCCAAATCCAATGGAGATTATACGATGAGGTCGGAACAGGTCAGCCTCAAACTTTTCGCCGGGGCACTGGCTGCTCTGCTGCTCTTCTGCCAGCCCACTCTCCGGGGGAGCCAGAAGTCGGAAGCGCCGCAGCAGGGCATTCGCGTGCAAGTCAATCTGGTCAATCTGTTCGTTACGGTGCGCGACAAAAAAACCAAGCAGATCATCTCCAACCTGGAGCAGAGCGACTTCAAGGTGACGGAAGACGGAACGGAGCAGAAGATCTCCTTTTTTGCCCGTGAATCGACCTTGCCGATCACCCTGGGCCTTCTGATCGACACCAGCGGCAGCGAAACAAATATGCTCGGCGCCGAACAGGAAGCCGCCGTGCGCTTCCTCTCCCGCGTGTTGCGCAAGGGCGATCTCGCCATGGTGGTCAGCTTTGACACCGATTCAGACCTGTTGGCCGATCTCACCGACGATCAGAGCAGGCTCGATCGCGCCATCAATCGCACGCGCATCAACGCGCCTAGCGCGCAAGGGCCCCTGGCGCAGACGATACCGGGCACCGTCTTTTACGACGCCGTCTACGCCGCCTGTCACGAGAAACTTGCGGAAGAAGCCGGGCGCAAGGCCCTGGTAATCCTCACCGACGCCCAAGACGAAGGCAGCACCTTGAAACTTCAAGACGCCATCGAGGCTGCGCAGCGCACCGATACCGTGGTGCACATCCTGCTCATCGGTGATGCACGATTCGGCGGGGGAAATGAGAGTGTGGCCAAGAAATTGACGGACGAGACCGGCGGCCGCACGATCGTCGTTCGGAATGAGAAAAATCTGCAGCAGGCCTTCGATCAGATCAGCGAGGAACTGCGCAGCCAGTACACCGTCGGCTACTATTCCAGCAATACTGCCCACGATGGAGGCTACCGCAAGATCAAGACAGATACAACGCGCAAAGATCTGGACGCACTCACCCGCCGCGGCTACTACGCCCCGAAAAATTAAGAGCTGATTCAGCGGGTCGAAGCTGAGGAAGCGCTACGTTCGGGAGGGAGGGCGAAATAGCCCCTGCGCGCGCGCACCTGAAGGCCCTTGGCGTTTACCTCAATGCGAATCCTGTGGAATTTGCCATCGGCCGGCCTGACCGGCACGTAAGCAAGCGAATACTGACTGCGCAGTTCGGTTCCGATATAGGCAAACGACTGGGCCAGATCGTCCACGCGATAGGGGAAGAAGGCGCGGCCACCGCTTTCATCCGAAAACTGCTGCAGAACCTTGTCTCCTTCGTCCTTCATGTATTTCCGGTTGGAGAGGTCGCCGCGGGCCTCCTGATCGGGAAGGATCCAGTTGGTGCTGGTGCTGATGCTGTAAATGACGATGCCTGCGCGCTGCGCGATTTCCAGCGCCTGTCCGCGCGAGTGGCGGCTCAAATTATCGTCGCCATCGCTGATGACCACCAGTACGCGACGCAGGTCCTTATCGGGATCGCCGACCGATGGCGGAAGCTTGAGCAATTGTTGGCAAGCCTGATAGACCGCATCATAAAGCGCCGTCCCGCCCCCGGCGCGTTGCTTCAGGATGACCTCGCGGAGAACGTCGAGGTCACCCGTGAATCCCTGAACCAACTCCGGCTCATCGTCCACGGTCATCAGAAACGCCTGATCCTTCTCGCGCCGGATCACGTTATAAAGGAAATCGATGGCCGCCTCCTGCTCAAACTTGAGGCGGTCGCGGATGCTATTGGAAGTGTCGAGCAGGAAGCCCACGCGCAGGGGCATGTCCGTCTGCCGGTTGAAAAAGCGTATTTGCTGCGGCGCGTCATCGTCGAAAACACGAAAATTCTCGCTGTTCAGGTCCGCCACGATCTTGTTCTGCCGGTTCAGGACGGTAAACAAGACATCCACAAGGTTTACATTTTGGCGAATAGACTGCCCCGAGGTGTAGGGAGGTTCGACGGGAGGCGCAGGCGGCGGGGACGGCTGCTGGGGCTGCTGAGCCTGCAGGTTTGCGGAACACAAGATCGCCGCTGCCAGAATTGCGAGGGTAATGCGAACACGCATTGTCTGAATTATAGGTACCGGCGCAAAGCGGCGTCAACCCTTCGCGGTAACACATCGGCAGCTTGGGCCAGTTCCTTCAAATATTCGCGCAGTCCGGGATCGAGTGGCGCTCGTACTTCAATGGTTGCGCCTGTACGCGGGTGCGCGAAACTCAAGCGAGCCGCGTGCAGAAAGACTCTTCCCAGCGGGTTGAGAGAGACTCCTCCAGCGCGAACCTGACGCGGCGCGCCATATAGCGTGTCGCCCACCAGCGGATGCCCGGCAGCGGCAAAATGCGCGCGAATCTGATGCGTGCGCCCGGTGCGCGGTTCCGCCTCCATCAGGCTGAAATTTCCCAGGCGCAGCAGCACCCGCCAGTCCGTCTGGGCAGCGCGGCCGTGGCCGAGTCGCGCCGTCATGCGCGTGCGGCGTTGCGGATCGCGTGAGATTGGCCGGTCGATCGTTCCAGCATCGCGGGACATCCGGCCGTGGAGCAAAGCGACGTACGTCTTGCTCACCGCGCGCGATCGGAACTGCTCCGCCAGAAGGCGATGGGCAACGTCATTGCGCGCCACCACCATGGCGCCGGAAGTGCCACGATCAAGGCGGTGCACAATTCCGGGACGGAGGTTTCCTCCCAGAGTCGACAGTCTGCCGAAATGATGCAGCAAGGCATTCACCAGGGTGCCCCGAGCGGCGCCGGCCCCGGCGTGAACGACCATTCCCGCCGGCTTATTCACCACGATCACATCCTCGTCCTCGTAGAGCACGTCGAGGGGAATCTCTTCCGGCGCTGCTCGCAGCGGAGGACGCGGGAGGATTTCGATGTCGATGATGTCGCCGGGCATGACGCGCTGTGCGCGCCGGGCCAAACGTTCGCTGATGTGAACGCGGCCCTGGTCGATCAACTCTTGAATGCGGGTGCGGCTGAGATCGGGAAGGCGTGAGGCGAGGTAGAGATCGAGGCGGCGGCCGGCATCTTCCGCGGATGCTGTGAAACGGCGCAAGACGACTTGCTCTTCGGGGAAGGTTCCGCCGGAATTACGACCGGGCTCTGCTTGCATGCTTTTCGCCACTCAAAAGCTCAAAAATGATCAGAGCTGCTCCGATGGTAATTGCGGAATCGGCCAGATTGAAAGCCGGCCAGCGAAAATTGCCGGCGCGCAATTCCAAAAAATCCGTGACGCCTCCATGGAGCAGCCGATCCAGGAGATTTCCGGCCGCTCCTCCGGCAATCAATGCCACACCAATTTGGCTTTCGACACGGCCTGTATACCCCGCGAAAAGCAGCCAGACGAGCAGCAGGATCACCGCCGCAGAACTTAGCGCCAACAGAAGAGAGATCCACTTGGAAGCACTTTCTGAAAACAGACCAAAAGCGATTCCCGGATTTACGCTATGGACCAGGTCCGCGAAATTGGGTACGAGAGCCCGCCGAAAGCCCTCGGGCGTGAGCCGCTCGATGGCAAATTTACTGGCGCGATCGGCTGCCAATATCGCCAGTGCCAGCCAGAGCCAGCGCACGCTGGG
>QHYR01000354.1 GCA_003223315.1 Acidobacteriota bacterium | reverse complement strand
CGTGAGCAGCCCGCTGGCCAGCGGAAAGTACGGCAGCATGCCGAGACCGAATTTCTGCATGGCCGGCAGGAGTTCGCGCTCCACGCTGCGGACCAAAAGGCTGTACTCATTCTGGCAGGAAACAAAGGCGTGCAGATTATGGTGCTGGGCGGTCCACTGCGCGTCAACGAGCTGCCAAGCGGCAAAATTCGAGCAGCCGATATAGCGCACCTTGCCGTCGCGCATCAGATCGTCGAGGGCTCGCAGGGTCTCTTCGATGGGCGTCGCAGGATCGGGAAAATGAATCTGGTACAGGTCGATCCAGTGTGTGCGCAGCCGCTTCAGGCTTGCCTCGGCCGCGGACATGATGTAACGACGGGCAGCGCCTT
>QHYR01000355.1 GCA_003223315.1 Acidobacteriota bacterium | reverse complement strand
CCCCGGGCAATTGCCGCCGCTGCTCCAGGGTTTCAAAGCAGTACCGCCTTTAGTCACGGACATAAACCTCTCCTTGGACGACCGGTTCTTGTACGTTTCCTGCTGGGGCACGGGCGAACTTCTGCAATATGACGTTTCGGACCCTTTTCGGCCCGTGCAGACCGGTTCGGTAAAGTTGGGCGGCATCGTACGGCGTCAAGCGCACACTAGCTATCCCGATGTGCCTCTGAATGGCGGACCACAGATGGTGGAGATCAGCCGGGACGGACGTCGCGTCTACTTGACCAATTCCCTCTACCGCAGCTGGGACGAGCAGTTCTATCCCGATGGCGTTCGCGGCTGGCTGGCCAAGCTCGACATCAATCCTAACGGTGGCATGCGTCTCGACCCTAAGCTGTTCCTGCAATTGGATTCCATGCGGCCGCATCAGGTCCGCTTGGAAGGCGGCGATTCTTCCTCAGACTCGTTCTGCTTCTCGTGAGGAATTGTGACGGGTGTGCACGCGGGATCGTGGGTGGCCCTGCTCGTGCTCGGCGCCTTCCACGGCATTAACCCGGCAATGGGTTGGCTATTTGCTGTCGCGCTGGGGCTGCAAGAGCACCGGCGCGGTGCTGTATTTCGCGCGCTGATGCCGCTCGCCGCGGGGCACGCCCTGGCCATCCTTGCCGTGATTGTCATTGCGGCACTCGCGGGCCTCACGGTGTCTCCGAACTATCTTCGCTGGGCGGTGGCCGCAATCCTGATCGGTGTTGGCCTGCGATTTCTGGTCCGGCATCCCCATCTGCGCTGGGCCGGAATGCGTGTGGGCATGGGCGAATTGACACTGTGGTCCTTCCTGGTGGCTTCGGTTCATGGGGCTGGACTCATGGTATTGCCGATCTTTATGGGGATGTCTAGTGCAGCACATGGTTCCGCAGGTGCAAGCTTTCTTGCGTCTGGCACATTCGCCGCTGCCGTGATTGCCACCGCCGTGCACGCCGCCTCGTACCTGCTGGTGAGTGCTGCGGTCGCACTACTGGTATTTGAAAAGCTCGGCATTGGTGTGCTCCGAAAGGCGTGGTTCAACGTGGATCTGATCTGGGCGACCGCGCTTATGGGAACTGGTGTAGCCACGCTCGTCATGTGAGCAGTGCGAATGGCGCTTCGCCTGATCAGTTCCTGGCGCGTCGAGTTCTTTACCATCTTTTGACGGGCGGCAATACGGCCACCATCGCGGCCAACAGATCGAGCGCCCGTGCCGGACGGCGCGCGGCGGTTTGCGCGCGGCGGTTTGCTCTGGCGGAAATTCCCTGCTAACTTCCTGCCCAGCGTTTTTTGTGCGCAATTCAGCAAGAGGTGAGAATCGGTGGCGCCACGCCCGGAATCGAAAGTTGCCGAGCAAATTGCGCCCGAGCAGCGCGCATCCGCCGGCAGGAAGCTCAAAATCGCGCTCGTGGGCTTCGGTACGGTCGGGCGCTCGGTGGCCAAGTTGCTATCGCAGAATCCGCACAGTCCATTCGTACTCACGCACATTTACAACCGCAACGTCGCACGCAAGAAAGTCGACTGGATTCCGGCGCAGGTTCGTTGGACGGATAAAATCGAAGACGTGCTGGCCTCCGATGCGGATATTTTTGTGGAGGTGGTTGGAGGTCTCGAACCGGCGGGCGAATGGGTGAGCAAGGCGCTCCGCGCGGGAAAATCCGTGGTTACCGCAAACAAGCTTCTGATCGCGGAACGTGGCCCGGAACTTTTGCGCCTGGCGCGGCAGACGGGGCGGCAACTGCAAATCGGCGCTTCAGTGGCGGGAGGAATTCCCGCCATCCTTGCCATTCAGGAAGGGCTCGCCGGCGACCGGCTTTATCGCATCGCCGGGATCTTGAACGGCACCTGCAACTACATCCTCACGAAAATGGAGGCAACAGGGGCCGGGTTTGATTCCGCGCTCAAGGAGGCGCAAGAGCTCGGCTTTGCCGAAGCCGATCCCACCAGCGACGTCGAAGGCTACGACGCGCGGGCCAAGCTGGTGATCCTGACGCAGGCCGGGCTGCGTGTGAACGTGCGCAGCGAACAAATTCCTTGCGCGCCGATTTCTCCTGTCGAAGCCGTCGATTTCGGCTACGCGCGCGAGCTAAACTGCACCATCCGGCAGATTTCCATCGCGCAGAAAAACACGGCAAATGGCCTGCGCCTGCTGGCGGCCGTCCGGCCGACGCTTGTTCCGCTGGCCTCGCTGATCGCGCACGTGCAGAGGAATCAGAACCTGGTGATCGCCAGCGGCGAATTCGCCGGACCGATCGTCCTCTCTGGCTTCGGCGCGGGCGGCGATCCGACGGCGGTCGCGATCGTCTCCGATCTCTACGTGATCGCGCGGCAATCCAATGCCGCTCCGGCAGATACGGGAGAGCTCGCGGAGGATCCGCAATCGGTGAGCGGCGATTTCGTGGTTCCGCATTATGTGCGCTTCATCGTGCGAGACAGGCCCGGCATCGTGGCCGAAGTCGCTGCGGTATTCGCCAGGTTTGGAATCAGTATTGACGCATTGTTGCAAAAACCCGGGTATCCTCACTCCGCCTTGCCCTTCATTATGACGCTCGAAGCCTGCAGCAGCTCCTTGCTCGATCGCGCGCTCGAAGAAATCGGACGACTCGACTTTCACGTCGAGCGGCCGCTCTGCCTGCCCATCCTGACACAATGAAAACTTTGACATGAGAAACTTCAATGAGTTAACCGAACCCGAGATCCTGGCCCTGGCGATATCGCTGGAAGAAGAAGACGAGCGTATCTTTGCCGATTTCGCGCATGGCCTGCGGGAGAGCTTTCCTGGTTCCGCCGCTGTCTTCGAGCAAATGCGCACGGAGGAATCCAGCCATCGGCGGCGCCTGCAGAACCTCTATCAACAAAAATTTGGCGAACACATTCCCCTGATTCGACGCCAGGACGTAAAGGGCTTCGTCGAACGCCGGCCCGTCTGGCTCCGACGGCCTCTCAGTCTAAAAGCGGCCCGGAGCGCGGCCAGCTCCATAGAGCAAGAAACAGGACAGTTTTATGAGCGGGCGGCGGCCCGGACCAGCGATGCCAGCATCCGCCGCCTTCTTGACGATCTCGCGCAGGAAGAGCGCTCGCACCAAAACAAGGCCGAAGAATTGACCGAGAGCGCACGAGGGAAAGGCGCCGGCGGACGCGAAAAAGAGGCCCAGAGAAAGCTTTTTCTCCTCCAGATTGTCCAGCCTGGGTTGGCGGGCCTGATGGATGGATCGGTCTCCACGCTCGCTCCCGTTTTTGCCGCCGCTTTCGCTACACATTCTACGCATGCGGCTTTCCTGGTGGGACTGGCGGCGTCAC